>ONKP01000015.1 GCA_900318405.1 uncultured Eubacteriales bacterium | reverse complement strand
GGGCAGAACCTTTTCCACCTCGGCCCAGAAACGAGGCGAGTGATTCATTTCCTTCAGATGCGACAGCTCATGGACGATGACATAGTCCTGCACCTCCGGTGGCGTGAGCATCAGGAGACAGTTGAAATTCAGATTTTTCTTCGTGGAACAGCTTCCCCAGCGTGTCCGCTGACAGCGGATCGTGATCCTGTGATACGTGACACCCATCTGCTCCGCATACCGCCTCACTCTGGGCGGAATCGTCTTCAGCGCCAGATCCGCATATTTCTGCACCTGTTCCCAGCTGATCGTTCCATAGGGGCTCTCCTTGATCCTGCGCTGTTCTTCCTTCGCCAGTTCCAGATGATGATCAAGCCATCCGCGGTTCTTACTGACAAAATCCCGTATTTCTGACATGGTCGCATGATACGGCGCGCGCACGATGACCTCTGCTCCTGGTCTGACTTCCATGGCGAGGCTCCGGCGTCCCGAGCGGATCACCCGGATGTTGATCTCCTGTTTTTGCGTCACTGATGCTTCCTGTTCATACATTGCTTTCATCCACTGCTTTCAGAACTGCAGATACCGCCTCCCCGCGGCCATCTGCAGGCATCCGGTTACTTTCCCGCGACCATCTGCTTCAGCCACAGTCCGGTATTCGCACGTTACTTTCCCGAAATCATCTGTTTCAGCCACAGTCCGGTATTCGCACGTTACTTTCCCGAAATCATCTGCTTCAGCCACAGGCCTGTGTCCGACAGCTCATCGTCCGTCCAGCCGCTGGTCTTCGTCACATTCGGTTTGATAAGCGCAGACGTCTCATTTTTATTCGCGAGGCTCCAGCCGGCGTAGCTCAAATTGTCCTGATTGATCAGGCTCGCGTAGCTCAAATTGTCCTGATTGATCAGGCTCTTCCATGCTGCCGCCGAGTCGTAATCGATACCTCCATTGCCGGAGGCGTCGCAGATGCTGAACTCCGATACAAAGATCGGAAGGCCGCTGTTTCTGGCCGCTGTGAGCTTGTTCCGCAGATCATCCTTATGCGTCGCAGCATAAAAATGCAATGTATACATGATATTCGGGTAATCTCTGATCGGATCAGCTGCCGCCTTGTCAACACCCTGCGACCATGTCGGCGTGCCGACGATGATCACCGCGTCCGGGTTGTGCGCACGGATGATCGGAATGATCTCCTCCGCATAGGCCTTGATGTCACTCCAGGACGCACTGCCGTTCGGCTCATTGCAGATCTCATAGAGAACATTTCCCTGACCGGCGTACTTCGCAGACATCCGCCCGAAAAAGTCCTTTGCCTGATCCTGATACTTCAGCGGTGTCTGGTCGGACAGAATATGCCAGTCGATGATCACGTACATTCCAAGATCCGTCGCTGCCTTCACGCCTGTATCAATCGTCTGCTCCAGCTTCGTCCTGTCACCGTCGGTGCAGTAGCCACCGCTCTCCGCCGTGTACATGGCCAGACGGACGAGATTGGCGCCCCAGCTGTCGCGCAGCGTGCGGAAAGCATCCTCATTGACAAACTGCGGGAACCATGCGATACCGTGCGTGCTGACGCCCTTCAGCTGATACGCTTTTCCATGGGCATCCACGAGGTCGATTCCGTCCACCTTAAGCTTACCGTGATTGGCAAACGGCGTACCTGATTTGTCAGCCGCGGCGACTTCCTTCTTTACTCCGCTGCCCGCTGCCGCTGTGTTTCCCGCGCCTGCAGCTGCGATCTGCGCGTTCCGATACGTTTTTTCTTCCTCCGAAGTCATCTTTACAGCCTCCTTCGTCGACGCATCGACTCTGTACGTGCCCTCGATATTCACATCCTGCACAGTGGAAAAAATAATGCCGATATCATTCACGGTTCCGCCGGCATCCACATGCTTATTGTAATCCGCCGGCGTCACATCGAATACGCTTCCGCTGGTCTTCAGACTGCAGTTCCAGGAATCACTGACCTTCGGCTCGGCTCCGATATCCAGCCGGAACTCCCAGGAATCCTGCGCGGAACCCGTGCGGTTTTCCAGAGAAGCGCCCATCTGCACGGCCTTCCTGTCGCCGTCCGGCCAGCTGTTCACCTTACTCACCTTCAGAATCCAGCCGGAAAAATCTCCCGTTCCCATATCAGAGGTGATACCCTTACCGCTGAAAACAGCGGAAGATTTTTTATCAGCGCTATTCTTCTGCCCTGTGCCCGATGAAGACTCTGAAGAACCCGTTTTGCCCGATAAAAGCTTTCCGCTGCCTGCAGGCGTCTCCACGGAGCTGGCAGTCTCCACAGAACTGACGGACAATGTCTCCGATGACGTCTGCTCCGGCGACGCCTGCTCCGATACCGAAGCCCCCGTGCTCTGTCCGCTGCTCCGGCATCCTGCAGCACTCATCAGAAACATAACCGCTGCCATAAGCAGCGCCGCTGTTTTCCTTCCTGACATGTTCACCCCTCCTCATCTGCCGCAAAACTCACTGCGGCACAATATAAATACACGCCATGAATGCTGCCACAGTACAGTCTGAAGCCATGCCAGCAGCCTGCGCCCGGATTCAGACGGAGAGCCTGTCGAATCTTGCGAAGAACGGCTCCAATCTCTTCCGGATGATATCCGTTCCTCCGGCCTTCTCAGCCTCGATATTCATCGGCAGCACCGGATCATGCAGGGATTTCCGCAGAAGCATCCAGCCCTTCACTTCCTCATCATCAAAGGAAACACGGATACCCTCGTAGTTCGGCTCCACGATATGGAACCTCGGATCCTGTTCCGCAAATACCCGGAAGTCCTCCAGCACCTTTGTCCCGTAATCG
The DNA here is from genome assembly GCA_900318405.1 of uncultured Eubacteriales bacterium. GTDB lineage: Bacteria > Bacillota > Clostridia > Lachnospirales > Lachnospiraceae > Bilifractor. Next base: position 61,145 of record ONKP01000015.1, on the reverse strand, counting down.
GCAAAATCCTCACCGGCGATCGTATAGCGCACCTCAACAGATTCCGCCGGCTGCTTCAGATCCCGGATCAGCGATTCGATGGTTTTTCCTTCCTTCTGCAGACGCGCCATCGTGCAGATAATCTTCACGGCGATGTAGGCGCCGTCATCTGAGAAGTAATTCTCCTTAAACGCACCGTGACCGCTGGTCTCGATCGCAAGCTCACAGTCCTCGCCGGCTTTATTGAGCTCAATCCCCTTGTCGATTACATTTTTATAACCGCGGCGATAGCGGAAATGCTTCAGGCCGAGGTCTTTTTCCAGAAAATCATGAAGCTCGTCCGACGTCACTGAATCCGTTACGATCACAGAACCCGGATGCTTCGGCGCCAGAATCGCCGCCAGCAGAGCGATCAGCACATTTCTGTTCACCTCTGTCCCGTCTGCAAAAACAACGGCCCCGCGGTCTCCGTCGCAGTCGAAGATCACGCCGAGATCCGCCCGGCTGTCCGTCACCGCCTTCCGCGCCGCATTCATGGCGTCATGATTCTCCGGATTCGGAATGTGGTTCGGGAACGTCCCGTCGGGATCCAGATAGACAGAGCCGCTGATGTCAGCGCCGAGCGGTTGCAGAATATCCGTGGCAAAAAATCCTGCGGCGCCGTTGCCGGCATCCTCAACGATGTGAAGTCCGGCAAGCGGATGCTCTCTGTCCTCTGCCTGTACTTCATCGATGATGATCTGCTTCATATGATCACAGTAGAGGCCCACCATGTCAAAATCAACGCTGCTGCCCTCGCCCTCCGGCAGTCCGGCCGCTGAAACATCCTTCACTTCTGCCGCCGGCGTCCCGCCTTCGGTATTACCCGGTGCTTCTGCTGCACCACCGGCGGTATTCTCTGCTGCTTCTGCTGCACCACCGGCGGTGTTATCTGCTGCTTCTGCTGCACCGCCGCCGGCATATTTTTCTGCCAGTGCCGTAGCGAGATCAAGCACCTCTGTCAGTTCGCTGTGTTCCAGTCCGCCGTCCTTCGTGAAGAACTTCAGGCCGTTGCGGTTAAACGGCAGATGGCTCGCCGTGATCATCACCGCACCGTCGAAATCACTGCCCGGCAGAACCGTCGACTGGAACATCGCCGGTGTCGAGATGAGGTGGCAGTTGTAACTCTCCGCCACAGAGAGCCCCTTCAGAACTGCTTCCGAAAGCGGCTCCGCCGTCACACGACTGTCATGTCCGACGCCGATGCGGAGATCTCCCACTGCTTTTCCCGTCCGCTCTGCCAGCCACGCAGCATAGGCGCGCGCGATATAGGCGGCGATGTCCGGCGTCAGCGTCTGCTGCTCCTTATCCGTCGCGATCGCCGCGCCGCGCACATCATTTCCATTCTGCAGCCTGTGAAAAACCTTAAAATAATCCATCGTCTGTCCTCCGTTATTATTCTGCTGTTACAGCTTTCCGGTATTTTTCTTATTGCTGAGGTTTCCTTATATTTCCAACCCCTGCCATTTCGATTCACAGAATTCATCTTCCTGCTGTCACTTAAAAAATATTGTCATCTGGCGGGTCGCTGATCATCCTCGGCTTCTTTCCTGCATCTGCCTCAGCTCCACGCCGACAGTCAGCAGCATCGTGATGAAGCACGCCAGTCCGCCGATGACATTGGACACCGGTTCCGCCAGGAACACGCCATCCGTTCCCATGCCAAACACCAGTGGAAAAATATATGTCAGCGGTGCCACGATCATGGCCTTGCGGAAAAGCGAGAAGAAGATCGCCTGCTTTTTCTTTCCCAGCGATTTAAATACGGTCTGCCCCGTGTACTGGAACACCATGAAGAAGAATGTCGAGAAGTAGATCCGTATCGCCGGCATGGCGTCTTCCAGTATCGTCTCATCCGAGCTGAAGATCCGGACGATCAGCTGTGGCGCCGCCATCATGACAGCCCACACCAGAAGTGCATACACGATACACATGACAAACATATACCGGATGCCTTTTCTCACCTTCTGCGGCCGCTCCGCGCCATAGTTGTAGCTCAGGATCGGACTGGTGCCCTCCACGATTGCAAGCAGTGGCGTCTCAAATACCTGCCGCGCCGAGTTGACGATCGTCATGATCGACACGTAGAGATCACCGCCAAGCTGCGACAGCATGCCGTTCGCACAGATCAGGACCAGGCTGTTCGTGAGCTGCATCACAAGCGCCGCCGTGCCGAGACCGGAAATATTCCGCGCCTCCCGGCCGCACGCGCGCAGCTCACGGAGCGGCATCAGCCGGAGCCTGAATTCCGGTGTCTTTCCCGTCAGGAAACGGATCACATAAACCGCTGACAGAAACTGCGAGATCACCGTCGCAATGGCGGCACCTTCCACGCCCATCCCGAAGACAAAAATAAACAGCGGGTCCAGCAGAAGATTGGCCATGGCTCCCAGAATGACAGTCGTCATGCCCGTTGTTGTAAAACCCTGCGCATTGATGAAGGGGTTCATGCCGGTACCGACCATGGAAAAGACCGTTCCCAGCAGATAGATCCGGAGATACGGCATCGCATAGGTCAGCGCATTGTCAGAGGCGCCGAACACGCGGAGCACCGGGCGCGCAAATATTTCCCCGAGCACGATGATCGCACAGGCTGTCAGAAGAATCAGCCAGAGTGCTGTGTTCTGCAGCTTCTCCGCTTCCTTCCTGTCCTTTCTTCCGATCGCCATGGAAAAAAGCGGCTGTCCGCCACTGCCGAACATGTTGGTGAAACCCGTAATAATGATGATGATCGGAAAACAGAGGCCAACGGCTCCGAGTGCCGCCGTTCCGATCACCGGGATCCGGGCTATGTAGATCCGGTCCACAATACTGTAAAGGAGGTTCAGAACCTGTGCGACAAGCATCGGAAGCGTCGTCGCCGCGATATTCTGAAGCATCCTGCCATTTTCAAAATCAACTCTGCGCATTTTTCTGTCTGAAGTTCCGTCTGCCTTTCTTCATGCCCTGTATTCTACTTATTCTGTCGTCGTACTGTATCTGCTCCTGCTGCCCCCAGTTTCTTCAGCCGCCGAGCAATCCCTGCACAAAGATCTCGACGCCTATGGCAATCAGAATAACACCGCCGACAATGTTAGCCCGGCCCTCAAGCTTCGTTCCGAAGGTTCGCCCGATAATCAGTCCCGCGTATGAAAGGATAAACGTCACCAGATTGATCAGAATACACGCAGCAATTGCCGCCGACGTTTCATAGCCTGCGATGGTAAATCCGACGGACAGCGCGTCAATCGAGGTGGCGATGCCCTGCACCATCAGCTCGGACGTTCTCAGCACATGCGCCTTCTTCTCCTCGGATTTCCTGTTGCGGATGCCCTCGAGCAGCATTTTTCCGCCGATATATAAAAGCAGAAAAAGGGCGATCCAGGGGATAAACTTCTGGAACGCCTGAAAATACGTAAGAATCGTATGGACGCAGAGCCAGCCGATCATCGGCATGAGGAACTGAAACGCACCATATGTTCCCGCAATGGCACATCGTTTCCTGCCCGACATGTCCGGCTCATTCAGCCCGTTTGCCATCGATACGCAGAACGCATCCATAGCCAGCCCGACACCCAGACCCAGGCTGTTCAGGATAAATCTCAGATTCATCTTCTATGCTTTCCTCCTGAGTGATCTGCCTTACGCTCGGGATAACCGAAATCCTCTTCCAGATTCTCTTTCCACTCTTTCTTCACACGATCCGCATCGTCGGCCAGATTTTTCTGCCGCCGCTCGATCTCAGCCCGCACAGCGGCCTCGCGCCGGGCGGCATCATTGATCTGATCCAGCTTATGCTGCTCGATCTGCTTCTCCTGTTCAGCCAGTTCCTCATCCGTGAGCGTCGTCAGGATAAGACTCTTCGCTATGGACTTGTTGTCCCGTTTCTTCACATACAGATATCCGATGACAGAGAACACGATCGCACCGATAAAATTGACGAAGAGATCCTTCATCGTATCGATAATACCGATATCGAGGTATCCACCGTTGATCGTAGTCGTCGTGCCATCTGCTGCGTAGATCACAGTCTTCGTGATGTTCGACACCTTCACGGGGATCTGCTGATTCGTAGGATCCAGCGTAACCGACCCGAATGCCTTCACGATAAAATCCTTCTGCATATCCAGGAACATCGTCTGATCGCAGAAAAATTCAAAGAACTCCCACAGTACACCGACCGTCATGGAAAAACAGAACGCCACCAGTGCCAGATAGAGCGGTGAGAGGTTCAGGTTTTTGCTTTTCCTGTTCAGAATATCGACCAGTGAAAAACCGATGGCCGCACACAGAAAACCGTTAATCGTATGGAGCATCGTATCCCAGCCGGGAATCGCCGTATAGTAGTGATTCACCTCGCCCAGAATCTCTGCTGCAAAAATAAACAGATAAATAAGGCTCTCAAACAGCGTCGGTATTTCGACTTTCAGCTTCTCTGAAAAAAAAGACGGAAGCAGAAACAGGAAGAGGGAAAGGATGCACAGTGCCACATCCTCATACCGTCCCTGGAAAAAGCAGCGGATACCGGTCAGAATAACGAGTATCCGCAGAACAGAATAGGTAAAAAAGCTTTTCTTATCCAGACGGATGCGGTCCTTCTGATGCTGTATCCACCGGGCAGGTTTCCAGGACATGGTTATTCCCTCTTTCTCTTATACCACACGTATCAGCAGAGTCTCGAAATAAGGCTGTACCATACAATACACATCAACCGGGGATTCTCACTCAGGCTGTGCCATGCGCATTAACCGGGATTCTGAATCTGGCTGGGCTGTGCTACGCGTATTATTGAATAGAATCAAGTGTAATCGTAAATACAGCGTCTTTACCGGCCAGATCCGTTGCACCGTAATCATCCGGGAACGTCACATTGATATCGAATGTCTCTCCCGGATGATGACCGACAATCTGATCCTCAAAACCGTCGATATAAGCGCCCGAGCCGAGCGTCAGGGTCTGATTCTCCGCCGTTCCGCCGTCAAAAGCCACGCCGTCAATTTTTCCCACATAGTCAATGACAACCGTATCGCCCAGCTTTGCGGTCTGTGTGCTGTCAGCGACTACACTCTCCGTGGAAACCGAGGCCGTAGAAACCGCAGATGTATTCGCTCCCGCCTCTGACGCCGCCGTCACAGATCCCGTGGAATCATAGGCCGAATCCGATGTTTTTACATTATCATCCTCTGAATGAGAAGCCGTTACAACAATGCCGATCACAAGAACCGCCAGAGCAGCGATCACAATGACGGGCACAAGGATACGGGTTAATTTTTTCTTCCGTTCCTCGGCCTCTCTCTCCTTAGCCCGGCGTTCCTGTGCAGCTTTGCGATTTTCCTTTTTCATGATGTCTGATCCTTTCCAGTCTTATTTTATAAGCTGATTTTATCATATTCGCACCTGTTTTTCAGCCCGAATGTGGCTCTCCGTTCACGCGAAAGTTACAATTTAACCACTGCCAGAGCCACGGAACACATGGCTGGCAATAAATGAACTGTAACACGCAAAACTGCCTACGCAGACAGAGACGTTCGCCGCTTCTTATCTGCACAGGCAGTTACTAAAAAAATGATTGGCATTTTCTGAGCCAGGTTATGTCATTACGCCAACAGCCCGGCTGCTTCCTTATTCCTTCACAGCTGCATGCGCCATCTCAGCAGAAAGCGGAGATCTGCGCAGTGCGCGGCGGAGAAACGGTGCAAGCGCAAGCACGACGATCGAAGCCACGCCGACCTGCACCACATTGCCGGGGATCGATCCGACCGGCGCCAGCCAGTTGCCGGTGATGATGCCCTCTGCCACGTAATAACCGCCGACCTTGATGCCAAGCGCAATGATCAGCGATACAAGATCGTTCACGAACTGATTACGAATCGGTTTCTTCTCCGCGAACAGGCCGACTTCAAACCCCATCAGGCCTACAATCACAAAAGTAAACGGCGACCAGAGCGCCCAGCCGCTCGTCAGGTCAAACAGTCCCATGCCGAAGGCGCCGGATACAGCGCCGGTCTTCTTACCGAAGAGCATCGCCGCAATAAACAGCGGTACATTGCCCAGGTGGATCAGTCCGCCGGTTCCCGGAAGCGGAAGCCGGATGTTGATCAGCCATGTAAAAACGTAAGTGAGCGCCGTAAACATGGCCATGATGACAATTTCTCTCGTTGTCTCCGCGCTGGTACGTCTCTCAGTGTGCTGCTTTTCTCCCGTGTGTCTTACATTTTCTGTGTTCTGCATGATGTCTTTCCACCCTTCATCGTATTTTCCGGATGCTCTTCACATTGCTTTTCATTCCGGAATATGTCCCTTATCTTAAAACGAACTGAACATATTACAATTACCAGTTTTGCATTTGTTTATATAGCCAAAATAGAGGAGCGGCTGCAGCACTGAGGCCGCAGCCGCTCCGGGGACCTGATAAGAGCATAGCTCTTACGAGAATGAGGGGGGAAATTTATGAATCAGTTATCGCTGTCATCGCTTTTGATCTCATCCGTCGCAATGATGAATTTGACGGATCCGGTCTTTCCGGAAGCGATGCCGCTGTAGTTTGTATAGCTTGTATCCTCAGAATTCAGCGCCGTCAGACGATCCTGAAGATCAGATACATCATCGATGAGATCCTTTGAGGAATCGTAGATATCAGACATATCGCCGCTGTTCAGCTTTGCGGTGCTGTCGGCAAGCTCCTGCGTGCCGTCATGCAGCTGACTGATACCATCCTTCACCTGTGTAGAACCATCCTTCAGGGTTCCGGCACCATCCAGCAGCCGTTTCAGACCGTCTACAAGATCTGAAGACTTGCTGTTCAGCGTCTGAAGGCCTGTGTTCAGCTTTGTTGCACCTGCAGACAGGCTGGCCGCACCGCTGACGAGCTGTCCTGTGCTTCCGGAAAGAAGTGAAGCACCGCTGGATACCTGTGATGCACCGGATGCGACAGAAGCCGCTCCGTTTTTCAGCGTACTCAGATTCTGCTTGCTTCCATTGATCTGGCTGATGGCAGAGCCAAGGCCTGCACTTACCTGACTGATGGAATTTCTCGCCGTCTGAATCTGTGTAGCATATCCTGCCGATACGTTCAGTTCCTGCTGCAGCGTCTGTGTCTGGCCGGATACAGACTGCAGGATCTGTTGAAGCTCTTCTGCATTGCCCTGCGCCGCTGTGATGGCCTGAATCGTGCTGTCAACCTGCGTTTTCTGCGCTGAAAGGGTATTGATCGAATTCTGCAGCTGTGCCACTGCCTGCTGTTCCTGCGCTACCACTGCCGCCGAATTCGGATCGCTCTGATCCGCTGCCGCAATGGCCGCATTCAGGGCACCCTGTGTTGTCTGCAGGTTGGCAATCTGCGATGACAGGCTCGCTGAAGTCTCATTCAGCGATGTCAGCGTGCTCGTCAGTGAACCCGCGGGATCCGTGGAAGCCAGCTGCTGTGCAGAGGCTGCTGCCTGGGATGCCTTCTGCAGCGCCTGCAGCGTCGAGCTCTGATCCGTAAGGACGGAGGTGTTGATCGAATCCAGTGCATTTTTTGCCGTGGACAGTCCGCTCTCCAGAGAGCTGATGGAATCTACGGCCGCATTGACGCCGTTGCTCACGGCAGCTGCGCCATTGGACACGCTTGCGGCTCCGTTGGCAAGGGCTGTCACATTGTCTGTCAGCTGATCCGAACTGCCGCTCAGTGCACTGTTCAGCTTATTTGCGCCCGCGCTCAGCTGGCTCGCACCCTCTGCTGCCGATGCAACGCCCTGCGTATACTGCTGCGCACCGGAAACTGCCTGATCCAGGCCGTCCTTCAGCGTGGAAATGCCATCATCCAGCTCGCCATAGCTGTCATCCAGCTTTGCCGCGCCGTCGTTCAGCTCCGAGCATCCGTCTGCCAGCTGCGTCATGGAATCCTCGAGCTTGTCGATCATGTCCTTCACATCGGAGAGATCCTCGAAATTATCCGTATCGATGTCGTCAAAAATATCCGACGAAGCGAAGGTATAGGTGGATCCGAGAGAGAAATTCGTCACATCAGCTGTGATCTCCACGGATTCCGGAATGCTGAAATCGTCAATATCCTCTTTCGCATCCGATGCCTTCTCATCGTCTGTTTCGGTATCGTCAGAATCCTTTGTATCTGCGGAATCCGATGAACTGCTCTTCACGTCCTCATCGGACTCGAGGTCATTCGCTGTATTTTTTGCCTTTTTCATAGAATCGATGGCATCCTTGGAATTCTGTTTGAGAGAATCCAGATCAAGGCTGTCTGCAAGTCCCGGCATGCCATAGGCCAGTACGATATTTCTCGATCCATCATTGACGATTTTTCCGTTGTCGACCGTGACATTGGAGAAGGTATCATCCGGAAGGATGAGTCCCGTCATCATGACAAAAGGTGTGGAAAGGCTGACATCCTTGCCTCCGGCCTTCGCCGTCGAGGATGTATTATTGGTGTAGTCGATCCTGATCGTCAGCTTGCCGCTCTTTCCGGCGAGATCCTTTGCAGAGATCTCCTTGCCATCCAGCAGGTAAGTGAACTTTACGCCGACCGGCAGTTTTTCTGTGGATGTGCCCTGGTAATAAATGTCGCTGCCGTTGGCATCCCATGTCATGTTGCTGCCGCTTCCGGTATAGGTTTCATCGCCCTTGACATTTTCAATATCGGAGAGCGTGGAGGAATCCTCCAGGGTAGAGGCTCCGTCCGGATTGCGCAGATGATCTGATACCGTGATCTTGGATGTCTTTCCGCTGGCATCTGCATTGACATATACCGACTCTTCCTTATCCACCTGCTCGTCACTGCTGTCTGCATACGCAGGGACAGCAGAAATCACAGGGGTAATTCCCATCAGGACGGCCATACCGACAGCCGCGGATGTATTTGCCATTTTTCTGGTTCTGTTTTTTATTCTGATCCTGCTGTTTCTGTTCATAAGTCCCTCAACCTCGATTCTTTCCCCAGGTCTGTATTCCCCGGTTTGAATATTCACAGCCTCTCAATTGTTATCTGTTATCTCTGAGTGCCCGGATCTTCCCTGCGGTTACTGTCCGGATCCGCCGGCATCTTCCGTACTGTTATTGCCCGGATCTGACGAATCTCCCCTGTTGTCATCATCTGCGGGAGCAGATTCGGTGTTTGCCGCACCTGCAACTGTCGCCGTGGCAACGGCAGGTTCGCCGCCGGCATTCTGTCTCTTCGCTTTAAACTTTTCGATGCGGGCCGCCCGTTTTTTGCCCAGGAAATCATAGGAGGTATGCTCAATGATTCCTCCGAACAGGCGGAGCATACCCGGCAGTACGAAGAGAACGGTCACCGTACTGATCAGTGCACCGCGGGCAAGCATCAGGCAGATCGAATGAATAATATCGATATCCGAATAAGCTGCCACGCCTGCTGTCGCCGCGAAGAAGGAAATACCGGAGGTGATGATCGAACCCATACATGCCTCATGGGCGATCTTCACGGCTTCCTTCCTGTCGTGCCCACGCTGCCGCTCCTTCTGATAACGGCTCGTCATCAGGATTGCATAATCGACGGTTGAACCCATCTGTACGGTTCCGAGGATAATGCTGGTAATGAACGAAACCTTTGTTCCGGTGTAGAACTCAATGGCCATGTTGACCAGAATGGCGAACTCGATCACAAGCTCGAGGATTGCCGGCAGTGTCCACGATTTATAAACAAAGGCAATAATGATGAAAATAATGATCAGCGATGCCGATGTAACATTGCGGAAATCGACGTTGGTGACATCAACCAGGTCATGCGTCAGCGGCGCTTCGCCGATCAGCATGCCTCCCTCATCGTATTGATGAAGAATCTCATTGATTTTGTCGATCTGTGCATTGACCTCATCCGACCCTGCATAGTATTTGCTGCTGACAAAAGCAAGCGTGTATTTTCCGCTCTCCAGCATATCCTTCACATCGGACGGTATCATGGATTCCGGAACGTCGGAGCCTACGATCGACTGCATGCCGAGGCAGTAGTTGACGCCGTCGACATCATCGATCTCATTCAGCAGTTCCTTCTGATCCTTGGCCGGTGTATTTTTATCAATCAGGAGCATATGAAGGGTGCTGCTTCCGAAATCATCTTCCACCTTCTGCGCTGCCTGTTTGGAAGGAAGCGTTCCCGGAAGAGAGCCGGACATATCATAGTAAACGCCGACATTGTTATTGCCGTAGATCGCCGGAATAAACATCACGGCAAAAATAACCAGCCAGATCGGAAAATGCTTTGTGATGAAATCCGAAGGCTTTTTCAGGTTGTTCAGCAGTGCTCTGTGCGTGGTCTTTGTGATCAGCTTGTCGCAGCAGAGAACCAGTGACGGAAGTACTGTCACACAGGTCAGAACGCCGAACACAACGCCCTTCGCCATGACAAGGCCCATATCAAGGCCCAGTGTAAAGGTCATGAAGCAGAGAGCGATAAAACCTGCGATCGTCGTCACCGATGAACCGATGATCGATTTGAAGGTATTGGAGATCGCATGACCCATGGCGCGTTCATTTTCGCCCGGGAATCTCTGCTTGTTCTCCTTGTAGCTGCCGACGAGGAAGATGGAATAATCCATCGTAACGGCCAGCTGCAGGACAGCCGCGATTGCTTTTGTAATGTAGGAGATCTGACCGAACATCATGTTCGTGCCCATGTTGTACACGACGGCGAAGGCGATATCAATCAGAAAAAGGAACGGAACCGCGAAGGAGTCGGTCAGCAGAAGCATCGCGATCAGTGAGAGAATAACGGCAATGCTTACATAGATCGGAAGCTCCTGATCGACCAGATCACTGAGGTCGTTCAGAATGGCCGTCATACCGCTGACGCTGCAGTCCTTGTCAAGTGTCTCCCGGATCTGACGCACGGCATCCATCGTCGTGTCCGCTGATGTAGAGTCATCCAGCAATGCAAGCATCATCGTCGCATCACCGTTGATGAACTTCTCACGCAGATCCTGCGGCACCATGTCGAGCGGAAGTGTGATATCCGCCACATCATCATACCAGAGAACGGATTTGACATGCGGAATGGCCTCAACGTCCTTCTCGATCTGCTGTACCTGCTTCAGGCTCTTATTCTCGACGACGATCTGTGCGTACGCACCCATGCCGAATTCGTCGACCAGGATATCCTGTCCCTTGACTGTCTCAAGGCTTTCAGGAAGATAAGTGAGCAGGTCGTAATTTGTTTTCGTATGCTCGTATCCCCAAGCAGAGGGAATCAGAGCGATCACGGCAAGGATTAAAATCAGAATCCTGTGCTTCGCGATCCACTTGCCTACTTTAACCAATTGTTTTCATCCCCTATCCCCGAACCGCAGTCCCGCGGTCTTCTGTTATTTGCCTGCCATTGTCTGCGGCAGTCATTGACGTGTTCCGGATTAGCAGTCCGACAGTGAGACTGCTGATTTCCTTGCTACGCTAAGAATAATAAGCCCTAAATGACCGACGGTCAATTAGTAAATCTCAACCAAAATGACTGACGGTCAGTCATTTGATATGTGCACAATGCATATTGACCGGCGTTCATTTTTACATTAACGTAGTGTATAAGCCCTTCGAAACGCAGACAGGATCGTCACACGCAGAGCGTGTGTAAGAGACTGTATGCGATTTCGAAGGCAGCAAGTATGAGCACGAAGTGACGCGTAAGCGGAACGAAAGTGCGAATACTTGCAGGATTGCGGGAGTGCCAAGCACGGAGCAATCCGTGGCTTATACACTTCGCTGCGAATCAAGAAGTGTCCGCGCAAGCGGAACAGAAGGAAGATGTTCTGTATGGGGAAAGTCGAGTTAAATAAGGAAAATAAAAGATCGTCGCTGCTGTCTCACGCCTATGAGCTGTTTCTCAACAAAGGCTTCAACGATACGACGATCTCTGATATAGCTAAAAAATCCAATGTGGCAAAAGGGACCTTTTATCTGTATTTCAAGGACAAGTATGACCTCCGTGACCAGCTCGTGGCACGGCAGTCTGCGCAGATCTTTCTCGATGCGGCCAAATCGATCGAGATGATGCCGACGGAAAAGCAGCCGAAAAACGTCAGCGAGTACGTCGATGCTCTGATCAACTACATTCTTGATTTCTTCCAGAATAACAAGATGCTGCTGCGCTTCATCTCCAAAAATCTGTCATGGGGCATCTTCCGGCATCTGGTGGAGGATCCTTCTTTCGGCCATACAGACGGTCCGGATCTGCACGTCTTCTACAATCACTATCTCGAGGCACTGAAGGAAGACCATTTTGACTGCGACCGTCCGGAATTTCTGCTTTTTGCCATCGTTGAATTCGTCGGATCAACCGCCTATTCTGCGATCATCAACGAAGAGCCGTGTCCGATGGAAGAATACAAGCCCTATCTCTTCCGCACCGTCCACAGCATTATCGCCGGCTACCGGAATACCGGCCACGCCATGGCTTAATACCCCATCAGATTATCATAGGAATACTGCGTTCCTTCTGCCGTCGGCGCAAGGCATGTGAGCGGATCCCCGGTGGACGCATCGGAGCCGTCATCCCTGATGTGGAAGGATTCGCCGAGGAACGTCGCATAGCTCCCGTCCGGCTCATAATAGGTATACCTGTCATCCGGCTGAAAATCCGAGATCGTCTGCGTCGTCACGTTGAACAGGTAGTGGCGGATTCTGCCCCAGTACACCGTATCATTCATCGCGTCATGATAGATCTGCGCCGCCGGATCATTCTCATCAAACACCGGTTCCCGGTCATCCCAGGTCGCATCCACCTCGTACCACTGTCCGTCATCATACTGGACCAGGTTCCAGGAGTGACCGCCCATCTGATCAGGCGATGAACCCGCCTGTCCCGTGATTCTCATAGCGGTAATCCCCGCCTGCTGGCACAGATATTCAAAAGCAAAGGAATACCCGTCACATACAGCCGTGTTGGCCTCACCGCGGCTGTTTGCCACCAGCGCTCCGTAAGCCGTATATCCGTAATCTGTCACATCACCCGCCGCCGTTGTCGCATCAGCCAGTGCATCGTCATAGGTAACCATATCGATCAGCCGGTCATGGATCTGCATCGCGATCATCGGCTGTGACTGACTGAGATCGATCTGCGACATAAAGCTGTCAACCGCCTGATTGAAGGTCGTCATCTCCGTCTGATAATTGTCATAGGTCTCCGCCAGCTGAACCATGACGGCATAGGTGCCATCCGACTGCTGCTGTCCCGAATAATAATAGCTGAACACGCCGCCGTTCTGACTGAACCAGAAGAGCTCCGGATGATCAAAGATCAGCGCCTTGTATGCATAATCGATATTGGTCCTGAAGGCATCGGAATCCGGACTCTCCGCCACATTCACCCGTTTTCTGTACTCTTTGCTGTCAGGCTGCTGCAACACGGCAAAAAACGCATCATACAGCTGCTGCTGTTCCGATGTGAGAACAGAATAATAGTAGTAAAAGGATGCTTTGTTGACAAAGAGCGAGGGTCCTTCCGGCAGTTTGTCCTGATATCTCTCATCCATTTCCTCCGGCAGGAGAGAAAAATAAATGCTCTGCGAAGGCCCGGTGTCTGAACTGCTCTCTGTGACAGAAGATGAAGCGGTGATGTCTGACGTTCCGGACGTTTCTTCCGCAGAACGGTTCAGCCCGAAGGTCTCGGCAATCCAGTGGATCAGCTGCTTCGCGCCATCCTGTGCCTTCTGCGCGGTCTCAGCCGCCTGCGCAGCGGGATCCGAGCCGCTGTCTGTCGTCTGCCCGCAGCCAGCAAGCAGCGAAGCTGACAGCATCAGAGATACTGCCGCTATAAAAATTCTGTGTGCTTTTTCCCGCGCATTCTTCTTCAACAAAACCTCCCGCCTCGACAACTTCTCATGTCCGGCATATAATAAAGGCGTTTCGTTACTGCTTACACTTCCAGAATACAGATGCCTCCACCCGCAGCAGAGCGGATTATACATCATTGGACAGAAAAACCATGAGCAACAATATCCAGTTAACAGAACAGCAAAACATCCCGAAGGGATGCATCGGCGTTTTTGACTCAGGCCTTGGCGGCATTTCCGTGCTCAGGGAGCTGACAAAGGAACTTCCCGCAGAGAACTATCTCTATTATGGCGATTCCGCCCATGCTCCCTACGGTGAAAAATCTATCGACGAGATCCGCTCTCTTACGATGCAGTCCGTCGATTTTCTTGTCAGCCGTGGCATCAAGGCTCTTGTCATCGCCTGTAATACAGCTACCAGTGCAGCCGTGAGTCTGGTGCGCAGCCGTTATGACAGCCTGTTACCCGTCATCGGCGTGGAACCGGCGATCCGTCCCGCCGCCGAAGCCTTTCCTCATGGAAAAATTCTCGTGATGGCGACGCCCGCCACACTTAAACTTGAAAAATATGCCCGCCTTTCCAGCGAACTTGCCGGAGAAGCGGAATTTATTCCCGTCATGTGTCCCGGCCTTGCCGCCAGGATCGAGAGGGGACACCTGCAGGACCCTGACCTGACAGCCCTGCTCTCCGAACTGCTCAGTCCCTATATCGGCAAGGCAGATGCCATTGTTCTCGGCTGTACGCACTACCCTTTTGTCCGGGAGCATATCCGCCAGGTCATGGGAAATATCCCTCTCTTCGACGGCGGCGCCGGCACAGCCCGACAGCTTCACCGGCGTCTGCGGCAGCGCAGACTTCTGGCGGAAGAAGAACCGGTTGAAACAGGACAGCCGACAGATCAACAGACTTCTGGGGCTCAGAGTATCGGAAACGGACGGATTATTTTTCTGTCGAGCCGGAATACCCCGGAGGAGCTTCGTCTCTACCGCAGCATGTATGATGCGCTTATCTGATGATTCATATGCACTGCGAAACATACGAGCCAGCTGACAGGCCGAAACAGCCTGTACAACTGGCTCTGTTTTTTCGTGAATAAAAAATCTGTTACAGCTTCTTCGTGATCTCCGCTGCCGTCTTGAGCGCGATCACCATCATATCATTGAACGATGTGCGGATCTCTTCCGGTGTCAGATGCTCCGGCTTGAAGAGGTGATCAGAAACCGTAAACAGGCCCAGTGCCTTCTTATGGCAGTACATCGCCTCTGTATAGAGACCGGCGGTCTCCATCTCAACAGCCAGAAGACCTGCCTCACGCTCCTTCTTCGCAACCTCAGGATCCGGATAGTAGAAGAAA
The DNA here is from genome assembly GCA_900318405.1 of uncultured Eubacteriales bacterium. Taxonomy (GTDB): domain Bacteria; phylum Bacillota; class Clostridia; order Lachnospirales; family Lachnospiraceae; genus Bilifractor. The sequence goes on along the minus strand of ONKP01000015.1, from coordinate 46,019 downwards.
TCAGAAGAATACACGGAGCCGACAGAAGTGCGGAGTTTCATATCATCTGCAATCTTCACAGCCGTGCGAAGCATGTCCCAGTCAGCCGTAGGAGCAATATGTCCCGGCAGGCCGTATCTCTCCGGCGCTGCAGAGTTCGTCGACGCACTCATGGCAACCACGATATCGCGCACATTAACAGTATCGCCTACACCGCCCGCAGAACCGATGCGGATGATTCCCTCCACGCCGAACTGCGTGAAGAGCTCATGCGCGTACAGGCTCATCGACGGAATTCCCATGCCGCTGCCCATGACGGAAACTTCCACACCGTCATACATACCGGTATATCCGTACATCGCACGTACATCATTGAATAAAACCGGATTCTCCAGATAGGTATCCGCTACATATTTGGCGCGAAGCGGATCGCCGGGCATCAGAACGATTTTTGCGGGATGCGTACCGTCCTTAATCTCCATGCACGCAGAAATTGATGGTGTTCCCATGATTGTATGTCCTCCTGTGTTCTGCCATGTCGTCAGACAGGTACAGCAGCTTTCGCATTCCTGTCTTTCGTACGGCAGCAATAATCATATAAGCCGCCGTCCGGGCTGCTGTTTATACTGACGGCAGTCTTTCTAAGAATTGTTGTTTGTACTGCCGGCGGCCTCTGTGAACCGCCGGCAGTTTAAATATTGCGTTGGTAAGGTACTTACCGGTTCTGTAGGATGTATACAGGATTTTCATCTTGCAGGTATCAGGTTACTGGTCTCAGGATTTCAGGACAGAATCGGTTTCACGGCCTCCGTGAGCTTGTCCTTCTCTGCCTGCGCCTCCGCCAGATCCTTACCCTTTGTCGTGAAGTAAGTCTTGATCTTCGGCTCGGTGCCGGAAGGACGGACAACGACAGAAGCGCCGTCTGCCAGCTTGTAGATCAGAACATTGGCCTTCGGCAGTCCTGTTTCCTCCGGCTTCTCGTAATCAACAACCTGCACAACCTTATCGCCGCTGAAATCAGCCGGCGGATTCTTTCTCAGGCTCTCCATGATACCGGCCATCTTGTCCATACCGGAAAGTCCCGGGAACTCATAGCTGTCAACCTTGTTCAGGTAGCGGCCGTACTGCGCATAGATCTCTTCCAGACGCTGCTTGATGGAGCTTCCGATGCTGCGGTAGTAAGCTGCCATCTCGCAGATCAGCATCGAACCGATCACGGCATCCTTATCACGTACATACGGTCCGGCGAGGTAGCCGTAGCTCTCCTCAAATCCAAAAATAAACCGGTCCACTTCACCCGCTGCCTCGAGCTGTGCAATCTGATCACCGATCCACTTGAATCCGGTCAGCGTCTCGCGCATCTCAACGCCATAGTGCTCAGCGACAAGGTTTGCCAGCGGCGTTGACACGATGGATTTCACCGCCACAGGTCTGTCAGGCATCGTTCCTTTTTCGATCCTGCCTGCGCAGATATAGTCAAGAAGCAGTACGCCCATCTCATTGCCGGATACCAGCTCATAGGAGCCGTCCGGGCACTTCATGGCGATGCCGACACGGTCCGCATCAGGATCGGTCGCGAGCATCAGGTCCGCGCCCGTCTTCTTGGCGAGCTCCAGTCCTTTTTCGAGTGCCTCATAGATTTCAGGGTTCGGATATGAGCAGGTGGTAAAATAACCGTTCGGATATTCCTGTTCCGGAACGATGGTGATATCCGTAATGCCGATGTCCTGAAGGACACGGGTAACCGGAACGAGGCCGGTACCGTTCAGCGGAGAATAAACCAGCTTCAGGCCGGCCGTTTTGCACAGACCCGGACGAACCTGACGGGACTCAATGGCCTGATAAAGGGCTTCCTTGCAGTCGTTGCCGACAAACCGGATCAGTCCCTTCTCCACGCCCTCTGCAAAGCTCATGTATTTGGCACCTGTCAGCACATCCGTCTTCTGGATCTGTGCGTATACGACAGCCGCCGCCTCATCGGTCATCTGACATCCGTCAGGGCCATATGCTTTGTATCCGTTGTACTTGGAAGGATTATGGGATGCCGTCACCATGATGCCGGCATTGCATTTATAATATCTCGTAGCAAAGGAAAGTGCGGGAACCGGCATCAGCTCATCATAAATCCTGACATGGATTCCGTTCGCCGCGAGAACGCCTGCTGCGTCCCTGGCAAAATTCCAGCCCTTCAGACGGGAATCGTAGCTGATTGCCACGGTCTGTGTACCGCCCTGTGTCTTTACCCAGTCGGCAACCCCCTGCGTCGCCTGGCGTACAACCCAGATATTCATGCGGTTTGTTCCTGCGCCAAGAACTCCGCGGAGTCCTGCCGTACCGAACTGCAGTGCCACAGCGAAACGATCCTTGATCGCATCGTCGTCACCTTCAATATCACGCAGTTCCTTTTTCAGATCGAAATCGATCAGATCCGCATTCAGCCAGCGTTTGTAATCATCCTGATACATTTGCCACACCCTTCCTTTCTTACATGGGTCAACTGTACAAGTTTCGATGCTGCTATGCCTGCCTATACGGCACGCTTCTCCTATTGCATCCCCTGCTGTTTTTCGTAGGCAGGCAGTTGCTTTTTCAATTCAATCTTGTTTCATCATACTATAATTACAGAAAATTGAAAAGTTCGGCAGGCCATCGACAGCTGTTCGGCGTTCCCGTTCAGACACTGCTCATCATACTATAATTACAGAAAATTGAAAAGTTCGGCAGGCCATCGACAGCTGTTCGGCGTTCCCGTTCAGACACTGCCAGAGTCAGGGAACACATGGAGACCCCAGGCCGGAACCCCCGCTCTCAGGACAGATCAAACCACGCGACGATCTCATACTCCTCCGGCTTTTTCGTATCACCGATCGTTGTTGGCACACCCAGATGCCACGTGCCGTCCGAGCCGTTTTCGTCCCTGATCACTGCGGCAAAATTCAGCATCGCAGCGCCGATATCCAGCAGCGTATCATTCTCATTCACCATTTCCTCCTTCTTGGCAAGGAGTACAAGGATCTTATTGCTGAAAATAAAGCGGTACGGCTGACGGTTCAGAAAGCTCGGTGCCAGCGAAGCCGCATAAATCGCATGGTCAACCTGCGGTGCTATCCTCGTATCACTCCAGTCCACCGGATTGCCCCAAACGCCATAATAGGCGATGTCATCCTGTGCGATCTTCGGAGCCACATGGCCCTCGCGCTCCTTATATTTCACATTGGAAGGGTTGAAGATGTCCAGTCTCTTCATGAGGCGTTCCTTTTTGCCCTCTCCGACCGCGACCAGCGCCGTGATCTCCTTCATGGAATCGATCCGAAGCGCAGTCTTCACATAGTCGCTGTCGTTGACCGTGATCCAGCAGCAGTCAATGCCCATCTCCGTCAGTGACAGAATAAGATCCTCTGTCAGATAACCGGTATTCTCCATGTAGCCGGGCTTCTGATCTGAAAGGATCACCAGATAGTTCGGTGCCATAAAAGCATTGCCGCCATAGCCCGCCAGTCCTTCCAGACGAACGCCTGCATCGCCGCCGACAATTTCCAGGCTGACATCAATATCCCGATCCAGCCGCATCGTATCCAGAAACGCTTTTTTGATACTGTCGATCTGCTTCTCGGAAAGTTCCTTCTTCTTAAACTCACGGGTTGACATTCTTGCCTCAATTTTTTCCATGTAATTCATAGTCAAACCTCCTTCTCCCATGGACGATGTGTTTGAACAGCTGTACTTTCTGCAACTCTTTCCCTGCCTGAAAATCCCCCTGAGAAAAATAAACCGCTGACCGCAGAATCCGCTTACATACCCTGAAAATCGGCCTCTGACCGCGAAATCCACTTACATACCCTGAAAACCGGCCTCTCCCCGACAGGAAGTATATGTATGCGCTCTTCAGGCTGAGCTGAAGCGAAAGCCCTGCGGACTACTCACATTTTACTACAACTGAACGCCGGAGGGAGAAGCAGTTTTCATTTGAAGCGCATTTTCGTCACATTTCAGAGGCTGTCAGAGCCGCGGACCGCAATGAGCCTCCGGACAGAAATAAAAACTCCCCGAAGTCCCTGTAAATGCATGAATATTGCATGGAACTTTTTCAAGGCATCAAAAAAGCCCGGAAAACCTCGATTTAAAGGATTTCCGGGCAAAAAGTATCATGCCGCTGGTCGGGATCGAACCGACACGGTGTGTAAGCACCGAGGGATTTTAAGTCCCTTGCGTCTACCAGTTCCGCCACAGCGGCATCGCCTGTAATTATAAGATATACCGATTCAAAGTGCAAGCACCACCGCGCTCTCCGGCTCCAGATCCGTCCGGAGATTGCCGCAGTTCACGATGGCATCCTCTCCGCCGGTAAAAAATCCGTCCTTCGTCGTCGTGAAAACCCGCGCCATCCGGATCTCCTTCTCCAGCCGGTCAATTCCCGCCTGCCATACCACCGCCTCCAGATGATATTTCTCCGTGCGGTTGTTCACGAGGATGAGGATCGTCTCATCCCTGTTGAATCGTGCATACACAAGCACCCCGTAATCCCTGAACAGTATCTTGACGGAACCGTTCTGCAGCGCGGAATACCTGCGGTGAACGCGGATGATCGTCCTGTAGAAGGCCAGCAGATTTTTATCCTCCAGTCCCCACGGATAGGTTCGCCGGCTGTCCGGATCCGTAAAACCGCAGACGCCCGCCTCATCGCCGTAATACACGGTAGGCGCACCGGGCCAGGTCATCTGGATCACAACCGCCTCACGCAGCGCCGCCTGATCCGCGTTTCTGGATGCCGCTTCACTGCCCTGGTTCTGCACACGTCCCACGATATGGTTCGTGCGCGTCAGGAACCGCGAATGATCATGATTATCCAGCTCATTCATGCTGGTATAGAGAGAGGGGCCTGTGAACGAAGCCATATGATAACGCATGGCATCAGCAAAACTGTCGGCATTGCCCAGCAGTCCCTGCTGGAATTCATCACTGTGTTTTTCCATGCCGGTGATAAACCAGGATACCGGTTCCATGAACGCATCATAGTTCATCACCGTATCCCACTCGTCACCGCCCAGCCAGTCATAGGCGTCACCGTAATGCTCCGCCAGAATAATGGCATCCGGATTGGCCGACTTCACGGCCTTTCTGAATTTTTTCCAGAAGCTGTGGTTAAATGCCGGGGAGTGTCCCAGATCCGCCGCCACGTCCAGTCGCCATCCGTCACAGTTGTACGGCGCTGATACCCATTTGGCCGCGATCCGCAGGATATCCTGCTGCAGGATCTCACTATCCTCGTAATTCAGCTTGGGGAGCGTTTCGTTGCCCCACCACTGCTCATACTGTCCGTTATCGGGCCATGAGCTCCCGTCCGCAAAGCGGAAGTAGCTGCGGTACGGACTGTCCGCCGTCACATAGGCGCCGGGTTCAAAGCCCTCGTGGCCTTCATATATTTTTTCACGGTCCATCCAGCGGTTGAAAGAGCCGCAGTGATTGAACACGCCGTCCAGGATCACACGGATGCCCCGGCGATGCGCCTCTTCGACCAGCTCAGCCAGCAGCTTGTTGCTGGCTTCCAGATTGGCCTGGCTGGTCACCCGGCGGATATAGCGCTCCGCGTGCGTGTTGTTCTCGTCATAGGGCTCCAGCAGGCGGCCGTAATCGTCCACCAGGCGGCCGAAATGCGGATCGACGTGATCGTAATCCTGACAGTCATACTTGTGGTTTGACGCGGACACGAAGATCGGGTTCAGGTAGAGCACCTGCACGCCGAGATCCTGCAGATAGTCCAGCTTGTGTATCACGCCTTCCAGATCTCCGCCGTAAAAATTGCGCACATCCATGGGTGCCGGCGGCTGATACCAGTCATGAACTTTTTTTACATGCTGGCCCAGGTAACTGTACTCATCTGTCTTCACATCGTTGGAGGTGTCGCCGTTATTGAAGCGGTCAACGAAAATCTGATACATGACCGCACCCTTGGCCCAGTCCGGTGTATGGAAGCCGGGGAGAACCCTGAAGCGGTAACGCGGCTTCGGGTCTCTCGTCACGCCCAGCTTGTCATAGTAGCAGACCGTCCTTCCGAGTCTGATCTCGAAAAAATAATCGAACGGCCGGTCATGCACGACAACGTCAATGCTGTAATAATCAAAGCCATGCCGGCTGTACTCCCACGCAAGCGGAAGCCTGTCCTTCTCATGGCAGAGGAAAACCTCATCTGCGTTGTTCTTTGCCGTGCGGAAGCGGATCGTAACGACGTCGCCGGGATCGGATTCCATCGGCTGCCGGTACATCTCCGTCTCATCACTGAATAAAGCATCTTTTTTCAGCAGTGTCCGCATATTCAATGTGTAATTCAGTTCTCTGTCCTGATACATGCTGTCCCCCTCATGCGTCCTGCGTTTTCGACTGATTGAAACAGTGCCACAATACACAATACTGTATGACCCCGTACTCCGCTGTGCTGCATTCGGCGATGCCTGCACACCGCTCCTGCGCTTTACAGGCAGGATCTGTCACAGTTGTCTTATAGATAGCAAAAACCAGCCTTTATTCAAGGCTGGTTTTTGTGGAGAAGGTATTTCTCTTATGGGGTGTAGCAAAAACTATAATGTATTGGGGGGTTTTTACGGTTATTATAGTAACATAAGGTTATCCGAAAGTCTGCACAAACTTCACAATTTCATCATGTCGTTTTTGTGCAACATTTACGTATCTGCTGAAAAAAATCAGTTACGCATCTTTCAATCAGAAACCTGACCCTCCGCTGACGCCGCTTTTGCTTTTTCTTCCTCATCGAAAATGGCCTCAAATTCGGTTCGATTCAGTTTTTCCTTTATGAGCAGCTGGTGCGCGCATTCATCCAGTACAAACCTGTGCTCGGAGATCAGTTTCTTTGCCTGCGCATGACAGTCCTCAATGATCTCCTTCACTTCCTCATCGATGGCCGCGGCAATATTTTCGCTGTAGCTCTTGGTCTTGCCCCAGTCACGGCCGATGAAGACCTCGTCCTCATCTCCCTCGTCGTAATTCACGAGGCCGAGCTTGCTCGACATGCCGTACTTGGTGATCATGGCTCTCGCGGTCTGCGTCGCCTGCTTGATATCCTGCGACGCGCCTGTTGTGATGTCGTCGAAGATCATCTCTTCCGCCGTGCGTCCGCCCAGATCCGCTACGATCTGCTGCATCATGCGTTTCCGCGTCATGAACATGTCATCGTTTTCCGGCTGCGGCATCGTATAGCCGGCAGCGCCGGGACCCGTGGGAATGATGGAGATCGTATAGACAGGATCGAGCTCGTCAAGCACGTGGAACAGGATCGCGTGTCCGGTCTCATGATAAGCGGTGATCCGCCGCTCCTTTTCGGAAATGACACGGCTCTTCTTCTCGGTGCCGATGCCCACCTTGATGAACGAATCCCGGATATCCTTCTGTGTGATGAACAGCCGGTTCTCATGTGCGGCAAGCAGTGCCGACTCGTTCAGCAGATTTTCAAGGTCAGCGCCGGTGAATCCGGCTGTTGTCTGGGCGATCTGTTTCAGGTTCACATCGTCGCCGAGCGGTTTGTTCCTCGCGTGAACGCGGAGAATTGCCTCCCGTCCCTTCACATCCGGCAGGCCGACGACAATCTTCCTGTCAAACCGTCCGGGACGAAGGATCGCGGGATCGAGGATATCAATGCGGTTCGTCGCCGCCATGACGATGATGCCCTCATTGACGCCGAAGCCGTCCATCTCTACCAGGAGCTGATTCAGCGTCTGCTCGCGCTCATCATGTCCGCCGCCCATGCCGGTGCCTCTGCGCCGTCCGACAGCATCGATCTCATCGATAAAAACAATGCAGGGCGAATTTTTCTTCGCCTCCGCGAAAAGGTCTCTCACGCGGGATGCGCCGACACCGACAAACATCTCCACGAAATCCGAGCCGGAAATCGAGAAGAAAGGCACATTGGCCTCGCCGGCGACAGCCTTGGCCAGAAGCGTCTTGCCGGTACCGGGTCTGCCGGTAAGGATGACGCCCTTCGGGATTCTCGCGCCGACCCTCGTATACTTCTGCGGATCCCTCAGGAAATCAACGATCTCCTGCAGGTCCTCTTTCTCCTCATCGAGTCCGGCGACATCCGAGAAACGAACGGTGCTCTCCTTCGGCCCGACCATGGTTGCTCTGCTCTTTCCGAAGTCCATCATCCGGGCGTTCGAGCTGTTCGCCCCGGCCGCCGTGCGGCTCACCAGCATCATCACGATGAAGAGGACGATCACGCCGATAAGAATCGGCAGGATAACGGTTTCAAAAATACCCGAATCCGGTACATCGTCGACCCTGTAGGACACATTATTTTTTTCCAGCTCGCTGATGGCGGCATTGACATCCGTCACGTGGACCTCGCAGCTTCTGCCTCCGTACGTGAACTGGACACTGCCCGTCGGTACCTCTGTGTTCTGAATAACTGCCGCATTGGTGATGCTGCCGTCACTCAGATAGCTGCGATACGTGTCTGCGCTTACCGTCTCCGTTCTGTTTACGGTCATCGGCAGCACGGCCAGAAAAACAATGAGGACAGCCATGACGATCAGATAGACGATCATGGGCCTCCTGCTGTTATTGTTCAATTCGGATCTGCTCCTTTACTGTAGTCAGTCATCGAAATGGATCACACCGATATACGGCAGATTGCGATACCGCTGATCATAATCGAGACCATAACCGACGACAAACTCATCCTCCACCTGGAAGCCCGTATAATTCACATGTACATCATCCACAACACGCCGCTCCGGCTTGTCCAGGAGCGTACACAGGCGTACACTGGCAGGCTTTCTTTCATTGAGGATCTTGAAAAGGTGGCTCAGGGTGCGTCCGGTATCTACGATATCCTCCACCACGAGTACATCCCGTCCCTCGATCGGCTCATCCAGATCCTTGACGATCTTCACGATACCCTTGGACACCGTTCCGCCGCCGTAACTGGAGCAGCACATGAAGTCCATCGTCATCGGTATCGTCACATGCTTGGCCAGCTCACACATAAACATGACGCCGCCCTTCAGGATGCAGATCATGTGAAGCGATTTGCCCGCATAATCCCTGCTGATCTGGCGTCCCAGTTCTGCAATTCTCTCTTCGAGTTTGTCCTGATCAATCAGAACAGATACTGATTCTCCCATATTTTCTCCTTCTGACGCTGCCGTCTTCTCTCTGTATTGTTGTGTATACTGTACCGGTCTGTCATCCTCCGGCACGATTCTTCCTCCTGCATGTGCTGTTCCGGCTTCTGGAGATGAATACTCAGCTGCGATTCTGAGAACCTGCGACGTTTCCTCTGTCACCCTGCTCTCGGTGCTGATTCTGTATCCCACGGCCCAGTAAATATGATGGTCCGCAGCCAGCAGGGGAACATCATCCCGTTCCCGCGCCGGGATTTTTTCATTAATCATGTAATCCGAAAGCTTCTTCCCGGGGCCCTCCGTTCCACTCGTCCCCGTGTGGATCCGGTCACCGTTTAAACGTTTTCGGATGCACAGATTCTGTTTTATTTTATCATAATTCAAAAACTTCGTATACCTGAATTGACCGATTTGAGACCGCACGGTCTCCGCCGGGAGGATGTCACAGCGAAACCGCCAGCCATGCCAGGTATACGTGCCGCTTCCGTTGATGAACACTGCATCATCTGCGCTGGGATCTGTCCATCCGGCAGGCATCAGTGTCACACCAGTGTAATCCCTCACCGCCGTCAGGCCATACGGAAGGGAGATGCGGCTCCCGGAGCGCATGGAAAAAAGCTGCCTGACCTGATCCACATGCATGCGGCCGATATCCTTTGCCCGTCCGGCAGCCTGCGTCAGGGCATCCATGAGGATATATCCCTGCAGTATCTCCGGTTCCTCCGTCAGCTGCTCCGCCACAGAAAAAGCATTGTCGCCGCATGGCCGGACGAGTCCTTCCGCGCGTCTCGCAGCCTCCTGCCGCAGGAAATCATCCGCCGCTGCGATGTCGCCGGCTGCTTCCGAGATATGGCGTACCGTCTCCGCATTGATCTCACATTCAAAACAGGGAAGGATTTCGCATCGGATCCTGTTGCGTGCGCCGTCCGGGATGAAGTTGGTGCTGTCTGTCCGGTAGGACTGCCCGCGTTCCGAGAGAAAGGCTTCAATTTCCTTCCGGGAAACACAGAGCAGCGGGCGGATCTCCCGAAAGCTGCCGGAAAGAGAGAACAGGTCATCTTCGCCTGCGATATCTCTGTCGAACGGCCGGATCATAATCTCCTGTTCAGGCCGGATGCCTGCGAGCCCTTTCAGTGAACTTCCCCGGGCCGCATGAAAAAGAAATGTCTCCGCAAGATCATTGGCGTGATGTGCGACAGCGATCGCGGAAGCGCCGTGCCGCTGAACGCAGTCCAGGAAGGCCCTGTGTCTGGCCATCCTTCCCGCTTCCTCTGTGCCGGTCTTTGTCTCCTGAGACAGTTTCTTCACATCGAAGGCATAGACATACAGCGGCACCCGGTACTTCTCACAGAGCTGACGTACAAAAGCCTCATCGCCGGCACTCTCCGCGCCCCGCAGCTGATGATTCACATGAACGGCAGAAACACGGCAGCCGAGTTCCCGGAGAACCAGCAGCAGTGTGACGGAGTCCGCCCCGCCGCTCAGCGCAACGCAAACCTCTTCCTTCCCGCGGATCAGGTGATTTTTCCGGATATACACCTCTACTCTGCCTGACAGATCCACTGTTTTTCATCTCCCGCCATCGCCTTATGTCCCATTCGCCATTTATCAGCCATGCCTGTCCCGGCCATGCCTGTCCCGGTGTCCGGACACATTTTCTCATCACTGGGTTTTCTTTTCTGCAACAGTAAAAGCCATACCCGGTCTTGCCGGATATGGCTCTCGATTACTGGTCATCACTGCTGCTCTGAGACTCCTTGAAGATAATCTCATTATCCCTGATAAGTCCCAGTTTTTCTTTCGCTACCTGCTCTTTATAATCATCACTCTGCATTTCGTCCCGCAGAGCGTTGATATCATCCGTACGCTGCTCCTCCGCTTCCTGCTGTGCCTGCAGATCCGAGATCTGTTCGCTGCCCTGCACGAGCTTTGTATTCAGTTTGACACTCATGATCATCATCGCGATCATCAGTGCTGCCACCGCGATCAGGATGCCGATCATCGTCTTCTTATTCTGACGCATCATTCTCACCTGTCACAGGAACCGGTAAAGCTGTTCCGTATCTTCTTTTCTGACGGTCTCGCGCACATCGAGCACCTCTACACTGACGGTCTTTGTTCCGAACTGGATATCGATCCTGTCCCCCGCCTTCACTGCTGCCGAGGCTCTGGCCGCCTTGCCGTTTAAAAGAACACGTCCCGCATCACAGGCTTCGTTGGCAGTCGTACGTCGTTTGATCAGCCGTGATACTTTCAGATATTTATCAAGCCGCATTGATTACTTTACAAGATCCTTCAGGGCCTTGCCGGCTTTGAACTTCGGAGTCTTCGAAGCCTTGATCTCGATCGTCTCGCCGGTCTGAGGGTTTCTTCCGGTGCGGGCGCTTCTCTCGGAAACTTCAAAGGTACCGAATCCGACAAGCTGAACCTTGTCTCCGTCCTTAAGAGCCTTGGAAACTACATCTGTGAAAGCGGTGAGAGCCTTCTCAGCATCTTTTTTGGACAGATCGGACTCTTTAGCGATCTCCGCAACTAATTCAGTTTTGTTCATTTTGTATTCCTCCTAATGAAAATCAACAGATAAAATCTTTATACACTGAAAGCATATAAATGTCAAGAAATAAGCCTACCGCCTCGCCATTCTGGCGGCTAAATGCAGGAGGTAGTCGCGGTTATTTTTGGCCGGGTCATCCAATACCTCGTCGAGCGCGGCTTTCAGGATCTGTCCGATCTCAGGGCCTTCCGGCACACCGGCATCCATGAGATCCTTGCCTGTGATAGCGAGGTCATGGACGGTGACCGGCTGTTTCTCACGGATGATCTTCTCTCCGAGCTGCGTTACGGCGATGATATTCTGCAGTTTTTCGTCCCGCCGGTACTGGCTCTGTGCCAGGATATCAGCCTCCTGCACACGGATCAGATCATGAAACAGATCGGTCCCCGTGCGGCTCATCAGGCGCCTCACCTGACGCTCCTGCGGAAGAACCCGGCAGTCATGAAAGCGGATCAGCGTCAGCACGGTCTGCATCGTCGCGTTATCCATTTTCAGGCGGCGGAGTATATCCTGTGCGATCTTCACCCCGGCTTCTCCGTGTCCACGGAAGTGATCGATGCCGTTCTCATCCGTCGTCCTGCATGAGGGCTTGCCCACATCGTGCAGCAGCATCGTCAGACGCAGGATTTTTTCCGGTTTGACATTCATCATGGAGACGAGTGTATGCGTACCGACATCGTACATGTGGTTGGGATTATTCTGCGGCGTCTTCATCATCTCGTCAAACTCAGGCAGGATCACGCGTGTGATACCGGCTTCATAGGCCACCTTCAGATATTCGGGATGATCGGAGCAGATCAGTTTGACCAGCTCCGTGCAGATTCTCTCGGCGCTGATCCGGCTCAGCGTGTGTGCCAGTATGACAATGCCGGCGATCGTATTCTCGTCGATGCTGAAATTCAGCTGGGCGGAAAAGCGAACGGCTCTCAGGATGCGCAGCGCGTCCTCTGAAAACCGCTCCAGCGGATTGCCGACGCAGCGGATGAGCTTTTTCTGCAGATCTTCGACGCCGCCGAAGAGATCGACCAGTCCCGTCTCATCGTTATAGGCCATCGCATTGATCGTGAAATCTCTGCGCTTCAGATCTTCCGTGAGGCTCGGGGTGAATGTCACGCTGTCGGGGTGTCTCCCGTCGCTGTACTTGCCGTCGATCCGGTAGGTCGTCACCTCGTGCTGCCGCGTACCAACCAGCACCGTGACTGTCCCGTGCTTCATGCCCGTGTCAATCGTCCGCGAAAAAATGCGCTTGACTTCCTCCGGTTTCGCGTTTGTCGTGATATCCCAGTCCGCCGGTACTCTGCCCAGGATCGAATCCCGGACACAGCCGCCTACGACGAACGCCTCATAGCCCCTCGCATGCAGAGCATCCAGTATCGCCTTCGCTGTTGCGGGTATTCTGATCTTCAACTTTCTCCCCTTCCTTCCTGCGGTTCTGTACTTTTTTTATTATAGCAAAAAGGCTTCTGAATAACAAAAAGGCATCTGACTTTCATCAGATGCCCGGATAACAAATACAGTTTTCATTTTTCCCACATATTACGGATTTTCCGTTATGCGGACAATCAGAGTTACCAAATGACAATCAGGATTTTAATTTATCACCAATCGAGAACGATAAAGTTACAGCGCGAACGATAAAGTTACATGTTTACAACCATCGCCCCATGTATCACAGATGAAGCACCCTGTCCTTGATCTCCTGCGTTCTGCCCTGGTTCCAGAACTGTGTGCCGATGTAGCCGCAGGTCCGGCGAGCGACGGACATCTTGGACTGATCGGTGTTGCCGCAGTTCGGGCATACCCAGATCAGCTTGCCGTTCTTATCCTCTTTGATCTGGATCTCACCGTCATAGCCGCAGACCATGCAGTAATCGCTCTTGGTATTGAGCTCTGCGTACATGATATTGTCATAGATGTACTTCATGACGGACAGCACAGCCGGGATGTTTGTCTGCATGTTCGGAACCTCGATGTAGCTGATGGCTCCGCCCGGGGAGAGCTGCTGGAATTCCGACTCGAACTTCAGCTTACTAAACGCATCGATGTGCTCACGCACATTGACGTGGTAGCTGTTCGTGATGTAGTTGTGGTCTGTGACACCCTCGATAATGCCGAACCGCTTCTGGAGGCACTTCGCGAACTTATAGGTCGTGGACTCCAGCGGCGTGCCATATACGGAATAATCGATATTCTCAGCCTTTTTCCACTTCGTGCAGGCGTCGTTCAGTCTCTGCATGACAGCAAGCGCAAAATTCTTTGCCTCCGGATCCGTATGGCTCTTTCCGGTCATGTAGTAGCACATCTCATAGAGTCCTGCATAGCCGAGAGAGATCGTCGAATAACCGCCGTAGAGCAGCTTGTCTATTTTTTCTCCCTTGTCAAGACGGGCGAGAGCGCCGTACTGCCAGAGGATCGGCGCCACATCGGACGTCGTTCCGAGCAGTCTCTCGTGGCGGCAGCGCAGTGCCCTGTGGCAGAGCTCCAGTCTCTCATCGAGGATATCCCAGAACTTGTCCATATCCTTGTGGGACGAGCAGGCCACATCCACCAGGTTGATCGTGACAACGCCCTGGTTGAAACGACCGTAGTACTTGGGCTTGGTGGGATCATAGTTCTTCGCCTTCGCGACATTGTTGTAGCCGTTGCCGGAGCGATCCGGTGTAAGGAAAGAGCGGCAGCCCATGCAGGTATACACATCACCGGGACCGTTGGGATCCTCTCCGGCGGAGTGTTTCAGCTTCTTCATGATCTTCGCGGAGATATAATCCGGCACCATCCTCTTGGCGGTACACCTGGCCGCGAGCTCTGTCAGATAGTAGTACTTGCTGTCCTCGTAAATATTGTCCTCATCGAGCACGTAGATCAGCTTCGGGAAGGCCGGGGTGATCCATACGCCCTTCTCGTTCTTGACGCCCTGCATTCTCTGGATCAGGACTTCCCTGATCAGTGCGGCGAGATCCTCACGGGTCTGTCCCTCCGGTGCCTCGTCCAGATACATGAACATCGTGACAAACGGCGCCTGGCCGTTGCAGGTCATCAGGGTGATCAGCTGGTACTGGATCGTCTGAATACCGCTTGTGATCTCCGTGGCGAGCCGGCGCTCAACGATCTTCTCAATGATGCCCTCATCCATCGGCTCACCGGTCTCTTTGCGCTCCTCAATGACCTCTTTGCGGATCTTTTTACGGCTCACATCTACGAACGGAGCCAGATGCGCCAGTGAGAAGGACTGTCCGCCGTACTGGTTGGATGCCACCTGCGCCACGATCTGCGTGGTCACATTGCACGCCGTGTAAAAGCTGTGCGGCTTCTCGATCAGCGTCTCACTGATCACGGTGCCGTTCTGCAGCATATCCTCAAGGTTGATCAGATCGCAGTTATGCTCCTTCTGCGCATAGTAATCGGAATCATGGAAGTGGATGATGCCCTCCTCATGCGCCTTGACGATATCCTCAGGGAGCAGGACTCTCTTCGTGAGATCACGGCTGACCTCGCCGGCCATGTAATCACGCTGCGTGGAGTTGATCACAGGATTTTTGTTGGAATTCTCCTGCTTGACCTCTTCGTTGGACTGATCGATCAGAGAGAGGATGCCGTCATCGGTCGTATTGGATTTGCGGGCGAGCGTTCTCTTGTAGCGATAACGCACATACTTCTGCGCCACCTCGTAGCCGCGCATCTCCATGATGCCTCTCTCTACCAGATCCTGAATATCCTCGACACTTACCGCGTGCGGGGAACGGCTCACCTGTGCCGTGACATTGTCCGCCACTGCACGGATCTGATAGGTATTCATCTGATGGATCGGGTCAACTTCCTTATTGGCTTTGGCAATGGCGTTGTAGATCTTCTCCTCATCGAAGACCACCTCCTCGCCATTTCTCTTAATGACATTGACGTTTGTCTCTCCTGACATGTTTATCCCTCCCTGTACATCTCCTGTTTCCCGGTTTATATACTCCCATGCCCCGTTTTAGGTCAAAAATATAGCCGGCCCGGTCAACAGCCCCGAAACCCGCTCAGATACTGACATTTCCGGAAAGTCACTATATCTAGCTCGAATAAAATAATGGGGCACAACATCTTGTGCCCCATTATCATAACCCTCTCTTCCGGAAACAGCAAGGACGAATCATGGAAAA
The DNA here is from genome assembly GCA_900318405.1 of uncultured Eubacteriales bacterium. Lineage (GTDB taxonomy): Bacteria > Bacillota > Clostridia > Lachnospirales > Lachnospiraceae > Bilifractor. The sequence goes on along the minus strand of ONKP01000015.1, from coordinate 30,210 downwards.
AAATCACCAATTTTGTCTCACAATCTTCGGCAAAGTTTTAGCTATATTATTTTGTGCTAAATTATTCTATCAGTATGCTTTTCCCCAGTAAACCATCTTCTTTGCCGGTTTTCCGCAGCATACGCACCGGTCGCTGATCTTCTCCTGTTCAAAAGGAATGCAGCGTGATGTGCAGGTCGTATCCGCCTTGATCTTCTCTTCGCAGGCCGGATCGCCGCACCACATGGCACGGATAAAGCCGGGTTTCTCGGCCGCAGTGGTCTTGAACTCCTCATAGTCATGCGCATCATAGGTATGGCTGTCGCGGAAGCTCTTCGCACGCTCAAACATATCCTGCTGGATCGTCTCCAGCATAGCCGGAACAGCTGTCGCAATATCCGCGATCGGTACCATTGTTTTTTCACGGTTGTCCCGACGCACGAGGCAGGCCTGGTCAGCTGCCGCATCCTTCGGTCCGATCTCAATACGCAGCGGAATACCGCGCATTTCCTGCTCGGAGAATTTCCAGCCCGGCCGCTTGTCAGACTCATCAATTTTCACGCGGACGCCCGCTGCCTGCAGTGCGTCAAGCATGGCGTGTGCTTTGTCCAGAACACCCTCCGCATCCTGACGGATTGGGATGATCATCACCTGTACCGGTGCGATATGCGGCGGAATGACCAGTCCGCTGTTGTCGCCGTGCACCATGATCATGGCACCGATCACACGGGTCGTCATGCCCCAGGACGTCTGATGGCAGTACTGTACCGTATTGTCAGGTGCTGTATAGGTGACGTCGTATGCTTTTGCAAAAATATCGTCGAAATTATGGCTGGTACCGGACTGCAGCGCCTTGCCGTCGTGCATCAGTGACTCGACGGTGTAGGTGTGAAGGGCACCGGCAAATTTTTCCTTGTCGGTCTTCTGTCCCTTGATGACCGGGATCGCCATATCCTGCTCGAGGAAATCGGCATAGACATTCAGCATCATGACCGTGCGCTCCTCGGCCTCCTCCGCCGTTGCATGGGCGGTGTGGCCCTCCTGCCACAGGAACTCACGGGAACGAAGGAACGGACGCGTTGTCTTCTCCCAGCGGAGAACCGAGCACCACTGATTATAGAGGCGCGGCAGATCGCGGTGCGACTGGATATCCTTTGCATAAAAATCGCAGAAGAGGGTCTCGGAAGTCGGACGCACGCAGAGTCTTTCCTGCAGCTTTTCGTTGCCTCCCTCGGTGATCCACGCCACCTCCGGCGCAAATCCGTTGACAAGATCGGACTCCTTTGCAAGCAGATTTTCCGGTATCAGCATCGGCATGTAGACATTCTCCACGCCGGTTGCCTTGAAACGGGCATCCAGATCCTTCTGAATATTCTCCCAGATCGCATATCCCGCGGGCTTGATTGCCATGCATCCCTTAACGCTCGTGTATCCGATGAGATCCGCCTTGATGCAGACATCGGTGTACCACTGCGCAAAATCATCTTCCATTGCCGTGATCTGCTCGACCAGTTTTCCCTCTTTTGCCATTTTGAACTCCTTATCTCCCGCCTGGAAACGGCAGTATATCCATTCACATGCCTTCACATGTTTCATCTCAAATACGCATGCATTCTCAAGTCTAATCTCTGACGCTTCCGTTGTCAATCGGGGAATGTACCTGCTGCATCACTGTTCGCTCTTTGACAGCCACTGTCACACATGGAGACTTCCAGCCTCGACGGAGCGATGAGCACTTGCTGAGAGCGACCGAAGGGAAGCTCGAAGCTTATGCGCGAGCAGGCAGTATTTTTCTCACGCAAATGTGCTAAAATATGAAAACGGGTTGTGCAGCATCTGTATTTGCGTCTGCACCCCGGAAACGAAAGAAGCCGAAGGGAGTCATGAGGGCATGAATTACGCAAACATCAAGGAATTTGATATCGCCGACGGGCCGGGCGTCCGTGTCAGCCTCTTTGTATCAGGATGCCGTCATCACTGCAAGGGCTGTTTCAATGCCATGACATGGGACTTTAATTACGGCGAGCCCTTTGACGACAGCATCGCCGATCGGATTATCGAAGCACTGAAGCCCGACTTTATTCAGGGCTTTACGCTCCTCGGCGGCGAACCATTCGAGCCCGAAAATCAGGCAGTTCTCGCCGGTCTCCTGAAGAGAATCCGCAGCACCTATCCGAAAAAAGATATCTGGTGCTATACAGGCTACACCTATGATGTGGATCTGGTTCCCGGCGGAAAAGTATACACGCCGTATACCGATGAAATGCTCGCCTGCACAGACTGCCTCGTGGACGGCGAATTCGTGGAAGCGCTGAAGGATGTGAATCTGACATTCCGCGGCAGCTCCAACCAGCGGCTGATCGGCCTGCATGGCTACGAACCGCCGAAGGACCGCAAACCGGATCACAAAATCAAACACTTCGACAACGTAAACATCTCCACAAGAACATCCATGTAGTATATTTGAAAACACCTGAATATCGTGAAAAAAGTCCCATGTTCTGAGATAAAACCCGGAACATGGGACTTCGTGCTTCACACACTATAATACCTTCCAGAGATACAGATGCCTCCACCCCGCAGCCATCCTCAGACGCCGGTGGTTGGCGAATAACTTATTATTCGTTGAAATATCTCTTCAGCAGACCTTCAAAAGCTTTGCCATGTCTTGCCTCATCACGGGCAGCCTCATGAACGGCATCATGGATGGCATCCAGATTCTCCTGTTTAGCTCTCTTTGCCAGCTCGGTCTTGCCCTCTGTTGCGCCGTACTCAGCCTCAACACGGAGCTGCAGATTCTTCTTTGTAGAATCCGTTACAACTTCGCCGAGCATCTCTGCGAACTTTGCGGCATGGATAGCTTCCTCAGAAGCAGCCTTCTCATAATACATACCGATTTCCGGATATCCCTCACGATAAGCTACGCGTGCCATAGCCATATACATGCCCACCTCTGTGCACTCACCGGTGAAGTTAGCCTGCAGTCCCTCTTTGATATCAGCCGGAACATCAGATCCGATGCCGATCTTGTGCTCGGAAGCCCATACCTTTGCTCCGCCTTCCTCAAGTTTAACAAATTTGGACTTCGGCTGATGACATGTAGGGCAGGTCCAGGTATCCGGAAGATCCTCAAACTTTACGCCTTCTACATCCTCATCATAAATGTGACCGCAGACTGTGCATTTGTACTTAGCCATAATAAAAATCCCGCCTTTCTGCCATCGCGTTTCCGCACTGGCGATTCACTGTGATATATTGTGCCTGACAAAAATGTCAGACATAATTATAGTACATTTCCGACGCTAAATACAGCTTTTTACAAACTTTTCACACAGTATTCACTTTTTGTTTCGTCATTTCGTATGCTATTATTCGAAATTATATACATATTGTACAAATTATATTCTTCGTATCTGAAATATGTATCGCACACCGGCCATTTACCCGCTGCGCAAAAGAAATCCCGTACTGAAAGTCCATGCCAGGTATTCTGTTTTCACACTCTCTGCCTTGCATAAAGGATATCCGCAACGCGCGCAAAATCTTCGAGGGAAAGCTCTTCTCCGCGCACGTTCTCCGGAAGTCCCGCCTCACGGATTGCCTCCGCTGCCAGTTCCTGCGGACACTGCAGTTCTTCACTGTTGCGGAGCCCGTTATAAAGCGTTTTTCTGCGCTGGGCGAAAGAAGCCCGTATCACACGGGAAAGCATGGTCTCATCCGCTGTGCGGACGCGTTCCTCCGGTCTTCGCACGCGAAGACTGATCACGGTACTGCCGACCTTCGGGCGCGGCATAAAACAGTTCGGCGGCACCTGCGCGCCGATCTCCGGTACCGAATAGTACCTGACGGCGAGTGACAGAGCCCCGTAGTCCTTTGATCCCGGTTCTGCGCGCATACGATCGGCAACCTCAGCCTGCACCATCACTGTGATGGAGAGACAGGGCATCCCCGATTCCAGAATTTTCATCAGGATCGGCGTCGTGATGTAGTAGGGAAGATTGGCCACGACACGTACCGGTTTCCCGTCATTGTGCTCACGGACAAACGCCGGGAGGTCCATATCCATGATATCGCCGTTGATCACCGTCACGTTGTCCCAGTCCTTCAGGGTATCCCCGGTCAGGATCGGGATCAGATTACGGTCAATTTCCACGGCATATACACGGCGGGCGGCATAAGCAAGATACTGTGTCAGCGTACCGATACCCGGGCCGATCTCCAGAACCGTATCATCCTCTGAAACACCCGAAGCGGATATGATCCGATCCAGCACATGCGGATCAATGAGGAAATTCTGTCCGTATTTTTTCTGAAAGTGAAAATCATATTTCTGAAGGATTTCAATCGTGCGGGCAGGTTCTGCCAGCCACGGTGTCATCTTATCCATTATTTTTCATCCAATCGTATGAACGTGCAGTGCTGTGTCATACAGTAAACATCCACATCCTGCAAGCTGCCACAGTACTGTATAAGTCTACGCGCCACTTCGCACTATGTGCTCTCGTGTCGCTGCAAGTATTCGCAGTAAAGCGATGAGGACCGCAGGAGCTTCGCGCTCTCACGATCCTCATCCTGTTAGCCGTTGGCAGTCAGATCTTTCTCATGGATGATGATCCACTTGCCTGTCTTCTCTGCATCATAGCTTCCATGTCTGCGGCGTCCCTTCGTCGCATGAAGGATAGCACCGTCAATGATTTCCTTCACATCCGAGATCGTGGCAGGTTCTTCCTCCGACTGCATATTTCCGATGATCGTATACAGTGCGAGAATCGCGAGATCATCGATCTTGCATCCGTTCTCTGTCGCATAGGTACGTGCAAACGTCACAAGCTCATCATTTGTGAACACCGGAACGGAAATCACCTTGTCAAATTTGGCCGCAAACTGCGGATGTGACTTCAGGAAGGCGCGCATTCTCGTCTTCTCATCCTCGATAATGACAACGAGACGGTCGGTGCGGAACTCCATTGCCTGGTTGAGTGTCTTCAGTGTAGCTTCCGTGACATTGGTAATATCCTCAATGATCAGGAAGCCGCCGGCCATGACCGAAATCACCTTTGCCGCATCCTTTTTATTCAGCGTCTTACCGTTGATACGCGCCATCTTGCAGGCTTCCAGTCCGAGATCACGGCACATGGCAACGATCAGTCCGTGCGCCAGCCTTGACTTGCCGCATCCGCGCGCTCCCATGATGGCGATATTGCCATGCATGGATGTTTTCTCTCCCGCATGGGTATATACGCTGTTCACAGCCTCCAGGATCTGGCCGTCCATGCCGGGAACGCGGGCAAAATACGTGAATATCTTCCGCTGCTCCTCGCTCATTCTGGTCGGTTTCGCCTTGTTCAGGATACGGATTCTGCGCTCTTCCGGTGTCTCCTCGCTCAGGATCTTGTCAATGGAGATCGGAACGGTATTCTCACCGATGGTATCAAGCGAAATGGTATGTGTATGGTGTTTCTTTTCCTCTTCTGTGGGCTCCGGATCCGGAACCTCCAGCTCCTCGATGTAATGAGGTTTTTTCTTCGGTTTGTCAGGAACAACCTTCATATCGGTGTCATCATCCGATGCAGCAGTCCTGACAGCTTCTTCCTTCTCGGCCTGTGCTTTTTCTGCTTCTACACCTTCCTTCAGTCCCTGCAGGGCATCCGCTGCCGACTTCGCGACAACCGGTCCATTGCCTGCGGCAGATGAATCAGCAGAGATTTCTACTGCTCCGTCCGCCTTCACAGCTGCATCGGCATTCGTCTCTGTCATATCTGCTGCTTCTCCTGTTTCTTTCATATCTGTCATCTCCGTCGCATTCTCTGGTTCTGCGGTCTCATCGGCCTCCGCAGCATTGTCAGCTGAAGCTGCATGATCAGTTTCTGCCGTTTCATCCGCAGCTGGAACCGCAGCAGCATCTGCTTCTGCCATTGCATCCGCTGCCGAAGCTGCGGTGTCATCTGCTTCCGCGGTCTCATCGGCCTTCGAAGCATCATCTGCTGAAGCTGCAGTGCCACCAGCTTTCACCGTATCATCCACAGCCGAAGCCGCAGCCGTACTGTCCGTTGAAGGTAGCGGCTCTTCATCGACTTCGTCCTTACTGATATCGGAAGCCATTTCCTTTGCCGAATCATTCAGAAAAGCACCGAGATCAAGAGAACCATCCCGCTGAACCCGAACGCTGTTCCGCCGGAAGACCTTTGTCCTGTCCGCATCGGTCTCCCCGTCGTCGCTGTCCTCAGCTTCGGTGTCAGGCGTTTTCGTATGATCGTGCAGATCATCCTTCAGCTGACGGAGATGAAGTCCCTGTTCTGTCCCCTCTTTCTCCGTCTGTTCCTCTGCCGGCTCTTCCTCGTCAACACTCCTGTATTCGGCATCGATATCACCAAACATATCATCGCGGTCATCACTGCCCGCTCCGATGATATCACTGATTGTCCTGACAACACGGTTCCGGAAACCGCCGGATGATTTTGCCGCAGCACGTCCGTTTCCGGCTGATGCGCTGTCCGACGGAACTTCAGCTGTGTCTGTATCCCTGCTCTCCGGCTGTCCATCTCCGCCGTCGGAAAAATCATCAGCTGCTGATGCATTCTCAGCGGTATCTTCATCCGTATCTTCAGCTATCATGTCAGCTGTATTGCCGGCATCTGACGGCCTGTCACCGTACTTCTTAGTCTGAACCGGTGTCCTGGCCTGAGCCGGGGTTTTAGCCTGAGCCTGAGTCTCCTCCTCATCCGGTCTCTGTCCCGCAGACGCCACGACATGAGGCGCTGTTTTTTCTCTGCCGGAGGACGTAAGTCCGGCCTCATGATACAGTCTCGCCCCTGCGCGGTCCTCTGCATCAGCCTCCACCCGGTCGATTTCACAGGGTGCCGAATCATAGCCGCCCATGTCCATCATGCGCCTGTAGCTTTTTTCCTGAGCCGGTGTCAGCTGCGCATAGCGCATTTTCAGCCTCATGGCTTTCAGAACGTATTTACCGTCCCCAAACCAGAGAATCAAATCATCACATGTGTCTACGCAGCGCTTCTTGTCACCGGCTTTGGCATACAGTGTCGCAAGCTCATAGGCCCATCGCTCCGTATACTCCTTATCCCGGTACTCCTCAAGTACATCGATCTGCGCCTCGAGCGGTGCCTTCGTCGCCTTATAAAGCTTATACTGGAGAACACAGCGGGAGCTGTCATTTTTTGCCGTCTTTGAATATTCTTTGAAATACTTTTCCGCTTCGCCGATCTGATTCAGTTTCAGACACACTTCAACGAGACGGTACAGAATACTCCTTCCGATCGAAGCTTTCTCATAGGCCAGAAGCAGAATCTTCTTTTCCGCCTCATATTCCCTGTTCATCTCGTAGATATCGGCTACCATATTCAGCGTGTTCAGGCTCTTCACCCGCCGCCAGTCGATCTCATCCGCGATGTTCAGGGCTCTGGTATAATCCCTGTCACTGACCGCGTCTGTCAGCTGATCCAGCTTCTCACGGTATTCCTCTCTGTCCATCGTGTTTCCTCCCGCTTATCACCGCAATTTATACTCCCCGAACGAAAACGCCGTGATGCGTATATCCGCGTATGCGCCCGTTTTCGCCATAACTCATCCCTTATACCTCCCCGCGACAGGAACCCCTTTTCCCCGTTCCACGGATCACAGGCATAAAAAATCACGTACATTATATTTCAAAAGCTCAAATAAATAAAGCACGAACTGTGACAGTGGCTGCCAAAGAGTGGTTGTGAAAACGCGGATGCATGCGCAAAGGACTTTATGCTCTCCTGCGCATACATCCGCCTGTGTCAGTTTCTGTAAACTTCACCAATCAGCGCAGAGCAGCAGAGCAGCCGTTTACTTTTTCGACTTTCTGACTGCCTTCCGCTCTTCCTCCGCCGGATCCGGCACGGTCATCTTGTCCAGATGCCAGATATCATCGACGTATTCCTGAATCGTACGGTCAGAGCTGAACCGTCCTGCATGCGCTACATTGAGGATGGCGCTCTTCGCCCATGCCTCTTCATTGCGGTACTTGGCCTCAACCCTCTCCTGCGCGGCTGCGTACGGCTTGAAATCCGCCAGAATGAAATACTGGTCGGCTCTTGCGCCGTTGACCGGGTACAGCAGGGAATTGTAGATATCGCGGAACATCTGCATGTCTCCGCCGGAATATCTGCCGTTGATCAGCTGCATCAGGACGTCGCGGATATCCGGGTCGTTGTTGAAATACCACATCGGATCATATCCGCCGTTGCGCTCATACTCGATGACAAGATCCGCCGAGAGTCCGAAGATAAACGCATTTTCATCGCCCACCTCACGAACGATCTCTACGTTGGCGCCGTCCATCGTTCCGAGCGTCAGCGCACCGTTCAGCATGAACTTCATGTTCGATGTGCCGGAAGCTTCCTTCGAAGCCGTCGAGATCTGCTCGGATACATCCGCCGCGGCAAAAATACCCTCGGCGTTGCTGACTCTGTAGTCCTCGATGAACACGACTTTCAGCTTTCCGTTGATGCTCTTGTCGTTATTGATGACATCCGCCACGTTGTTGATCAGCTTAATGATCATCTTCGCGCGCTCATAGCCGGCACTGGCCTTCGCGCCAAAAATAAATGTCCTCGGATAGAAGGGCAGATCCGGGTGCATCTGGATCTTGCGGTAGAGATACATCACGTGAAGAATATTCAACAGCTGCCGCTTGTACTCATGCAGACGCTTGACCTGCACATCAAAGATCGACCGCGGATCCACTTCGATGCCGTTATGCGCAAGGATATAGCGGGCGAGGCGTACCTTGTTCTGGTACTTGATATTCATGAACTCCGCCTGTGCCTTCTCATCATCCGCATAGACAGCAAGCCCCTTGATGCGGTCCAGATCCGTCGTCCACTCGCTGCCCACATGATCCGTCACCCATTTGGCAAGAAGCGGATCACCGTGGAGCAGGAAACGCCGCTGCGTGATGCCGTTCGTCTTGTTGCTGAACTTCTCCGGCCACAGCTCATAAAAATCATGCAGCTCCCTCTTCTCGAGGATCTCCGTATGAAGCTCCGCCACACCGTTGACGGAAAAACCGCCGACGATCGCGAGGTTCGCCATACGTACCTGTCCGTCGTAGATGATCGCCATCGAGCGGATCTTGTCCTGTGCATTGTTCGGGTACTTCGCCGTGATCTGATTGCAGAAACGGCGGTTGATCTCCTCAACGATCTGATAGATTCTCGGCAGCAGACGGGAGAAAAGCTCGATCGGCCATTTCTCCAGCGCCTCACTCATGATCGTGTGGTTCGTATAGGCGCAGCATTTGGTCGTGAGTGCCCATGCCTCATCCCACCCAAGGTGCTGCTCGTCCAGAAGGATACGCATCAGCTCCGGCACGGTCAGCGTCGGATGCGTATCATTCATATGGAAGCAGGCCTTCTGATAGAGGCCGTGAATATCGTCGTGCCGCTTCAGATATTTTTTCACTGCGGTCTGCACGCTGGCAGATACGAAGAAATACTGCTGGCGCAGGCGCAGTTCCTTACCGGCCATATGATTGTCGTTCGGATAGAGAACCTCTGTGAGGGTGTGCGCCAGATTTTCCTGCTCCACCGCCTTGTGATAATCGCCCTTATCGAAGGAATCAAGGGAAAAATCATTGATCGCCTCTGCATCCCAGATTCGCAGCGTATTCACCATGTTGTTGCCAAAGCCGACAACCGGCAGATCATAGGGGATGGCCCGTACGGTCTGGCATCCCTCCTGATGATAATAGTTCCTGCCTGTCGCCGGATCGTAATCGACGGCTACGTAGCCGCCGAATTTGATCTCCTTGGCGTATTCGGGCCGTTTCAGCTCGAACGGATAGCTGCCGTCTGCCAGCCAGTTATCAGGCTCTTCCACCTGATAACCGTCGCGGATCTCCTGACGGAACATGCCGTAATGATAGCGGATGCCGCACCCGTAGGCCGCATAGCCCAGGGTGGACAGAGAATCCATGAAGCAGGCGGCAAGTCTTCCGAGACCGCCGTTTCCAAGAGCCGGATCACGCTCCTCATCCTCAATGGCATCGATATCAATGCCCATCTCGGCGAGGGCGTCTTTTACCTCGCCGTAAGCGCTGAGCGCCAGCAGGTTGTTGCCGAGGTAGCGTCCCGTGAGGAACTCCATCGACATGTAGTACACGATCTTCGGATCGTCTTTTTTCATCTCCTGCTGTGTGGCCATCCAGTTGTCAATGATCACATCCTTCACCACATAGCATACAGCCTGATAGATCTGGTGCTCTGTCGCCTCTTCCAGCGTGGTACGGAAAAGTCTGCGGATTTCATCCCGAACTTCCTTCTTAAACGTCTCCTTTTTAAACAGCGGATTCATCATAAGCTTCAGCCTCCCGTTTTTTCGACGCCAAGTGTCACGTCCTCAGAATTGATCTTCCAGTCCTTTACGTAACCTTTTGTTTCACCGGTGATGATCTCATCGGCCATTACCGTCTTTCTGATCCTCGCATCGTTGGCACGGAGAATCTCCTCGATCTTTCCGCTGCCCTCTGCATATACGCGGATGCGGTCCATAACCTCAAATCCCGCTTCCTTGCGCATCGTCTGGATCTTGCTGATGATTTCGGCAACAAAGCCCTGCTCGATCAGCTCCGGTGTCAGCTTTGTATCCAGCATGACAGTTACCGTTCCGTCCGACTGTGTGGAGAAGCCCTCGGTCTGGGCGATGTCGATCAGCAGATCCTCTCTGCCGAGGCTGACCTGCTGTCCGTCAACCGTAAATACCAGGGATCCGTTCTCCTTCAGCTCTGCCACTGCATCTGCGCCGTTCATGCCTGCCAGTGCCTTGCGGATGCCGCCGACCAGCTTTCCGAACTTCGGTCCGACGGTCTTGAGCTGCGGTTTCAGCGAATACTGTACCTTCAGGCTGCTGTCGTAAATGACCTCGCCGACATTAAGCTCCTCACGCACGATCGCCGTGTAAAAATCATCGAGCGGCTCATCGATGCGCACATACATTTTTGACAGCGGCTGGCGGTTCTTGATATTGGAAGCATTACGCGCAGAGCGTCCGAGTACGACGATCCGCATAACCTGCGCCATCTTTGCCTCCAGATCCGCGTCAATCTTCGACTCGTCCACTGTCGGGAAGCTGCACAGATGGATGCTCTCCGGAGCGGAAGAATCCACACCGCGCACGATATTCTGATAGATGCTCTCAGTCATGAACGGAACCATCGGTGCCGCCGCCTTGCATACGGTCACAAGTGCCGTATAAAGCGTCATATAGGCATTGATCTTGTCCTGCTCCATGCCGCCCGCCCAGAAACGGCTTCTGGAACGGCGCACATACCAGTTGCTCATGTCATCCACGAAAGACTCCAGCGCCTTGGCTGTTTCCGGGATGCGGTACTGCGACATATTGCTGTCTACATCGCGAACCATCGTGTTCATGCGGGACAGGAGCCAGCGGTCCATCACGGAGAGCTTGTCGTAATCCAGCGTGTACTTCGTCGGGTCGAACTTGTCGATATTGGCGTAGAGAACCCAGAACGCATAGGTGTTCCACAGCGTGCCGAGGAATCGTCCCGCGTACTCCGTCACAGCCTTTTCGCTGAACTTCTTCGGAAGCCACGGCGCACTGGCATTGTAGAAATACCAGCGGATCGCATCCGCACCGAATTTATCAAGTGCATCCATCGGGTCAACGGCGTTGCCCTTGGACTTGGACATCTTGTTGCCGTCCTTGTCGAGGACAAGGCCCATGACGATGACATTTTTGAACGCCGGCCTGTTGAACAGCAGCGTTGCCTCTGCGTGCAGAGAATAGAACCAGCCTCTCGTCTGATCGACAGCCTCGGAGATGAAGCTCGCCGGGAACTGTTTCTCGAAGAGATCCTTATTCTCAAAAGGATAGTGGAGCTCTGCGTACGGGCAGGCACCGGAATCAAACCAGCAGTCGATAACCTCCGGCACGCGATGCATCTCGCCGCCGCAGTCCGGGCATTTGATCGTGATCGCATCGACATACGGACGGTGCAGCTCTACGTGGGCGTTGTCCGGGTTGCCGGAAAGCTCCGCCAGCTCCTGACGGGAACCGATGCAGATCTGTTTGCCGCAGTCAGGGCAGGTCCACACCGGAAGCGGTGTGCCCCAGTAACGGTTACGGGAAATCGCCCAGTCCTGAATATTCTCCAGCCAGTTGCCGAAACGGCCCTCGCCCATCGTCGGCGGAACCCAGTTGATTTCCTTGTTGTTGCGGACAAGGTCATCCTTGACCGCCGTCATCCTGATGAACCAGGACTCGCGCGCATAGTAGATCAGCGGTGTGTCGCAGCGCCAGCAGTGCGGATAATCATGCTCCACCTTCGGTGCGGCGAAAAGAAGCTCTCTCTCCTCCAGATCCTTCAGAACCTCGGGATCTGCGCTGATGGCTCCCTCATCTTTGATCTCATGCTGGGTCGGTTTGCAGCGCATGCCGGCGAATTTTCCTGTCTCCGGTTTCATGCGGCCATGATCATCGACCATCTGAACAAAGGGCGCGTCATATTTACGTCCCACACGGGCATCATCTTCACCGAAAGCAGGCGCGATGTGAACAATACCGGTACCATCGGTCATTGTTACATAATCATCGCAGTACACGAAAAACGCCTTCTTGTGCTGCTTTGCCACAGCATCAGCCGCGCACTGATACAGCGGCTCATACTCCTTGTATTCCAGATCCCTGCCTTTGTATGTCTCAAGGATTTCATAAGCCTTCGGGGGCTCCGTATCGGAGAGATCCTCTCTCTTCTCAGCCAGCGGTCCCAGCACCTTGTCCAGGAGCGGCTCTGCCAGATAGTAGGTATAGCCGTCGACGCATTTTACTTTTACATAGGACTCATCAGGGTTCACACAGAGAGCGATATTGGACGGCAATGTCCACGGTGTGGTCGTCCACGCGAGGAAATAGACGTCCTCACCCTTTACCTTGAAGCGGACAACAGCTGTCCTGTCCTTGATCGTCTTGTATCCCTGTGCCACCTCATGCGATGAGAGCGGAGTGCCGCAGCTCGGGCAGTAGGGCACAACCTTGAATCCTTTGTAGAGCAGACCCTTCTTCCAGATCTCCTTCAGTGCCCACCATTCGGACTCGATGTAATCGTCCTTATAGGTGATATATGGATTTTCCATATCGGCCCAGAAGCCGACCTTGCGGGAAAACTTTTCCCACATACCCTTGTATTTCCAGACAGATTCCTTGCACTTCTTGATGAAAGGCTCGATGCCGTATTCCTCGATCTGATCCTTGCCCTCGATGCCGATCTCTTTCTCGACCTCGAGCTCTACCGGGAGACCGTGGGTATCCCATCCTGCCTTTCTCGGCACCTGGTATCCCTTCATGGTGCGGTATCTCGGAATCAGATCCTTGATGACACGCGTCTCCACGTGGCCGATATGAGGCTTTCCGTTTGCTGTAGGCGGTCCGTCATAAAACATATAGACCGGATGGCCTTCCTTCTCCTCCACGCTTTTCTTGAAGATCTCATGATCTTCCCAGAACTGAGATACTTTCTCCTCGTTCTCCAGCATGTTCTGATTCGGATCTGCTTTTCTGTACATTTGTCCTCCTTCAGCTGCGCTTTCTCGTCGCGCAGCAGATGCTATATTCCAAACGCGGTGATTCGCGTTCGTTACCTGTGCTATGCTCCGGCGTTGCGCTTTTTCCGGCGGCGGGTCGTCAGCCGTGTCTTCCTGCCGCGGATCATCTCCGCCTCCGATAAACTGCAGCGTCTGATCGTCTTGATCACAAAAATACCGCCGTCGTCATTGTGCTTCATCCTGATCTTTCCGATCAGAAGCCCGTGCTCCGGACATTCGGCAATCGAGTAATAATAACGGGAATTGACAGAGAACCAGCGGATCCGCTTTCTCGACTTTCTGCCGCAGATGCAGCAGTGCGTCGAGAGCACCTCCGGATCGCTCATGGCAGCCTCTTTGCTGCCGAATTCGCGGGAGATATACTCTGTGTATCCGTTGTATACGGTGTGAATTTCCTCTGTCTTTGACTTCGGATTCTGATAGACATCGATCGAATCGTAGGCAAGAGCGATATCCATATCGATCGTCTGAAAAATTTTTGCCGTGTATTCGGCATCTGACAGCGCCCTGTGAAACTGGTCCGATTTGTCGAGATGAAGAAAATCGGCCGCATACTCCAGCGAGCGGCGGCTCTTCATATCCTCATACTGAACCGCAAACATTTTCTGCACATCATAGTAATGCAGCGGGCCCTTCATCAGACCGAGCATGCCGTAATAGCGGAGATTCCTCTGGAGCTCGGACAGATCTACATTTCCCCATACGCAGAAAATAGAATCGCCGCCCGACCAGTTGAGAAAATTTCTGGCGGCTTCCGGAAAAGCCATGCCGTTCTGCAGTTCTTCCCTGCCGATCTGAACGATCTCCCTTGTCCGATAGTTCAGCGTGCGATAGACCGCGGGACGGATCACCTGCTGAAACGTATCCACTATGCGACGGCTGCTGTCCAGCTTGACGGCACCGATCTCAATAATCTCGAAAGGGAGGCCCTTCACCTCGCCTGCTTTTCCGCGGGGGCTCTGGTTCCATTCCAGATCGAAGACGATATAGTTCATGAAAAAAACTGCTCCTTTATCAAACGCACATACAAATTTGATAATAGCATAAGCGTCCCCGTTCCTCAAGTAAACCTTATAAACAGTGATGCCCGCCGGTGAAGCCGGCGGGCATCTGTAAGAAGAAGGAATTTGAAAAGATTTACTCCTTGACACCGCCGGCTGTTACACCGCCGACAATGTTTCTGGAAAGGAACAGGTACACGATGATGACCGGGAAAATCGAGAAGGCGATCATGGCGTAAACCTGGCCCATATCAAACTTCAGGAAATCTGCGGAACGAAGTTCTGCGATCAGTACGGGCAGCGTCTTCATATTCTCGTCCTTCAGGATGAGGGAAGGAATGAAGTAGTTGTTCCAGCTTGATACAAAGGTGAAGATGGCCTGTACGGAGATGGCCGGCTTCATCAGCGGTACAACGATCCTGTTGAAGATATGGAACTCGCTCGCTCCGTCTATTCTTGCCGCTTCGATCAGTGATCCCGGCAGGTTGCTGTCCATATACTGCTTCATATAGAAGAACACAACCGGCGCCGCCATGGACGGAATGATCAGCGGAATGAAGTTGTTCATCAGTTTCATTTTTCTCATCAAATCTACGAAACCGAGTGCGGAAACCTGCGTCGGGATCATCATGATGGCGAGAATGAAGGTATAGATGAACTTTCTTCCCTTAAATCTGTACGCATGGATCGCGTATGCTGTCATTGTTGAAAAATATGTGCCAAGGAACGCACTGCATCCGGCAACGATGATGGAGTTGAGCATGCCCCGCAGGACAGGCTGCGTGCCGTGGAACAGATTGTTCAGGTTTTCCATCAGATGCGTGCTCGGGATTGCCGAGAATCCATTGACACGCAGATCATTTTTGCTTCGTGTCGCGTTGATGATCAGAATGTAGAACCATACCAGGCAGAGCACCGTGAGGATGATCAGAACGAGGTAAGCGATAAACCTTCTTGCATGGACAGAACCTTTTTCTTTTTCCATCGTTTACACCCCCTCAGGCCTTGACTTCTTTTTCTGCGGTCAGCTTGAATACGACAATACTCAGGATACCTGTGATGATCAGCAGGATGACGGAAAGCGCACCGGCCAAACCGTAGTTCTTGCTGTACAGGTGCTTGTTCAGCCACATGATCAGCGTCATGGTCGTACGGGCAGGACCGCCGTCGCCGTTCGTGAGAATCTGCGGTACATCGAACATCTGCAGGCCACCGATCAGTGAAGTGATCAGCACATAGACGAAAATCGGGCGAAGCAGCGGCATCGTGATCTTCCAGAAGATCTGCGTGGCCGTGGCGCCATCCACCTCAGCCGCCTCAAACAGCGACTGATCGATGCCCATCATACCGGACATCAGGAGAAGCGTCGTATTACCAAACCACATCAGAAAGTTCATCATGGCTATGAGGGTACGAACCGAAGCCGTGCTCTTCATGAAATCAAAGCTCTGGTCGATCCAGCCCAGGTTCACGGCGATGGAATGAATCGGTCCTACTGTCGAGAACAGGGTGAAGAACAGCAGTGCGAATGCGGAAGCCATGATCAGGTTCGGCAAATAGATCACTGTCTTGAAAAATCTCTGTCCCTTCAGACGGAGAGACGGATCTGTGAACCACGCTGCCAGCAGAAGCGATACGATGATCTGCGGAATAAAACCGGCGATCCACATGATCATGGTGTTTGCCGTATATTTTTCGATCTCACCGCTGCTGAAAAGCTTTGCATAATTGGCAAAACCGATGAAGTTCGGTCCGATCTGCATCAGACCTGACATGTAATTTTCAAAGAAGCTGTTATAGATCGTGCTGATCAGAGGAATCAGCTGGAAGATAACAAATACGATCATGAACGGCAAAAGAAAAATATATCCGTATTTGTTATGACGCATGATACGGCTTGATGATTTCTTACTGCTCATATCTCCATTCCTCCGTATTCTTTCATAGTATCCGTTACCGGAAACCTCTGTGCTCCGGCCTTCCCATTCGGTCGTGGGCTTATATATGATCCGGATATCGCGAACATCTGTCTGCCTCCGTGATCATATATCAGCCCAGCACCATAAATACCTTTGTCCTTACCCTTCTATATATCCCTTCCGTGTGAAAAACCGCCCCCGTCAGCCGGCGGGGGCGGTCCATGCCGGATACATTATTCAAATGTAAGCTCCGGATATTTCTCCTGTGCACTCGTTACAAATGCCTGATATGCGGTATCGTAATCGGAGTTGCCGGTGAAGTAGTCGCCCATAGCGGTCTGGAAGGACTCGTTGAGACCCTGGTCATAAGCGGAGATGTTGCTCATATCAACCTTCTCAGCGCCAGCTGCCAGCTGCTTGTAAGGGTTCTGTCCGCCGAGGATAGCATTGTTGCCATCATCAGAGTTAGCAAGCTCATCAAGAACCTTCTTGTTGTTGACGCAATCGGAATCCTTCATGGCGATGTCTTTCAGAACGCCCTCATCTGTTGTCATGGTAAGGATGATGTCCTTAACAAGTGTAGGGTTATCTGTGCCGGTTGCTGCTGCGATCCATGTGCCGCCCCAGTAGAAGCTCTGCGGTCCTACGCACATTCCCCAGCCACCTTCATGAGCAACAGATCCATCATCGTCCTGATCCGGAGCAGCGCCCATGGAGAAGTTGATCAGCCAAGCCGGTCCGAAGTAGCAGAATACGTTGCCAGGTGCTGCGAAGCCTGCGCTCCATGCATCGCTCCAGAGCTCATCAGTTCCGGTCTCGCCTGCATCTACCATTGCCTTTGAATCGTCTACCCATTTCTTGATGTTGTCATCAAGTTTAACGGTTGTGCCGTCAACCCACGGTGCGGATACGTTGTTGGAGTATACACGATAGGTATCGTTTACGGTTGCGGTCATCTTGTAACCTGCATCCTTAACCTTCTTTGCTGTCTCATTGAAGGTATCCCAGTCAGATACAGCCTTCTGAACTTCATCCGGATCATCTGTTCCGAGAACCTCTTTGGCGATTGCTCTGTTGTAAATCAGACCTGCGGAGCATGCCTGCCAGGAAGCGCCCTTCATATTGCCGTCGGAATCGGTAACGATATCCTTGGTGTACTGATACTGATCAGCAAAATCCTTGTCAGGATCGATACCCAGATCCTTCATGCTCATCGTCACGTCGGAATTTACATATTTCAGTGCGTAGTCAGCCTCCATAAGGAAGATATCTACCTTATCATCAGCGGATGCGCTCTCGTTCTCCGGAAGTACGCTGTCGAGGTTGTTCTGATATGCGTTGTCATCAGAAGGAGTGATGATCCAGTTAACGGTTACATCACCGATCTTACCGGTGGTATCGTCAACCTTCTGATAATCCGGATAGTGATCTGTAATACGGCTCTGGAACTCGGTGTTCCAGCACTCAATATTGAGAACTTTGCCTTCGTCTGCGCCTGCATCAGAAGTAGATGCAGCTGTGCTGGTAGAAGAAGCTGCTACTTCTTCAGCTGCGGAGCTGGAGCTGGAAGTCTCTTCCGCTGCGGAAGAAGATGCTGCAGCTGTGCTCGCAGATGCTGCGCTGCTTGCAGCTGAGCTGGCTGAGCTTGCGGTTGATGATCCGCAGGCCGCCATCGGAGCCACCATAGCTGCTACTACAGCAAGGCTCATCAGTGTAGACATACGTTTCTTCATAATTCATTTCCTCCCTTTGAAAATGTAATGAGAAAAATTAATATTCAGAAAAGCGCTGTTCTCCTCGCGGAGATAGTTGCTTCATCTGTCACTTCAGTTCTCCTGCGGCCATCTCACTCCTCGTCAGAGCAGATGTCTCTCACAGTATCGCCTTCCATCAGCGATCCATGGATGAGGACCTCCTCCGGGGCTCCGCAGTTGCCTTCTTCAATCATCCGGACAAGCATTTTTCCCGCCTCCGTCCCGATGCCTTCGGCATCCTGATGCCAGGTTGTAAGTCTCGGCCTGAGCACCTGGGAAAGGTTGATGCCGTCATATCCCACGGCACTGATATCTCCCGGAATCGAAAGCCCCATTTCCTCGATGACGTTTCGTCCTCCTACATAGGAGTAATCATCCGGATACATGATGGCTGTGGGCGGCGGATCAATTCGCATCAGGTCCTCTGTCAGGCGCCTCGCTGCAAACGGATCGTGAAACGCTCCTGTCACCACATACGCTGTCGGGATCTGCAGTCCGAGTTCCCTGCACGCCCTGTAAAAACCCGTCAGCCGGCGTTTTGTCACCGGTGTGTCTTCTCCATGTATATAAGCGATTCTCCGATGACCCCTGTTGTACAGGTAACGCACCAGTTCATACGTTCCTTCCATATTGTCACTCATCACGCAGCTGTGATTGTCATAGCTGTAATCGATCGTGACAACCGGAAATTCGCTGTTCATCAGATCGCGAATCTGTTTTGTCTGGAAATTTACACAGGCGATCAGTACGCCATCGACTTTCCGGTACCTGCAGTGTTCGAGAAAAGAATTACCTCCGACCCTTGAACTCACAAATGTGATATCGTAGCCAAGTTTCTCAATCTCTGTCTTGGCGCTGTTCAGGATCATGGAGAAAAATTCATGCGTCAGGCCGCTCTCGGCTCCATCTTCAAACACAATGCCTATATTATGGGAAGCATTTGTTTTCAGCTGCCTCGCTGCCGCATTCGGCATGTAATGCAATTCTCTGGCCTTGGCCCGGATTCTCTCGGCTGTTGCCGCCCCGATATCCGGATACCCGTTCAACGCCTTACTGACTGTAGCCGGAGAGACATGACAGGCCTTCGAAATATCCCTGATCGTAACCATCGGTTTCACCGGCTTCCTCTCTCTGGCAGGTCTAAATCGTTTTCGTTATGGCCTCATCATAAGGCTAAAACGTTTTCGAGTCAACTCTTAAAAGTATACATTTATTTAGATTATTTTTTGTAAAGTATTGCTAATTTCTGAATTTAAACGTTTTCGTCATTGATTTCGTCCGGCTTTTATGTCTATAATTGGTGCGATACCGAAATCGTATTCGTGAAAGTTTCCGTGCAGAGAAGGCTTTCATGATATCTGGGCTGCCGGATGATTTACGGCGGAATGGAGATTGATATGAAATACGGTCATTTTGATGATGAGGCCCGTGAATATGTGATCGAGACCCCGGCTACCCCGCTGCCCTGGATCAATTACCTCGGTACGCAGGACTTTTTCAGCCTGATCTCTAATACGGCAGGCGGCTATTCCTTCTATAAAGATGCCAAGCTTCTCCGCATTACGAGATACCGCTATAACAACTGTCCTCTGGATAACGGCGGCCGTTACTACTATATAAAAGACGGCAGCACGATCTGGAATCCGGGCTGGCAGCCGACGCAGACAGAACTGGACGCCTACTCCTGCCGGCATGGCCTCGGCTATACGGTTATCACCGGTGAGAAAAACCACGTGCAGGCTCAGCTTCAGGCTTTCGTCCCGGTTCATGACGCCTGTGAGATCAACCGGATCGTCCTTACCAATAAAGGAACAGAAGAAAAACATCTCGATCTGTTCAGCTTCGTCGAGTTCTGCCTGTGGAACGCGCAGGACGACCAGACGAATTTCCAGAGAAACTTCTCCACCGGCGAGGTCGAGGTCATCGGCTCTGTGATCTATCACAAGACCGAATACCGCGAGCGCCGCAACCATTACGCTGTTTTTGCCGTGAATAAACCCGTAGCCGGGTTTGATACCAGCCGCGAGGCTTTTATCGGCACCTATAATGGTTTTCACGATCCTGTGGCGGTCATCGAGGGGGAGAGCCGCAACAGTATCGCACACGGCTGGCAGCCGATCGGCAGTCATCACCTGAAGGTTGATCTGAAACCGGGTGAATCCGCTTCGTTTATTTTTGTCCTCGGATACTGCGAGAATCCGAAGGATCAGAAGTGGGAGGCTCCGAATGTGATCAACAAGGCGCCGGCGGAGAAGCTTCTCGCGAAGTTCCGGACGGACGAGCAGGTTGACGCTGCGCTGGCTGAGCTGAAGGATTACTGGACGAATCTGCTCTCCACGTACACGGTTCATACGAAGGACGAGCGGCTGAACAGGCTTGTGAATATCTGGAACCAGTATCAGTGCATGGTGACCTTCAATATGAGCCGTTCGGCTTCGTACTTTGAGTCGGGCATGGGACGCGGCATGGGCTTCCGTGATTCCTGTCAGGATCTGCTCGGCTTCGTTCACCTGATCCCGGCCCGTGCGCGTGAGAGGATCATTGATATTGCGAACACGCAGTTTGAGGATGGCTCTACCTATCACCAGTATCAGCCGCTCACGAAGAAGGGCAATGCCGATATCGGCGGCGGCTTCAATGATGACCCGCTCTGGCTGATTGCCGGAACCTCCGCTTATCTGCGTGAGACAGGTGATTATTCGATCCTGGATGAAAAATGTGCATTTGACTCCGATTTTTCAAAGGCTGTTCCGCTGATGGAGCATCTGCGCCGGAGCTTCCGGTTCACGACGACACACAAGGGGCCGCACGGGCTGCCGCTGATCGGACGCGCCGACTGGAATGACTGTCTGAATCTCAACTGCTTTTCCGAGGAACCTGGTGAGAGCTTCCAGACTTTCGGTCCGTCGGAGGGACCGGTGGCAGAATCTGTATTCATCGCAGGCATGTATGTAAAATACGGCAATGAATATGCGGATATCTGCGATCACATAGGGCTTGCGGATGAAGCTGCGGATGTGCGGGCGAAAGTCGCAGAGATGGTGGATGCAATCAATGACGCCGGCTGGGACGGCGAGTGGTTTGTCCGCGCGTATGACGCATACAGCCATCCGGTAGGCAGTCACATCAATGAGGAGGGCCAGATCTACATTGAGCCGCAGGGCATGTGTGTGATGGCCGGCGTGGGCACTGATAATGGAAAGGCCGAGATGGCGCTGCAGAGCGTCGCCGAGAGACTGGATTCGAAGTACGGCATTGTTCTGCTGCAGCCTGCTTATACAAAGTATCACGTTGAACTCGGTGAGATTTCTTCTTATCCGCCGGGATACAAGGAGAACGCGGGTATTTTCTGCCATAACAACCCGTGGATCGCCTGTGCTGAAACCGTGGTTGGCCACGGAAACCGTGCTTTTGAAGTGTTTAAGAAGACATGCCCGATCTATCTGGAGGATATCGAGGACATTCACAAGACGGAACCGTATGTATACTGCCAGATGGTTGCCGGCAAGGATGCGGCTATCCCGGGCGAGGGCAAGAACAGCTGGCTGACGGGTACTGCGGCTTGGACGTTTACGGCGATGAGCCAGTATATTCTCGGCATCCAGCCTGAGCTTGACGGTCTGCGGATCAATCCGTGCATTCCGGATTCGGTAGATGGTTACACGCTGGATCGGACTTTCCGCGGCGTGAAATACCACATTACGGTGGATAACAGTGCGCATGTACAGAAGGGTGTGGCTTCCATGACTGTGGACGGACAGCCGGTGGATGGAAATCTGATCCGGCCGGTTGCTGGGAAAACGGATGTGCAGGTTGTGGTGCGCATGGGTGCGTAACAGAGAAGGTTTTTGATATTTATGACAGGCCCCGGACACCAAACGGTATCCGAGGCCTGTTTGATGTTTATGAAATTCAACCGATGCTGAGACAGATGCAGACAGATCTATTATTCTGCTCTATCTTCCGGCGAAGCTTCTGCCGATGTTGCATCCGTTGTGCCACTCATGGATACAGTACCGGAAGCCGGCATATCAGTTGCTGCGTTCACAGGTGCAGTGCCGGATGAGGGTGAATCAGCAGCCATGTCCGCAGAGGCGGCACAGGCTGCGGCCGATGCATTTTTGTTTTCAGCAGCAGCTTCTGCTTCCTGGCGGCGCTTCTTCCGCTCGTCGAGCTTCACAAGGATGAACTCTTTATAGATGAAATCGATAATGGCAGCAAACGGAATCGCCAGCAGCACGCCGCCGACGCCAAATATCCTGCCTCCGACGACGATGCAGATCAGGATCCAGACACCGGAAACACCCAGAAGGGATCCGAACATTTTGGGCTTGAGTACATAGCCGTCGATGGTCTGCAGGATAATGGTAAAAATCAGGAACCAGAGCGCATACCACGGATTAATCAGCACAAGAATAAATGCACCGATGACGGCTCCGACGATCGGGCCGAAGGTAGGTGCGAGGTTTGTCACACCTACAACGACGGATATCAGAACCACATAGGGCATCCGTGCAATCGTCATATATACAGCGTTAGCGAGGCCTATGATCAGGCCATCCAGCAGATCACAGATGATGTAACGGATCAGGATCTTGTTACATCTGCCCCAGAATGCGGCGGATGACGCATATGCTTTTTCTGTCATGATAGCTCTGAACAGCCGTCCAAACCAGTTCAGGAGACGCTTCTTGTCGACCAGAAAATAAATCGCGATGATGAAGCCGATGATCCAGCTTACAATATTCTGTCCCACGGAGACCGCCGAGCTGACGATATTATTGGCGTTCTGCGGCAGACTGTCCATCAGAGAATCGAGGAACTTCGTAATATTGTTTTCCAGATCCGTGACATCCACGTGGTACTCTGCAGCCTTGTTTGCCAGCATTTCTGTCCACTGCCGGATCTGTGTGATATATGTGCCGATGTTGGCGATGAATGTGGTGACACTGTCGATAAGTTGCGGGATCAGCCCGACAAACAGAAATATGATACCGATCACTACAATAAGAATCGCGCAGAGCACAGAGAGGCTGCGCCGCACGCGATATCTCTTCATTTTCTGAAAGACATGGAATTCAAATACCTTGACCAGGGGATCAAAAATATAGGCGATCACGACGCCGAGAAATACAGGATAGATAAAATATCCAAATCTTGCGAGTGCAGCACCTATCGTTCCCAGATGCGAAATGATGACGTAGAACAGAATTGCCGCACAGAGAGCAAGTGTAAGAGATTTCCACTCCTTGCCCAGTTTATTTTTTGTCCATTTCAATGCTGTATGTCCCCCGGAAGTTCGTTTTGATTTTTTGAAGAGCTATACCCTTTTACAAAAGCACGCCTGATTTTTAAATTGCTATATTCTTCTCATTAATCACGCCTGATTCTTTTAATGTCTTCCCTTTTACTTTATCTGAATAGTATGTTGGATACAAGACTCTGCCCTTTTTTCCATTATAGAATACTGCAAATCTGGCCGCAGGGATATACTGAAGTTCATCGCTGTAGATGTTGAAATTGTTATCCGGGTCATTTGCATAGCCTTCGTATGCCTTTGCAGCATAGAGAAACATGCGAAACGGCATATTGGGGTTATAAGTCGACTGCAGTTTACAGTACTTGTCCACATATAACCTCGGCCAGTTGCGGCAGCATCAGTGAATGAATGGCACATCTCTTCCGCAGACTGGAAGATTTTGATATGATATACAACACAGACCACCTGTTCTGATGTCAGAGAAAGGATAAGAATATACGATGATTTCGAGTTTTTTTGCTACCGTTTCAAGGATGAAATATATCGAGCGCTGGGCGCTGATGCGCAATTCACGTCCGGAAAATCTGAGTGAACATTCGCTGGAGGTGGCTATGATCGCACATGCGCTGTGTGTGATCGGAAATGTGCGTTACGGACGGAAGCTTGACGGGGAAAAAGCCGCGCTTGTCGGTCTGTACCACGACTGTTCAGAGATCATCACGGGAGATATGCCCACCCCGGTAAAATATGCGAATTCCGGCATCCGTGATGCATATAAAGCGGTTGAATCTGAAGCTGATCAGCGTCTGCTTGACACGCTGCCTGAGGATCTGCGGCCCTCGTTTGAGGAAATTTTCTGTGCGGAAGACACAGATGAAGACAGGTATATGCGCCGTCTGGTCAAAGCCGCTGATAAACTCTCTGCTCTGATCAAGTGCATAGAAGAAGAAAATTCCGGCAACCGCGAGTTTCGCACAGCCAGAGAGACGACAGAAAAATCTGTACAGGCCATGGTCTCGGAAATGCCGGAAGTAAGGGATTTCGTGCAGGAATTTCTTCCGCCCTACGGTGAAACGCTGGACGAACTGCTTTCACCTGGCAACACGAACCCATGACAATACGAATCATCGTCAGGTATGCAGTTTTGGGGCACACGAAACACCCATGGAAAACTGCATGCCTGACACAGCGACTTCGCAGCAACGAAATAAATGTCAGGCTTAAGACAATAACTGCGACACAGCTTACAGCCTGCGGGTTATCGCAGAGGAATCTCAGAACATTCCGACCAGAAACACCGCCACACAGCAGGTGATAGCTGTGACAAACAGGTCCCTGGAGAGCCATGCAGCGATGATACCGGCAATGAGCGCCGCCGCTCCTGCCCAGATATTATCCGTGACAGTGAGAATCGCGGGAAATGTCATAACGGCGAGCGTCACATATGGCACATAGTACAGGAAGGATCGGATAAAGCGGTTGCGGATCGGCTTGCGGATAAAAAGAAACGGCATCACACGGATCGCATAAATTGTCGCCGCCATGACGGCAATAGCCAGGTAAATTCTATTCATTCTCTGCGCTCCTCTCTGCTGTTCTTTCCGTCTCCGGCTCCAGCGTTTTCATCGGGGATGCTTTCATCCATGTCTGGTTCCGAAGGACCGACTGTCTCTCCTGACAGGCTGCTCTCTGCGACTTCATCAGGTAAGGCGTTCTCTTCTTCATCCGATACCGGGCGCAGTACAGCGGCGATGCCGGCAATAACCAGTGTCAGAATAATGATACGGAAGCCGGAGGAGATCTCCTTCACGACCGGCAGAACCGTAAACAGCCAGCTTGCAGCCATGGAAATTGCCACCAGTACGCCGATGAAATGATTTTCCTTTGCCGGCGGGATGATGATGGCGAGAAAC
Organism: uncultured Eubacteriales bacterium; assembly: GCA_900318405.1. Classification (GTDB taxonomy): domain Bacteria; phylum Bacillota; class Clostridia; order Lachnospirales; family Lachnospiraceae; genus Bilifractor. The sequence continues at coordinate 4,777 of ONKP01000015.1, read as the reverse complement.
ATGCCGTACATGGACACACCAAGCGCATTCGACACCCACACCGGAAGAATATTGCCCATCAGGACACCGATCACAGTACCCGCGCACCATCCGGAAACCGATACCAGCATCAGACCATACGTGTAAAACGGATTCAGGTTTCCACTGACTGTCGCAGAAAGGCCGAAAATTTCATCTGTCATACAGTAAGCCAGAAGGAAACGATGCCCCGGCTTTGTTTTTGTGCTGAGCTTCTGCGTCAGCGAACAGCTCATCAGAAAATAACGAAGATTGACGATCAGCGTTGTCGTGATCATTTCAATAATTCCCGCAGAAGAAGCGATTAAACTGATAGCCGCAAACTGCCCGGCCGACGCCACCATGGTCAGCGACATGGCAAATGCCTGCAGAGCATCCATCCCGGCATTTTTCGCTGAAATGCCGAGGGCAAAGGACACGGCAAAATAACCGGCACAGATCGGGATTCCGTTTCTGAGGCCGCGCACAAACCAGCCGCGGGACGTCGACGGATCCGCTCTCTTCACATCTGTTTTTTTCCTGTTTTCCTTACTCATATTTCTCACTTTTATCCATGTTCTTAACAGGCATACATGCTGTATATAGTTCTTAACAGGCATACATGCTGTATATAGCAGATAGCCTGTACTGCAACGGCTCTGTGCCATCGGATCACACTGCTGTGGAAGCTGTTATTTGGGACATACCCTGCCGGATATTGCCTGCATCCCCGCAAAAAACGGTGCATCTCCGAAAGATGCGCATCCTCCGGAAACTGCGCCGTTTATACAGATTCTATAGAAATCTATCGCATGCTGTGTACCTGTCTGAAAGACATTCCGCCCGATTTGCACCTGACGAATCCATGCAGTTTCCCATTCGGGATGAACTCACAGTCTCTCAGTAGGTGATGACCTCGCAGCCGTCTTCCGTCACGAGCACCTGTACTTCCCACTGTGCCGACGGCTGATCATCTTCTGTGTAAATGGTCCAGCCGTTGTCCTCGTCCTGGAAGATCTCGTCGGTACCCATGTTGACCATCGGCTCAATGGTGAAGCACATGCCGGGAACCATCAGAATACCAGTGTTCGGCTCCGCGACAAAGCTCACCCACGGATCCTCGTGGAATTCGCAGCCGCAGCCGTGCCCGCCGATCTCACGGACGACGGAAAATCCGTTCTCCACCGCATGCATATGCACCGCGTTGCTCATATTGCCCAGCTGTGTCCAGGGCTTCACGGCCTTCACGCCGATCTCCACGCACTCCTTCGTCACATCGACAAGTTTTTTCCACGCCGGATCTGTCCCACCGATGATGAACATACGGGATGAATCGGAAAAATAACCGTTCTTGATCGTCGACACATCGACATTGATAATATCTCCCTCCTGCAGGATCTCATCCTCCGAGGGAATGCCGTGGCACACGACATTGTTGATCGAGGTGCAGACACTTTTCGGAAAACCTTCGTAGTGAAGCGGCGCCGGAATGGCGTCCATTTTTACCGTCGTATCATAGACGATGCGATCGATTTCCTCTGTGCTCATGCCCTCGCGGATCTTCGAGGCCACCTCATCGAGAACGGCAATATTGACCTTCGCACTCTCGCGGATACCTTCGACCTGCTCCGGCGTCTTGATCATGCTGTGCTTCGGCACCTGAATGCCAAGCGTCTCAAAGTGCTCCAGTTTATTGTCAAATTCCTGATGGCAGTACTTGTATTTTTTACCGCTTCCGCACCAGCAGGGGTCGTTGCGCCCCGGTCTGCGGTTTGTCAGATGCAGCATTTCTATCACTCCTTTATATGATGATAACCGTGTCAGAAGTCATCACCCGGCTTATCCGTACCTTCCCCACTGCTCTGCGGATACGTGAACGGATGATGCCGGCGCTCGATGTGCTTTTTCTGCTTGACACTGTACATGCGGTTATCCGCCTCGGTGATACCGTCGGCAATATCGCGGATCGATTTCTCCGTTGTGCAGAACACGCCGGTGCTTACCGTAAACTTCACGGGGAATTTCTCATTTTCAATCTGGCGCTGAATCGACGCCTCGATCTCGCTGACGACTTCCGCATCTCCAAGGTCCGTCAGATAGAGGAACTCGTCGCCGCCGTAGCGCATGGCAAAGCCGCCGCGGCGCCTGCACTGTTCGAGAAGAGCAGATCCCGTCAGACGTATGGCTGTGTCTCCTGCTTCATGACCGTAATGGTCATTGATATTTTTCATATCATCAATATCGGTGAAGTAAAAATAAACGGTCTGCCCCTCTATTTTTTTACTCTCGAAGTATTTTTCCCCGAAACGCCGGTATCCGTAGCGGTTGTACAGTCCGGTGAGGGGATCCGTAAAGGATATCTCTGAGAGCTCCTTATTCATTTCGCGGATATAGCTTCGGCTGCGGATGGCGGCGATAATCTGCGCCAGCTGCGTGAGAAGGACTTCCAGCGTATTATAGTCGGCTAACGGAGAAAGCCCGTCGATCACCAGGTATCCGTAGTTCATCTCATGATCGTGCAGCGGATACACCGCCAGCAGCTGATTCGGCTTCTTCAGAATATCGGGGATCACGCCTTCCTTGTTAAAGAGCATATATCCCTGCAGCTCCGGATCGATCCTGAGCTCAGCCGGCCTGTCTCCGGCAACAGCCATCAGCAGCATCCAGTCGGGATATGTGGAATACAGGTGATCTTCCGTATAGTGCAGGACAAAGTCAGGGTTGAGGACGATGCAGGCCCAGCTGCATTCCAGCTCCTTCAATGCCTCTTTTTCAAAAATATCCATGAATTCGCGCAGGGATCCGGCCGCCTGCAGATCAGGCAGAAATGTATCCTGCACACGGTACAGCCGGCGAACGCTTCCCAGCAGACTCTGGTATTTATTCTTGACCTCATCCCGTCCGGGAATGGAATCATGACAGCCGCAGGACTCTGAAGCCACCAGAACAAACGGGCTGTAATCATGTGCGGAAGGCTTCCGTCTGCCATCGGCAATATCGACGATGTACCGGCAGGCTGCACAGGAGACGCTGGCAAAATCCCGATTGACCGTCGTCAGTCGCGGACTGTGATATTTCGCATCCGGAATATCATCGAAGCCCGTAACCAGCACATCATCCGGCACTTTCCGGCCGGTTTCCTTCAGTTTGCTGATCACGCCCATGGCAAGCCAGTCATTCGCGCATACAATGGCCTCCGGAATTCCGTCAGCTATGATTTCAGCAGCCGCTTTTTCACCGAATTCGACCGCCCACGAATTACTATACATTCGACGCTGTTCGGGCCGGATACCATGACGTTCACAGGCATCCTCAAAAGCCTGGCGGCGCAGTTCTGCCTCGCCGCTGTTCTGCGGACCACGTACAAAAGCAAGTGTTTTTACATGATGATCATTGAACAGGTGCTCTATGACAGCCGTCATCGCGGCATAGTTATCTGTTCCGACGTAGGTGCTGTCAGCGAGCGGATAATTGAGCGACATGATCGGCACATTGCTGTCGCAGCAGCAGCGGATCACGCGCTGCTGCATGACTTCAGGCCAGCCGATATCACCCTGTATGATGATGCCGTCGTACTGCAGCAGGTCAGGGATCTCAAAGACCTCCATACCGCCTTTGCCGATAGAATTATGCGCCACACTCGCTCCGTAGATACCGAAATCATCAAACACGTCGATAGAGAAATCCAGATTTTCCCCGATATATCTGATGAACCCCTGAAAATACTGGTAGATCACCTCGTAATTCCAGTCGGATATAAACGCGGCCGCTTTGTATTTACTTTTTTCACCGGTTTTACTCTGCCTTGTCATGATCTTTACTCTCTTACTTCTGTCTGCACCGACATCATGGCTTTTCTGCCGTCTTCTTTTCCGACGCAAAGAATTCCCTTTACCCGGATTTTCACGGTTTAAGGATTTTCCCGCGGAATTCTTCCCATCCAGGGGGTTACGGTGTCGGACACATGAGGATATATCACCTGCGTTTTATAAAGCGGCCGGGGAGCGCTCCCCGGCCGCAAGGTGTCAGATCGAAGAGATCAGTTTCTTGGAATGTGTGCGCTCCATGGCGGTGCACATCTCCACAAGCTTTGCCAGCGGGACATCATGAAGCTGCTGCTTCTGTCCGCGGACGGTGATGGAAACAGTGCCGTCCTGCGCCTCTTTATCTCCTACGACGACAATATACGGATCATGGAAGGTCTTGAAGGTCTTGATCTTCTCGTTCATGTTCTTATCGGCGTAATCCACCTCCACGCGGATGCCGGCGTCCTTGAGCGCCTTTACGACCTTCTTCGCATACTCGTTATGCTCAGGGCGAATCGGAACGACGCCTACCTGATAAGGGCTGAGCCAGAACGGGAATGCCGCCTTGTAGTTCTCAATCAGGATACCGATGAAACGCTCCATCGAGCCAAAAATTCTGGAAGTCGAGCTGGATCGTACCCATCTGCCATTCACGGCCGAGTGCATCCTTCATCTGCAGGTCGATCTTCGGTCCGTAGAACGCACCGTCGCCCTCGTTGATCTCATAATTTCCTTCGCCGTAAACCTCGTTCAGGATGTCCTTGAGATCTGCCTCTGCCTGGTTCCAGGTGTTAATATCACCCATGTAGTCATCCGGACGGGTAGAGAGCTCCGCGCGGTAGGTCAGTCCGAATGTGCCGTAGATCTCTGTCGCTATGGACATGATATCCTTGATCTCATCGGCGATCTGGTCCTCCGATACGAGAATGTGCGCATCATCCTGACGGAACATCTGTACACGGAAAAGTCCGTTC
>ONKP01000022.1 GCA_900318405.1 uncultured Eubacteriales bacterium | reverse complement strand
TATTATATAATACAGGCAGAAGCTGTGCATGAAGAATACAGGCAAAAATCACTGATTTGCACTGATTCTGGCAGGATGGTCTGAGATACAGATGCTTCCAACCCGCAACCATCCGCAGACGCTAACAAAAACTGTTCATGAGATTACGGGTGGAAAATGCGCATGAAGAAGCGGGAGGACTGACAGATGGATTATGAAAAAGTAATGGAGGCGGCTTCCTTTATCAGAGAGCAGATATCTGACCTGCCTGATATCGGTGTCATTCTCGGCAGCGGTCTTGGCGGCCTGGTAAAAACCATGCAGGATACAACGGTGATTCCCTATGCGGAGATCCCGCATTTTCCGAAGGATACGATAGCCGGACAGGCAGGTAATTTTGTGTTCGGAAAGATCGGCGGGCGGATGACTGCCGTCATGCAGGGACGCTTTCATTTTTATCAGGGATACAGCATGCAGCAGGTGGTGTTCCCGGTCTTCGTCATGAAGATGCTCGGCGTACAACGGCTGATTATCACCAATGCCTGCGGTGCGGTCAATCAGACGTTTGCTGTGGGAGACCTGATGGTGATCCGGGACTATATCAATCTCAGCGGGCAGAATCCGCTGATCGGCGCAAATGACGAGCGGTTCGGTGTGCGTTTCCCGGATATGTCCGAGGCATATTCACGCGGGTGGATCGCGCAGGCGGAGAAGATCGCAGATGGCCTGAATATCGGCTACCGGGAGGGCGTGTATATGTTTTTCCCCGGACCCTGCTATGAGACGGCGGCGGAGATCCGGGCGTTCCGCACGCTTGGTGCGGACGCGACCGGCATGTCTACGGTCCCGGAGACGATCGCCGCGAATTACCTGGGCATGAAGGTGCTCGGCATTGCCTGTGTCACCAATATGGCCACAGGCATTGCCACAGAAAAACACACGCACGAGGAAGTGTTGAGGATCGCGGAGCAGAGCGGCAGCGTGCTGTGCCGCTGGCTGAAGGCGATTTTAAAAGGGTGATATTTACTTCATGGTGATCAGCTCATACTGTCTCGATCCGAGACCGATTTTTTCACCCTGATCCAGCGTCGCCTGCCAGCAGACATTCGGGTTGCTGTCGAGGAAGTTATCGTGATGATGGTGCCAGTCGGGTTTTGCCAGGTTGTCACCGAGCTGGCTGTTGCGGATCGGCGTCGCATGGAGACAGAGATCGGCACACGCCTGGTCGAGGGCGATCGGATCGAAGGAAGCGAGCATACCAATGTTGGGCAGAATCGGCGCGTCATTTTCTCCGTGGCAGTCGCAGTTCGGGGAAACATCCGTGATCAGGCTGATGTGGAAGCAGGGGCGCCCGTCGCAGACAGCCTGTGCGTACTCTGCCATACGCCTGTCGAGCATCTCGTTGGCATCCCAGTTGTCGTTTTCAATGGCATCGAAGGAGCAGGCACCGATGCAGCGGCCGCAGCCCTTGCAGATATCCTGATCGATCCGTGCCTTGCCGGTATCATAGAAAATGGCGTCGGAACCGCATTCGGAGGCACAGCGCCGGCAGCCACGGCATTTTTCCTCAATGACATGGGGCTTGCCGTTCATGTGCTGCTGCATTTTTCCCGCGCGGGAACCGCAGCCCATGCCGATATTTTTGATCGTGCCGCCGAAACCGGTCTCCTCATGCCCCTTGAAGTGCGTCAGGGAGATAAAAACATCGGCATCCATGACCGTCTTGCCGATATACGCCTCCTTGCAGAATTCTCCGTTGCGGACGGGGACGGCGATGTCATCTGTTCCGCGGAGGCCGTCGCCGATGATGACCGGACAGCCGGTGGTCACACGGTTAAAGCCGTTGACTTCCGCACAGTACAGATGGTCGATGGCGTTTTTCCGGGAACCGGGATAAAGTGTGTTGCAGTCCGTGAGGAATGGCTTGCCGCCCAGCTCTTTTACAACGTCCGCGACTGCCTTTGCATAGTTCGGACGGAGATAGGCGATGTTGCCAAGCTCACCGAAATGCATCTTGATGGCGACCAGCTTATCCTTCATATCGATGTCGCCTATGCCCGCACGGCGGATCAGCTTCTGGAGCTTTTCCGGCAGCGGTACACCCAGACGGGTCCGAAAGTCGGTGAAATATACCTTTGCTTTTTCCAATTTTTCCCCTCCTGTTTATCGGCGTGATGAAATCTGCAGGTTTTATGCAGACAGGCACCGCCGATCTGATTCTGTTCTCTGATGATTGTCATCACAGCGGATTCCTGCGCCCTCTGTGGAGCTTATTGTAACACAGAGTAAAAATGTCCGCTCCCTTTTCTTAATGTAAAAATGTCTGTCCCGTTTTCTTCATTTCTTTTCTCGGGTGGATATGCTATTCTGAATCTGTAAACGCCCGTGTTTGACTGGTATATTGTGTTTTTCTCAGGGTCGACGGAGCGGATGATCAATAAGGTCGTAGCTGATGCGGCGACAAAGAACAGCTGGCGGGCTGTTCACAAGTGGACGGAGACCGTGGATGGAAAGCTCAGGATACGCAGTATTCCGCCGATCCTCGTGCCGTACAGGGAGATTCTAAGCGGATTCAGAAATAAAGAATGGGGGTTCTGAAAAGGAACTGTTAATAGAGCATAGGAAGCCCGGAAAGGGGCCGGAAAGGAGAAGGTAATATGATTGACATGGCAATGAGAAAACTCAGCTACGGACTCTTTGTCTGCACGGCAAAGGAGGGGGATCGTGACAACGGCTGTATCATCAATACGGCGCTGCAGGTGGCAAGTGCACCGAACACGATCGCTATCGCACTCAACAAGACGGATTTTACCCACGATATGATCCTGCATACCGGGGAATTTAATGTCTCCATTCTGAGTGAGGCATCTACCTTTGATATCTATCAGAGATTCGGCTATCAGAGCGGCCGTGACACGGACAAGATGACCGGAATCGAGTTCCGCCGTGCGGAAAACGGCATCACGTATATCACGACGCCGGATGTCAACGCCTATCTGTCGGGCAAGGTGCGCCAGACGGTAGATCTCGGAAGTCATACGCTTTTTATTGCGGATGTGACCGGAGGAGAGGTGCTTAACGACACGGCATCGGCTACCTATGCATACTATTTCGCACATATCAAACCTGCACCGGCACCGAAGAAGGATGACGCGCCGAAGAAGGGATGGATCTGCACGATCTGCGGTTATATTTATGAGGGTGAGGTGCTGCCTCCCGATTTCATCTGCCCGATCTGCAAACATCCGGCATCTGACTTCAGAAAGCTCTGATACGCTGTGCAGTTTTCCACCAGCGGGAATACGGGCAGAGGAAAGGCTGGTCTCAGGGGGGAGAGAAATGACTGAAGAAATAGTGACAGAAGGGGAAAAACATGAGGATAACAGAAGACGCTTCTGGACAGAGCCGGTAGTTGTTTTCGTGGCGGCGCTGATCTGCTGTTTTCTCTGGGGATCCGCCTCGCCTGCCATCAAGATCGGCTATGTATTATTCAACGTGCCGAAGGGAGATCTGGCATCCCGCATTCTTTTTGCCGGCGTCCGTTTTACGATCGCCGGGCTGATGGTCATTATTTTTGACAGTATCCGTAAGAAAAAAATATCCGTGCCGAAGCGTCAGTCAGTGAAATATGTGCTGGCTCTGATGTGCTTTCAGACGATCCTGCAGTATGTGTTCTTTTACACGGCGCTGGCGCACACTTCGGGCGTGCGGGGTTCCATCATCAATGCGGCGGGAAATTTCTTTTCTATTATCTTCTCGGTATTCATCTTTCATTATGAGAAGCTGACAGCACGGAAGACAATCGGCAGCCTTCTGGGGTTTCTCGGCGTCGTGCTGATCTCATCGGGAGGCAGGATTTCCGGTGCGCCATTTTCGCTGGCAGGAGATGGCGCCATGATCCTCGCCACTCTGTCGAGTGCCATGGCTGCCAATCTGATCAAGAAATTCAGCGACCATGAGGATCCAGTGGTGCTGAGCGGCTGGCAGTTTTTCCTGGGCGGACTCACTATGTCCATCGGGAGTTTTGCGGCCGGCGGACGGATATCACCTTCCGGTCCGGAGGCAGTTATTCTGATCCTGTATATGGGATTCATCTCAGCCGGGGCCTATACGCTCTGGAGTGTTCTGCTGAAATACAACGAGGTCAGTCATATCGTGATCCTTGGCTTCATGAATCCTGTTCTCGGCGTTCTTCTGTCTGCGGCATTCCTGGATGAAGGAGCGGAGGCATTCAATCTGCTGACGCTGATATCCCTGATCCTTGTATCGGCAGGCATCGTGATCTCGGGCGGAAAACGACGGAAGCAAAGCTAATCAAATATTGTACATTGTACAGAGCTGCCGCGGAGGGTGTTTCCTTCCGCGGCTTCTTTGTGTTCTGAGTATCTGAAAAAATGTCGAGAAAATTTTTTCGAAATCTGTTGACATTTCAGCCACCTTGATTATAATGATAATTGTTATCAATAAGGAGAGCGCATGGAAAGACGAAATACACATCAGAAACAGATGATCCTTCAGGCAGTGAAGGGCAGGAATATTCATCGCACAGCGGAAGAGGTTCTTCAGATCGTAAGAGAGGAAGACCCGCGGATCGGCCTCGCGACAGTGTATCGCAATCTGAATCTGTTTGCACAGGAAGGGCAGATTCAGAAAATAGAGGGCAACGGGTGGAGCTTCTATGACGGAAATCCGGAACCGCATGATCATCTCCACTGTATCCGCTGCGGGAGAATTACCGATTATCCGTCATCCTACGACCACAAGATAGACCGGGAAGCGGAAAAGGCGACAGGCGGTCGGGTTATCTGCCACATGACAGTCTTCGAAGGCGTATGCAGTGAATGCATGGCCCGTGAAGAGGAGAATGCTTCTCCGGCATAACAGCTGTACTGACGGCAGCAGATGTAAAGAGAAACAGTCGTCGGAAATTAAGAAATGCACAATAAGTTTAGTAATGCACAATAAGTAAAGAAATGCACAAGTTTATTTTTAAGGAGGGAAATCATTATGGCAAATCGTTACGCAGGAACTAAGACAGAGAAGAATCTTCAGGAAGCTTTCGCAGGCGAGTCACAGGCAACGAATAAGTACACATATTTTGCATCTGTTGCAAAGAAAGCAGGCTACGAGCAGATCGCAGCACTTTTCCAGAAGACGGCAGACAACGAGAGAGAGCACGCAAAACTCTGGTTCAGAGCACTCGGCGGCATCGGTACGACTGAGGATAACCTGAAAGCAGCTGCTGAGGGCGAGAACTACGAGTGGACAGATATGTATGATCGTTTCGCAAAGGATGCAGACGAGGAAGGTTTCACGGATCTGGCTGAGCAGTTCCGCGGTGTAGCTGCCATCGAGAAGACTCATGAGGAACGCTATCGCAAGCTTCTGAGCAATGTTGAGCAGAAGAAGGTATTCGAGAAGAGCGGCGTAACCGTATGGGAGTGCCGCAACTGCGGACATGTATGCGTAGGTACTTCTGCTCCGGATGTATGCCCGGTTTGCAAGCATCCGAAGAGCTTCTTCGAAGTTCACGCTGAGAACTACTGATCATAATCAGGCCCTCAGGCTTCATGCTGGAAACAGTACCGGACTCCTCCTGCTTTTGCCGGTATGTTCCGCTTACAGCTGCTAAACCCTGCAGAAATTCCTGCAGAACCGTGTGGATGGCTGGAAACCGTGCGGTTCTGACAGGAGCGTTGATGACAAATTCCCGGATCGGGTGTATGATAACGTGAACTCAGAAAGATTCTGGCGTGCACGGTGGCGCATGAACTTATAAGGTTTGCAGCGCATTACAGCATGTCGGGTTTCAACACGGATTTGGGAAAGGGTGTGAGACAGATGAGCAAGTTAGGCGGAAAAAATAAGGACAGCAAGAAGGCTGCGGAGAAGAAGATGAAGCAGCAGCTCGCTGCACTTCAGCGTAAGAACGCTAAGAAAAAGAAATAATGTGAAGCCGGTGCGGATGCGCACCGGCTTTTCTTTTTGAAGACAGAGGCGCCTTTTGGTGATAGAATATCAATATCTATAATTATACAGTTGAAGGAGTGCAGGAAATGAAACAGTTAATGCTAGGCAATAAAGCGTTCGCCCGTGGACTTTACGAGGCGGGCTGCAGCTTTGCATCAAGCTACCCGGGAACACCGAGTACGGAGATCGAGGAGGAAGCTGCAAAATACGACGACATCTACTGTGAATGGGCGCCGAATGAAAAAGTGGCCATGGAATCTGCGTACGGAGCTTCACAGGCGGGCCGCCGCGTTTTCTGCGGTATGAAGCATGTAGGCCTGAACGTGGCTGCGGACCCGCTGTTTACGATGGCTTACACGGGTGTCAACGGCGGCGTTGTGATCGGTGTGGCGGATGACCCGGGCATGCATTCTTCTCAGAATGAGCAGGATTCCCGTCATTATGCGATCGCGGCGAAGGTTCCGATGCTGGAGCCGTCGGATTCGCAGGAGGCACTGGAGTTCGTAAAGACGGCCTATGATCTCTCTGAGAATTTTGACACACCTGTGTTCGTAAAGATGTGCACCCGTGTCTCTCATTCCCAGTCTGTTGTGGAGACAGGAGAGCGCACGGAGCATATCCGCGAATATGTGAAAAATATTCCGAAGAATGTCATGGTTCCTGCCAACGCCAAGCGCCGTCATCCGATCGTGGAGGAGAGACTGAAGAAGCTGGCTGCATGGGCGGAGACGAGTCCGCTGAACCGCGTGGAGATGGGCGGCACGGACATCGGTATCATCACCGATTCCACCTCCTATCAGTATGTCAAGGAAGTATTCGGAGATGAAGTTTCTGTCCTGAAGCTCGGCATGGTATGGCCACTTCCGGAGCAGAAGATCCGCGATTTCGCTGCAAAGGTTAAGGAACTGTATGTAGTGGAAGAACTGGATCCGGTGATCGAGAACGCCTGCAAGGTCATGGGCCTTTCCGTAAAGGGTAAGGATATCCTGCCGATCTGCGGCGAATTTTCACAGAACATTGTGGCAGAAGCATTCGGCAGAAAGCCGCATGAGGGCAGAAAGCTCGATGAAAATCTGCCCATCCGTCCTCCGGTGATGTGCTCCGGCTGTCCGCACAGAGGCCTTTTCTATACCCTGAAGAAAAATAAATGCACAGTCCTCGGCGATATCGGCTGCTACACGCTCGGCGCAGCGGCTCCGCTGTATGCTATGGACACCAATATCTGCATGGGCGCCTCCATTGGCTCTGCACACGGCTTCAACGTGGCAGGCGGCGAGGAAAACGCACATCATTCCGTGGCCGTCATCGGCGATTCCACGTTTATGCACTCCGGTATGACCGGCCTGGCCAATATCGCTTATAACCAGTCCAATACGACGGTGATCATCCTGGACAATTCCATTACCGGCATGACCGGCCATCAGGAGAATCCGACGACCGGCTACAATATCAAGGGCGATCCGGCAGGACGCATTGACCTCGAGGCTCTCGTAAAGGCCATGGGTATCGAGCACGTACGCGTCGTGGATCCGTATGATCTGGCGGCCACGGATAAGGCCGTGAAGGAAGAACTGGCTGTGGATGCGCCGTCTGTCATCATTTCCAGACGTCCCTGCGCGCTGCTTAAATATGTGCACCATGAGAAACCCTTCCGCGTCGAGGAAGACAAGTGTATCGGCTGCCGCAGCTGCATGAAGATCGGCTGCCCGTCCATTTCGTTCCGCAACGGCAAATCCGTTATCGATGCGACACAGTGTGTAGGCTGCGGCGTCTGCCAGCAGATGTGCCCTGTGGATGCGATCGTGGACAGCACGGGCAATCCGCACGCGGAGATCAAACCCGGATTCTCCCGGTATGAACTGGATCAGATGAAAAAGGCGCAGGAAGCGGAAGCAAAGGCAGCAGGCAAAACCGGCGCAGCAGAGAAGAAAGGCGGTGAGCAGTGATGAGTGATACGAAGAGTGTAATGATCGTCGGTGTCGGCGGACAGGGAACGCTGCTCGCCAGCAAGATGCTTGGTCAGGTTCTTCTCGCCGCGGGATATGATGTCAAGGTATCGGAGGTACACGGCATGTCGCAGAGAGGCGGCAGCGTTGTCACCTATGTGCGCTGGGGAAGCAAAGTATATTCGCCCATCATTGACAAGGGCGAGGCGGATGCGGTCGTATCCTTTGAGACACTGGAGGCTGCCCGTTACCTGGAGTGGCTGAAGAAAGACGGAACGATCGTGACAAATACACAGCAGATGGATCCCATGCCTGTCATTACAGGCGATGCGACATATCCGGAAAATCTCATTGAAAAAATGAAGGCGGCCGGCGCGAAGGTGGATGCCCTCGACTGTCTGTCGCTCGCCAAAAAGGCCGGATCGACAAAGGCTGTGAATATGGTCCTGATGGGAAGACTGTCAAAGTATTTTGATATGCCGGAGGAATCATGGCAGAAGGCTATGGAGGTTGTCGTTCCGCCAAAGTTCCTGGAGATGAACCGCGTGGCATTCAAACTCGGTAAGGAAGCATAATAATACACCGGTATACGTATGATATAGCTGTCATAAGTATGATAGTGTCAATAAGTCATTCACCCACTTTTGCACAAGTGCAACAGGGGTGATGAATTTTGACACTGTTATTATACATAGGATGCGGTTGCAGCGGATGGTAACAGCTGCATGATCGAAGCAGGTCTGCATGGGTACAGACCGGGAGGTTAATCCGTTGGAGAGGTATTTTCAGAAGGAAATTGAGACGGCATCGCGCGACGAGATCGTGGCGATGCAGAACACAAAACTGGTAAAGCAGGTTCAGCATGTGTGGGACAATGTTCCCTACTACAGAAAGAAGATGGAGGCGAAGGGCGTGACACCTGCGGATATCCGCTCGATTGAGGATATCCGGAAACTGCCGACGCTCTCGAAGCAGGACCTCAGGGACTCCTATCCCTACGGACTGCTCGGCATGCCGCTGAAGGACTGCGTCCGCATTCACTCCACGTCGGGCACGACCGGAAAGCGGGTCGTTGCTTTTTACACGCAGCATGATATCGATCTCTGGACAGACTGCACTGCCCGTGCGATCGTCGCTGCCGGCGGCACAAATGAGGATGTGTGCCAGATCGCCTATGGTTACGGACTCTTCACCGGCGGCGCCGGACTGGACGGCGGCAGCCATAAGGTCGGATGCCTCACGATCCCGGCATCTTCGGGCAACACGGAGCGGCAGATCATGTTCATTCAGGACCTGCAGGCGACGATCCTCTGCTGCACACCTTCCTATGCGGCATACATCGCCGAGACCATGAAGGAAAAAGGCATGGGACCGGATGATATTCCGCTGAAGGCCGGTATTTTCGGCGCCGAGGCATGGAGCGAGGAGATGCGCCAGAGCATTCAGGAGACCATGGGCATCAAGGCGTATGATATCTACGGCCTCACAGAGCTTTCCGGCCCGGGCGTATCCTTCGAGTGCAGCGAGCAGGCAGGCATGCACATCAATGAGGATCATTTCCTTGCAGAGATCATCGATCCGGACACCGGCGAACCGATGCCTGACGGACAGTACGGCGAGCTTGTTTTCACATCTCTGGACAAGGAAGCGTATCCGCTGCTCCGCTACCGCACAAGAGACATCTGCAGCATCACGAGAGAAAAATGCTCCTGCGGCCGCACCTTTGCGAAGATGACGAAGCCGAAGGGCCGCTCCGATGATATGCTGATCATCCGCGGCGTGAATGTATTCCCGTCTCAGATCGAGACCGTTCTGCTGAAGCTCGGTTATCCGGCGAACTACCAGATCATCGTTGACCGTGTGAACAATACAGATACCCTGGATGTGCACGTGGAGATGACGCCGGAGATGTTTACGGATGATGTTGTTGTGATCGGCAACCGCAAGAAGGAACTGGTTTCTGCGCTGAAAGATATGCTCGGCCTGAAGGCGGTCGTTACGCTGGTAGCACCGAAGAGCATCACGAGAAGCAACGGCAAGGCCGTCCGCGTCATCGACAACAGAAAAATCTGATGCACAGGCTGTATCCAGATACGAGAGATGATGTGCATTTCAGCTGATAAATGCTGAACAGGCAGAGAAGGACTGATAAATGCTGAACAGACAGAGAAGAGCTGATAAATGCTGAACAGACAGAGAAGGAGAAAAGGATGAGCGTACAGCAGGTTTCTGTATTTGTAGAAAATAAACCGGGTACCCTGAGTGATCTGATGAAGCTGCTGAAGAGCGCTGACGTGAATATGCGGGCGCTTTCCCTTGCCGAGACGCAGAATTTCGGTATTGTCCGGCTGATCGTGGATGATGTGGTATCCTGCACCGATGTGCTGAAGCGGAACGATTACGTGAGTTCCCTCACACCGGTCATCATCGTAGCCATTCCTGATGTCGTGGGAAGCCTGAGCGACCTGCTCACTGTGCTTCAGGATGCCGGCATCAATATCGAGTATATGTATGCCATCCCCGGCAAGAAAAATGTCGACGATGCTTTCATGATCTTCCGGATCAGCGATGAAGACAAGGCGGAGAAGGTTCTCACCGCGCACGGGTATCACTCGATCTCGCAGGACGAAGTCGCAACGCTGTAAACGCTGCCTGAGGATTGGCAGGCTGTCTGCAGGGCTGCGTCAGCCTGAAGCTTCAGGAGGCCATCTTCGATATAAACAGAAGTCGATAATAAAAAACTGAAGAACCCGTTTTCTCAGAAAAAAGACGCTGAATGAAGAAAGACGTGTGCATACTGCTGTCAGTCAGCAGTGTGCCACGTCTTTTTCTCTTTTTGAGATGCAGCTGGAAAAGTGTGATCAGTAAAGAGCGTTACCGCAGTTTGTGTTTGCCCTGCAGGCATTTCTGTACGACGCTGTTCTCGCCAAGTACCATCAGGGTCATGTCATGGGTGAGCATGGTATCCGGTGTCACCGTGAGGTTCAGGTCATCGCCGTTGCGGATGCCCATGATCGTAATCTGATATCTGCGGCGGATATCCAGCTCGCCGACAGTGTGCCCGACCCACCCTTCCGGCATTTCAATCTCATACACAGCGTGGTCGGACGAGATGGGAATGTAATCGAGGATCCGGTCAATGCTGCAGCGAACAGCTGTCCAGGCGGCCATCTGCTTTTCCGGATAGACGACGTCATCAGCGCCTATTTTTTTCAGGAAATTTTCATGAATTGCGCTGGATGCGCGGGCAACGATTTTCTGTGCGCCAAGCTCCTTCAGCAGGGAAGTTGTGATAACGGAATCCTGGAAGTGATCGCCGATGGCTACGATACAGCAGTCAAAATTCCGCACCCCGAGCTGATTCAGAAAATTGCGGTCAGTGCTGTCACCGATCTGCGCATTTGTCACATGGTCCATGACGTCGTTGACACGCTGTTCGTTTCTGTCAATGGCGAGCACCTCATCGTTCATTTCATGCAGTTTCTTGGCGATGTTTCCTCCAAATCTTCCAAGTCCTATCAGCAGTATGGATTTCATTTGTAAGCCTCCTCATTGTACTAAGGTACTGTGGTCATCCCACGGTAATTTGTTCCAGCGGCAGTTTTCCGGTGCTGTGATTGTTCGAGAGGGTGGCGTAGATCAGCGTCAGACCGCCGACACGGCCTGCATACATCAGAAGCATCAGCAGGATCCGAGATACAGCGTGAAGCCCCGGCGTAATGCCGAGCGTGAGACCTACGGTGCCGACCGCTGACGCCGTCTCAAACAGACAGGTCAGCATCGGAATGCCCTCGACACGGCTGATGATGATGGCTGACAGTGAGAAGAGAAAGATATACATCAGCAGCAGAGCGGAAGCTTTTCTGGTTGTTTCTTCATCAATGCGGCGCCGGAACAGCGGCGTGCTGTCGCTTCTCCGGAAGACGCTGAGCATCTGCGAGAAAAGCACGGCGACGGTAGTTGTCTTCATGCCGCCGGCTGTGGAGCCCGGCGATCCGCCGATCAGCATCAGCACAATAAAAATAAATATGCCGGCTTCACTCAGCTTTGTCAGGTCCGTGGTATTGAAACCTGCTGTTCTCGTCGTGACGGACTGGAAGAAGGAGGCAAGTATGCGCGTCGGCATGGCTTCACCGCCGTATTCGCAGACATAGAAATATATCGCCGGAATGACAATGAGAGACAGCGTCATGATCAGCACGGTTTTTGTCTGCATCCGGTATCGGGAGAAATGAGGCCCCTTCGTGATCATGTCATTCCAGGTGACAAAGCCGATACCGCCGATGACGATCAGCGCCATAATGGTGATGTTCACGACGGGACTGTCTGTGAAAGCCGTAAGGCTGGAAAATTTTCCGCTCTCACGTCCCATCAGATCGAAGCCTGCATTGCAGAAGGCGGATACAGAATGGAAAACGGCGTACCATATGCCCCGGGCTGCTCCGAAACGCGGAATGAACACGGTCATGAGACTCACAGCGCCGGCGCCCTCCACGATAGCCGTAAACAGCAGAATGAAGCGGGTGATCCGCAGGATGCCCGAAAGATAGGGCGCATTGATGGAGTCCGCCATCATATTCCGTTCGACGAGACTGATTTTTCTGCCGGAAAAAAGAACGATGGCAATGGCCATGGTGATGATGCCGAGTCCGCCGATCTGGATCAGAATCAGAATGATGAGCTGTCCGAAGGCAGACCAGTAGGTGCCGGTGTCCTGTACGACAAGCCCTGTCACACAGGAGGCGGATACAGAGGTGAAAAGTGCGTCATCAAAAGACGCATGGCCTTCCCCGGCTCTGGATACCGGAAGCGTGAGCAGAACGGCGCCGGTGAAGATCAGCAGTAAAAATCCGACAATGATAGCCTGCGATGAATTCAGGCTTTTCAGTCCCCTGGTTCTGAAATTGTGTGATCTTTGAGAATGCAAGATTTTTCCCTCATGTCATTATGCTGCAGTAGGTGCACTATTTGTGGAATTTGCGTTTGCTGGGGCATTGTATCACAAAAACTTCTGTCATACAACACGTGTATGTCTGTATCGTCAGTGTTCGTCTGTCTTTAACATGAAATTTACGCTGCCAGCGCAAATCCGTGCGAAATGTCTGCTTGGCGCCGATGCAGCCGGAAACAGGATCTCCACTGCCTGCGCAGATCTGTGCGCGTAGCTCGCGGAACGAAATAATAGGTGTATCCGAAAGATCATTCATATTTTTCTTTCAAGATGCAGTTACATCGTTACGCATGGCCGGCGTTGATGGAAGTCGCTGAAAATGGTATAATTTCAGGTATCTGAAGAAGGGACTCTGCCGGATGAAAAAGGAAAAGAAGAATCCGCTGTACAAAAGCTTCGGCTATGCATTTCAGGGGATCTGGGCAGTCATACGGAAGGAACGGAATATCAAGATTCATCTGACGGTCATGACGCTTGTGATCATCGCCGGATGTGTGCTGCATATATCCGTGACGGAATGGTGTATCTGCATGATTCTCTTTGCACAGGTGATCAGCCTGGAGATCGTGAATACGGCTGTGGAAGCCTGCGTAGACCTTGCGACAGAGGAATGGAAGCCGAAGGCCAAGCTGGCGAAGGATGCGGCGGCGGGAGCAGTGCTGGTATCAGCAATCTTTGCTGCCATCATCGGACTGGTGATTTTCGTTCCCAAAGCACTGGCTTTATTGTAACAGAGTTCCGGATCTGATGTATGGGGTGCCGGCATTGCCGGCGTAATGACGATCGCATGAGGCACGTGACCGGATTTGAAAAAATAATCCGGCATGTCCTGTACATGCATGACATGATGCGGATGAAGCACATGGCGCTTCACAGCAGAAGGAGGGTTTGCTATGGCTGACAATTTTGATTTTATGGATATCTTCAAGACGGGCTTTCTGGCTGGCGTAGGTGCAGTTACGATGGGCGCTGAGAAGAGCAAGGAAATCGTGGACAAGTTCGTTGAAAAAGGAAAGATTACGGTAGAACAGGGAAAGGCGCTGAACCAGGAGCTGAAGCACAAGGTGGATGACGCCGTTGCCGAGAGCAAAGACAAGGCACAGCAGTCGAAGAAGACAGTAGAAACGGCGAAAGCCGCAGGCGAAGCTGTCAAAAGCAATGATTTCGCTGAGTTTCTCAGCCACCTGACACCGGAACAGATGGCATCCCTGAAGGCTGCGATCGAGAAGAGCGGCGAACCGAAGACGGGAGATGCCGAACCGAAGGCAGAAGAGGCCGAACCGGCAGAAACACCGGAAGAGAACTGATCAAACGGTAATACGGTACTGCACTCCAATTTATGGGGTATGATGGGTCCGGCCGGCACGTACCGGCCGGACCCTTATTGCTGTATAAAGCCTTCGTCAGGCAGTTTTTGAAACTGCATGTGGCGTCTGCGGGCGCACAGCGATGAAGCAGTCGGGCGTAATACAGAACTGCGATATATGAGATGGAAATGGGGATCGTTATTGCATAGGGAGTGAACGGATGGCGGAAGAATCGACAAAAACAGGTGAAAAACAGGCGGCATCACAGTCCCGTTTCAGGGAGATCCTGAAAATTCTGAAGGATAACCATGTCTTTCAGGGAATCACGCCGGAAAAACTGCGCGTCGTGCTGGAGGAACTGGGCCCGACCTATATCAAAATCGGCCAGATCATGTCCATGCATTCGGATATTCTGCCCGCTGAATACTGTCAGGAGCTGATGAAGCTGAATTCCGACGTGGCGCCGATGCCTTTTTCCGATGTGATCGACGTGATCGATCAGTCCTACGGCGAGAGCTGGGAGAATGTATTTACTTCTATTGAAGAAAAACCGCTCGGCTCTGCTTCGATCGCACAGGTGCACCGGGCCCGGCTGAAAAACGGGCAGGATGTGATCATTAAGGTGCAGCGAAAGGGCATCTATAACACGATGTCGCGCGACATCCGCCTGCTGCGCCGTGCAGTGAAGCTTCTCCCGTCAGTCGGCGGGCTGAAAAATGTCGTCGATTTTGACGAGGTCCTGACGGAGATGTGGAAGGTCGCGCAGGAAGAGATGAACTTTCTGCAGGAAGCTGACAATATGGAGGAGTTCGCCAGAAACAACGCGAATGTCCGGTTTGTCGGCGTGCCGAAGCTCTACCGGGAATACACGACCAGAGAAGTGCTGGTCATGGACTATGTCGGCGGCTGCCCCGTCAATGACAGGGAGACGCTGGAGGCGCGGGGCTATGATCTGCATGAGATCGGTGAGAAGCTGGTTGACAATTTCATCAAGCAGGTGATGGACGACGGATTTTTCCACGCAGATCCGCATCCCGGCAATGTCAAGGTGTCGAATGGAAAAATAATCTGGATCGACATGGGCATGATGGGCCGCCTCTCTGAATCGGACAGAAAACTGCTCGGTGATGCTATCCGGGGTATTGCCAATCATGACACGACGGCAGTGGAAAATGCCGTCCTGAAGCTGGGGGATTTTCAGAAACAGCCCGACAGAGACGCGCTGTATCATGATCTGAGCACGATCCTGCAGGACTATGTGGATACGGATATCACGAACGTGGATGTCGCCCAGTTTTTTCAGGAAGTCATTGAGGCGATGAAACGGAACGGGATCCGCCTGCCGCATGGCCTCGCGATGCTGGCCCGCGGTCTGATTCACATGGAGGGGGATCTCGCGGAGATCAGTCCGGATATCAATATGGCGGAGATCGCCACGCGCCGTGTCATCGCCGACCGGCTGGAGAACTTTGACTGGAAGAAAGAACTTCGCACGGGGTCCGGAAAGCTTATTCACTCCCTGGAAAAATCTGTGGAGATTCCCTCGCTGGTGGAGAGGGCGCTTCGTGATTACATGGCCGGAGAAGGCCATATGAGTATGGAGCTGAAGACCTCGCCCCGGCTCGCATGGCTCCTGCGGAAACTTGTGCAGAACCTCGTGCTCGGCATCTGGGTCATGGCGCTGCTGATCGCATCGGCGATTCTCTGTACATCGGATCTTCAGCCGCAGGTCTTCGGCATGCCTTTGCTCGGCGTGATCGGCTTCGGACTGGCGGGGACGATCGTCGCGTTTCTTGTGGTGCGGCATATCATCACCAGACCGAGAGAAATGAAGGAGCATCGGAAACGCAAGTGAAGATTTATAATTGCATAATTGGCAGAGTCAATGGTAACAGCTGCCGCAGTGATCGGCTCACTGTACGTTTTTCTGTTCGCTCGCATGCGCTGATTTGCGGCCCTCTGACAAAACGCGCAGAAATGCTTATCCAGAAATTTGCAAACGCAATATATTCTGGAAGCATTTCTGCTTGAACGGTTGTCACCCGGGCCGCAGCTGGCATGCTCACTCACGACGAAAAACGTACAATGTTCGCCGGTCATCTGCGGCAGCTGTTGTTTGTCTCTGGCTGAATCTTTTGAGTGAAAAGCGAATTCGGAATTTTGATGAATGAAGTTTTCGGGTTGCAAAAAAGTATTGCGTTATACCGGGAAGGGGTATATACTGGCAACTGCAAAGGAAAGATACCCCATATGGGTATAAAAACATCATGAAGGAAAAGGTGGCTGGTATGGCAGAAAAAAAGAAATGCTGCTGCGGCAGTGCATCGGAAAATATTGAAATGGATGAGGGAATGAATAAAGAGCAGGATAAGAAACAGGTGGAAGAACAGGTCAGTGCGGAACCTGCAGTTCCGGACTGCTGCCGGCATAAATCAAAGGAGCGTTCGGAAAAGGAATTCAGGGATCTCGTCAATCGTCTGGCCAGGATTGAGGGTCAGGTGAGAGGCGTCCGCAAGATGCTGGAGGAGAATGCCTACTGTCTGGATATTATTGTTCAGGTATCGGCCATCAACTCCGCACTGAACAGCTTCAACCGCGCGATCCTCACAAATCATCTGGAAACCTGTGTGATGGATGAGGTGAAGGATGGCAAGACGGACAAGATGGAAGAACTGATCCATGTGCTGCTTCCGAAGCTGATGAGGTAAGTGTATATGTCCGTCGCATGCCAGAGGCGGACTGCACACCCGAAGGGTGCGCAAGACCGACTATGGCTTTGCGACGACTTATACAACCAGATTAATTTGCATAGAAAGGGGCAATCAAAGTTATGGCTGAAACGTATGACGTAACAGGAATGAGCTGTGCTTCGTGCCAGGCGCACATAGAAAAAGCGGTTTCCGGCGTGCCCGGTGTCACGAATGTTTCTGTGAGTCTGCTCACGAATTCCATGCGTGTAGAAGGCACCGCATCGCCGGATGCCATATGTCAGGCGGTTGATCAGGCAGGATATGGCGCAAAGCTGAGAGACGCCGGTGAGGCGAAGGGAAGCGGTGTCAGTGCAGGCGCCAAACTCGCGGCTGAGGAAGAGGCGCTGGAGGATCACACGACGCCGCTGATGATCAGAAGACTGGTGCTGTCGATTATTTTTCTTCTGGCGCTGATGTACTTCAGCATGGGCGTGCATATGTGGGGATGGCCGGAGCCGGCGTTCATGAAAGGCAATCCGGTATCGGTCTCCCTGATGGAACTTCTGCTCACCATCGTTGTCATGCTGATCAATAAAAAGTTTTTTGTCAGCGGTTTCAAGGGACTGGTGCACGGTGCGCCGAATATGGATTCGCTGATCGCGATCGGTTCCGGTACGGCTTTCGGATATAGCACAGTGATGCTTTTCTACATGAGCTATGTACAGCTTCACCAGGGCACAGAGGCATCGATGGCCGTGATGAATGAACTGTACTTCGAATCGGCGGCGATGATCCTCACGCTGATTACCATCGGAAAAACACTGGAGTCCTATTCCAAGGGCAGGACGACGGATGCGCTCAAGAGCCTGATGAAGCTGGCACCGAAGACGGCCAACGTAATCCGCAACGGACAGGAAGTCACGGTCAATATCGATGACGTTGTGAAGGGTGATATTTTCGTTGTACGCCCGGGTGAGAACATTCCGGTGGACGGCGTAGTCATCGAGGGAACAAGTGCCGTTGATGAGTCGGCACTGACCGGCGAGAGCCTTCCGGTTGACAAGCAGGAGGGTAGCAAGGTCAGCTCGGCGACACTGAACCAGAGCGGTTTCCTGAAGTGCCGCGCGGAGCGTGTCGGTGAGGACACGACGCTGGCACAGATCATCAACATGGTCAGCGACGCATCGGCGACAAAGGCACCGGTGGCAAGGCTGGCGGACAGAATCTCGGCTGTATTTGTACCGGCTGTTATCACGATCGCCGCTGTTGTGACGGTGATCTGGCTGATCGTGACAGCTGTGACGACGGGATCGGTCAATATCGGACTGGCGCTGCAGAGAGGTATCAGCGTACTCGTTGTCTCCTGCCCGTGCGCGCTCGGACTTGCGACTCCGGTTGCCATCATGGTCGGCAACGGCGTCGGCGCGAAGAACGGCATCCTGTTCAAGACGGCTGAAGCTCTGCAGGAGACGGGAAATGTGCAGATCGTAGCGCTCGACAAGACCGGTACGATCACCAATGGCAAACCGGTTGTGACGGATGTGATCCCGGCGGAAGGTGTGACGGAAGAAGATCTGGTTTCGGCAGCGGCATCCCTGGAGCGACGCAGTGAGCATCCGCTGGCAAAGGCCGTGACGGCGTACGCCGACGGTGAAGACGGACAGCGTGCCTTTGAGGTGAGCGGCTTTAAGGCACTTCCGGGCAACGGCCTGCAGGCAGAGATTCCTGCGGGAACGGCCGATGGATTTTTTGCAGGAACAACGGGTGACGGTCAGAACGGCAGCCATGCTTCTCTTCAGGTCACTGATGATCAGAATGTCGTCCTCTCCGGCGGCAACGCGGCCTTCATACAGGGAAGAGCTGCGGTCAGCGCCGACATGAAGAAGAAAGCGGAAGAACTGGCAGGACTCGGGAAGACACCTCTGTTTTTCGCCTGTGGCGGCAGACTCCTCGGCATCATCGCTGTGGCGGATACGATCCGCAAGGATTCACCGGAAGCTATTCGCGAGATGAGAAACATGGGCATCCACGTTGTGATGCTGACAGGTGATAACGAGCGTACAGCTGCGGCAGTTGGCCGTGAGGCGGGTGTAGACGAAGTGGTGGCCGGCGTACTGCCGGACGGCAAGGAAGCCGTGATCCGGGAGCTCCAGAAGCACGGAAAGACAGCCATGGTCGGTGATGGTATCAACGATGCGCCTGCGCTTACCCGCGCGGACATCGGTATCGCCATCGGTGCCGGAACAGATGTGGCAATCGATGCGGCGGATGTCGTGCTGATGAAATCAAGGCTCGGCGATGCGGCTGCAGCGATCCGTCTGTCCAGACAGACCTATAAGGACATCAAGGAGAACCTCTTCTGGGCACTGATCTACAATGTTCTGCTGATCCCGCTGGCAGCCGGTGCGTGGGCTTTCCTCGGACTGTCCATGAACCCGATGTGGGGTGCCGCGGCGATGAGCTGCTCGAGCGTATTCGTCGTATGCAATGCACTCCGGCTGAATCTGTTCAATATTTTTAATACGAGCCATGACAGAAAAATGAAAAATGCCGTCGGCAGCGGTCAGCTCCTCGGCGCATATGGTAAGAACAGCGGCGCAGATGCAGGAAAAACCGAACAGGATACAACAAAACAGAGTACAGCAGTACAGGATGCAACAAAACAACAAAACAGGATACAACAAAACAGAATATAACAAAGGATATAACAGGAGGGAATGCAGCTATGAAGACAGAAACAGTTAAGGTTGAAGGCATGATGTGCGAGCACTGCGAGATGAGAGTGAAGAAGGCGCTGGAGGCACTGGATGGTGTTGAGAGTGCTGAGGTATCTCATGATACAGGTACGGCGAAACTCAGTCTTTCGGCGGATGTGTCGGAGGATGTTCTGAAGAAGGCTGTCACAGACGCAGGCTATGATTATGCAGGTGTTACCGCCTGAAAATTCACTGTATAAATCTGCTTAATGCTGATATACTGGAAGAAGTTTTCTCCCGTAAGGGGAGGAGATTTCTTCTTCTGCTATACATTGGAATGAAATACAACCACAACATAAACAGAACGGAGGACTTATACATATATGGAAAATCAGAATGCGATGTTCTGCTATCAGTGCCAGGAAACCATGGCGGGCACCGGATGCACCCGCACCGGCATGTGCGGGAAAAAAGCGGATACTGCCGCCATGCAGGACCTGCTGATCTATGTTACGAAGGGCATCTCGGCGGTGACTACGCGTCTGCGCCGCCAGAAAACGGAGATACCGGCTGAGGTGAACCGTCTGGTCACAGAAAACCTCTGCATGACGGTGACAGATGCCAACTTTGATACGGAAATGCTGGCTGACAGCGTGGAGAAGACGCTCGCTGCGAGGGATGGTCTGATCGGTCGGCTGAGCAAACAGGACGGACTGCCGGATGCAGCCACCTGGACCGGAAGCCGGGAAAGCTTTGCGGAGAAGGCGCACGCGAAGGATGTGGGCGTGATGGCTACACGCGATGACGATATCCGCAGCTTCCGCGAGCTGATCACCTACGGCGTCAAGGGACTGGCAGTGATGAATAACCGTGCCAACGAACTTGGTAAAAATGATCCGGATGTCGATTCCTTTATCCAGCGGGCGCTTTCTCAGACGCTCGATGAGACGATGACGGGCGGCAGCCTGCTTGCACTGGTGATGGAGACGGGACGCTACGGCGTGCGCGGCATGGATCTGCTCGACCGCGCGCAGACAGAGGCATTCGGTCATCCGGCGGCAGGAAAAATTTCCGCAGGCGTCGGAAACCGTCCGGCTATCCTCGTTGCCGGAGATGATCTGCATGTGCTGGATCAGGTGCTTGCACAGGCAGCGGAGCAGGGCGTGGACGTGTATACATACAGCGATATGATGCCGGCGGCGTTTTATCCGAAACTGAAGGCCTATGGCAATCTGGCCGGCAATTACGGCGGGGCCTGGTGGCAGCAGAAGACGGACTTTGAACACTTTAACGGACCGGTGATCATGACGGGCGCAGATATCGTACCGCCGAAGAGCGATCTTCTCGAAAGATTTTTCACGACGGGAACAGCCGGGTATCCGGGAACCGTGCATATTTCGGCTGATGCGGACGGCCGGAGAGATTTTTCTCCTGTGATCGAAATGGCGAAAAAATGCGAGCTTCCGCATGCCGTGGACGGCGGAAAGATTGCCGGCGGCTACGGTCATGATCAGCTGATGAAGCTGCTCGACCAGATGGCTGACGCTGTCAGAACGGGATCCGTTTCCAAAATTTTTGTACTGGCAGGCAGTGACGGACGCGCGAAGACGCGCAGCTATTACACCGACATTGTCAAGGCCATGCCGGATGACGCACTGATCCTTACAGCCGGTTCGCTGAAATACCGCTTCCTGAAGACGGATGATGAGACGACGGTCGCCGGTATGCCGCGGATCATTGACGCAGGACAGCTGAGCGACGTCTACTCGATCATTCAGTTCCTGCTGGCGCTCA
Organism: uncultured Eubacteriales bacterium; assembly: GCA_900318405.1. Classification (GTDB taxonomy): domain Bacteria; phylum Bacillota; class Clostridia; order Lachnospirales; family Lachnospiraceae; genus Bilifractor. Next base: position 26,723 of record ONKP01000022.1, on the reverse strand, counting down.
AGGACAAGCTCGGTCTGGATAATCTGAACCAGCTGCCGGTGGTCTATGACCTGGCATGGCATGATCAGAAGGATACGATCGTTCTGCTGTCGCTTCTCTACCTGGATGTGAAGCATATGCACATTGGTCCGACATTCCCGGCATATCTGTCAAAAAATGTACTGGATGTTCTGGTCAAGTATTTCGGCATTGCACAGATCAAATCCGTGCAGGAAGATATGGAGGCATTTATGGGTGCATCGGATACCCTGATCAAGCCGGATATGATCGTGGGCGATATCGTTCAGACATATCCTTCTCTCGTTCCGGTCATGATGAGTGCGGGACTGCACTGCATCGGCTGCGGTGTGTCCACAATGGAGACGCTGGCGGAGGCGTGCATGACGCATGGCCTCGATGTGTATGATATTCTGGATATCCTGAACGACCAGCTGGCACAGGAAGGCAAGGCGTAAACTCAACCAGATTCATAATAGTCCGGAATACAGATGACTCCATCCGCAGCAGATGGTTGCAGGTTGGAAGCATCTGTATTTTTGGATATGAGGATCATAGAACCAAAGATGTAAAAACATAAAAAGGGCTGTGAAGAAATGCAAAACATTTCTTCACAGCCCTTTCCCATTCAGTTCTTTTCTGCAGCCTGATGCTCCACGTCGGATTCAATGGCAGCACCTGTTGCCGCGGCGTTCAGCGTTGCCTCGCTGGATTCGCTGCTCAGGCAGGGATCGACGGGTTTCGGCGGTACCGGTTTGGCCGTTTTGTCAATTGGTATCGCATCACCGATGCCCAGTGCCTCTGAGGCAAGTCCGAGACTGGAGATGACATTGGTCAGGTCGCTCGGCATATAGATCTTTGTGGCGCGGCCGTCCGATACGGTCTTCAGTGCCTCAATGCCTTTCAGGCGCAGCACGGATTCATCGATGTTCGCATCTTTCAGTGCGCGCAGACCATCTGCCTCAGCCTGGTAAACGAGAGAGATGGATTTCGCACGGCCTTCCGCCAGGGAAATCTGTGCGTCCCTCTCAGCCTCGGCGGCGAGGATCTTCGCTTTTTTATCACCCTCGGCACGGCTGACAACAGCTTCCTGATGCGCCTGCGCCTCGAGTACAGTCTGGCGGCGTTCACGCTCGGCGCGCATCTGCTTGGTCATGACCTCCTCGATTTCCTTCGGAGGCTGAATATTTTTGATCTCCACACGGGTGACCTTGATGCCCCAGGGATCGGTCGCCTGGTCGAGCACCGCCTGCAGGCGTGTATTGATCTGGTCGCGACTGGTCAGTGTCTGGTCGAGCTCCATCTCTCCGATGATATTGCGGAGCGTTGTCGCCGAGAGATTCTGAAGGCCTGCCACCGGATTTTCCACGCCGTAGGTAAACAGGCGGGGATCGAATACATAGCAGAAGACAACGGAATCGATCTGCATCGTCACGTTATCCTTGGTGATGACGGGCTGCGGCGGGAAGTCAAGAACCTGCTCCTTCAGGGACACTTTGGCTGCAATCCGCTCGATGAAAGGTGCCTTGATATGCAGGCCGGCGCCCCATGTCGTCTTATATTTGCCGAGGTGCTCGATGACGTACGCGTTTGCCTGCGGCACCACCCGGAAATTGGCGGCCAGGATCCAGATGACAATGATCAGAATGATGATAAGCAGTACACCCATATGCAAATCCTCCTCTTACCTGAAGTATCAGGCTGTGTGCAGCGCAAAGCTGCATAACGGTAAACTGCCGCCATTTCCGCATGACGGATATGACCTGCGGCTCAGATACTTAAATAATAGCATACATTTCCGAACCAGTGTGTTAAAAAGATAGAGCAACTTTGGCAGCTGTGGTAGAATTGTTGTATAAGTCCGTCGCATGCCAGAGGCGCGCAGATTTATACAAGTGTTGGCAAATACACAAAGACTCTTTGTATCTGGGTAATTCGGGATCGCCGTGGAAGCTGTTGACCGTATTACACATACACGATAAACAGAAGGATATATTTATGCTGCGAAAAACGAAGAAAATCAATCCCCGGCCGATCCATGATCCTGCCGCGGACGCACAGGCGAAAACGGGCGTCCCGTTTGAGGTTCGCAAGGTTTGGAATTCCTGGGAACCATATATGGCGTACACCACAACGGACATGTTCGCCGGTCTGGGCCGCGGCTACAAACGTCACTGCGGTCCGGTCTCTGTGACCAACGCAATCCTGACGCTGTCAGCTGCCGGCGGAGACAGCCGGAAATGGCAGCAGGAGCATGTGCAGGAAGTGTTTACCACGGCTGCGCGCATCGGACAGAGGCACGGGATATACTGGAATATGGATTTCCTGCATCATTTCGGCGGAACGCAGGACCTTCGCTGCGGCGAATATCTCCGCGCGGTAATGTATCACTACGGCATCCGCGCTCACGTTATTTTTCATCAGCCAATATCCGCCGGGAGCTTCACGGACGCCCTGAGAAGGGGCAGTCTCCTCTACATCGAACTGAGACACCATCCGGTGTACGGGGATCATCACGTCATCTGCTGCGGCATGACGGAGGTGGTGAGCACGGCGCGCAACAGGAAGCCCCTGCGGCGGCGGTACCTGATCATTGCGGACGGGTGGAGCGGGGAACCTGCTTACCTGGACACAGCCGGGATCGGATTCTGCCATTTCTTCGAGATACGACCGGGGAATCCTTCATGACACAGGATGTCCGCCGGGGTATGACAGCTCAGATGCTGTCAGAGCCACGGAACACACAGAGACTTCCGGCTCGAGACTGAAAGTCTCCATGGGTGACGGTGGCTGGCAAAGAGCGAACAGTGACGCGCAGGCCGATACGGCAGCGGGTTTGTGAAATGAGTACACAGTATACAGCTTTGGGGAGAACCATGCAGAATAATACGCAGACATTTTTTGGGGAAAGTGAAGAACGCGTCACAGTACAGAATTTTAACAATATCAGCGATCCGCAGGAAATGAGATATCTGAGAACGCTGGCTGAGATCTATCCGACCATCGCCGAAGCGTCGACGGAGATCATCAACCTGGAGGCCATACTCAACCTGCCGAAGGGCACCGAGCATTTCATCACGGATATTCACGGCGAATACGAGGCGTTTATCCACGTGCTGAAGAACGGATCCGGCGCCGTGAAGATGAAGATCAACGATGTCTTCGGCCGCACGCTCTCCGAAGCGGACAAAAATATGCTGGCCACGCTGATCTACTATCCGCGGGAAAAAATGGATATCATCCGTCGCACGGAGAAAAACATGGTGGACTGGTACAGGATTACCCTGTATCGTCTCATTGAGATCTGCAAGCGGGTGGCCTCCAAGTACACCCGTTCCAAGGTGCGCAAGGCGATGCCGAAGGAATTCGCCTATGTCATCGAGGAACTGATCACGGAAAAGCCCGAGGTTACCGAGAAGGAAGCGTATTACAACGCGATCATAGACACGATCATCGAGGTTGACCGGGCAGAGGAGCTGATCGTCGCGCTCAGCCACCTGATCCAGCGCCTCGTCGTCGATCACCTGCATATCCTCGGCGATATCTACGACCGCGGACCCGGACCGGACAAGATCATGGACCGGCTGCTTCGCTATCACTCCCTCGACATCTGCTGGGGAAACCATGACATCACGTGGATGGGTGCCGCCGCCGGGTCGCTGGAGTGCATAGCCACTGTGCTGCGGATCCAGGCGCGTTACGGCAATTTCAACATCCTTGAGGACGGCTACGGCATCAACATGCTTCCGCTCGCCACCTTTGCCATGGATGCGTACCGGGACGATCCCTGCACGCTTTTCCGGATCAAGGGGCATGAGCAGGACACGGACAGCGAGACGCTCCTCAATATGAAGATGCACAAGGCCATCGCCATCATCCAGTTCAAGCTGGAGGGGCAGCTGTTCCGCCGGCGCCCTGAATTCCACATGGAATCCCGGATGCTGCTTGACCGCATCGATTATGAGAAGGGAACGATCACACTCGACGGAAAGACATACAGGCTGCTCGACACCAGTTTTCCCACCATCGATCCCGCCGATCCCTACCGGCTGACGGAGGCGGAGGAAAACGTGATGGAGCGCATGCAGAGTGCGTTTCAGCAGTGTGAGAAGCTGCAGACGCACATGCAGTTCCTTCTGAACAAGGGCAGCCTCTACCTGGTGTACAACAACAATCTCCTCTATCATGGCTGCATTCCGCTCGACCGCGACGGCAATTTCGAGAAGGTGGAGGTCTACGGGCAGAAGTTCGCCGGCAGAAAGCTGTACGATGAGCTGGAGAAATACGTGCGCCGTGCATTTTTCTCCACGGACGAGGAGGAGAGACAGAAGGGACGCGACATCATCTACTGGATCTGGTGCAGCCCGATGTCACCGCTTTTCGGCAAAAATAAAATGACGACGTTCGAGCGGTATTTTATCGCTGAGAAGGAGACGCACGTCGAGACGAAGAACCCGTACTATCAGCTGCTGGACAACGAAGAGGTCATGAACCGTGTGCTCGCGGAATTCGGACTCGGGACGGATGCGCATATCGTCAACGGTCATGTGCCGGTGCTGCAGAGCAGAGGTGAGAGCCCTGCCAAGTGCGGCGGCAAGGTGCTGATCATCGACGGAGGATTTTCGAAGGCATACCAGAAGCAGACAGGTATCGCGGGCTACACACTCACGTATAATTCCTACGGCATGAATCTCGTGGCGCATGAACCGTTTACGTCCATAGAAGATGCCGTGAAGAACGAGACGGATATTCACAACGACCGCATCATCTCCATGAACGCGCCCGAGAGGATTATGATCCGCGACACGGATACCGGCAGAAAATTGCGCGAGCGGATCAGCAGCCTGAAGGAACTGCTGTACGCGTACCGCAGCGGCCTCATCGTCGAGAACCCGCACGCGTTGCGATGAATTACGGGCTGCGGTATAATCAGACAGGCAGTACAACGATTTTTCACAGACAGGGTGAGTATTTTGAACGGACAAAGAACAGTCAGAGCAGGATATGTCTATCGTCTTCCGCAGATGATCGCTTCTCCGGAGAGCATTTCGCTGAAAATCTGCGCCGGAGAAACCGCGGATGCGGGTTTCACCATCCGCGCAGAGGACGGGAGCCTGATTTTCGGGAAAGTATTGTCGGACAGCGGGCGGATCACCTTCGAGAAGGATGAGTTCGAGGGGAGAAACTGCGAGATCCGGTTTACCATTGGCACTACCGGCCTCAGCGCGGGAGAAAAAATTCATGCGGACATTCTGGTGCGCAGCAATCTCTCGGAGTACACGGTGCCGGCAGACATCGAGATCACGGACGTACAGGAGAACGGCCGGTTCGGCGATGTACGCACACTCGATGATTTTTCCAGAGTGTGTCAGCGCAGCATGCGGGAGGGATTCCGCCTCTTTACGGACCCGGATTTTCCCGGCGTTCTGAACGGGAACAACCGGCAGTATCTGGCACTGTACAGGGGCATGTCTGCCAATCCGGTCACCTACCAGAATCTGGAAGAGTTCCTCGTCGCGACAGGCAAGAAAGAGCCCGTGGAGATCAGCACGGACAAGCAGGAAAAGGCGGTATACCACCTCGACGCGTCACAGAAGGACACGCTGTTTGTCTACCGGAGCACCTGGGGCTACATACGGCTCGAAGTGGAGACCGAGGGAAGCTTTCTGGAAGTAGACCGGAAGATCGTCACCGGGGACGATTTCATCGGCGGCGTGTATGGCCTGGAATATGTGGTTCATAAGGAAAACCTGGGGGAAGGCCGTTCTTTCGGAAAAATCCGCATCCGTAGCGCCCATCAGGTGCTGGAGTATCAGATCGAAGCCTCTGCCCAGCCGGCGTCGGAGATCCGTCCGCAGATCGTGCGCGCACGCCGCATCGCCTGGCTGCTGCGAGATTATCTTAATCTGCAGCTGCACATCCTGGATCAGCCATCCTGGCTGGAGAGCTCCATGCTCACCGTCGGAGAAATGCTCGAGGCTGATCCGTCAGACCCTTGGGCGATGCTTTATAAGGCATATATTGAATATACGCGGGGTGACAACGCAAAAGCGATCGAGGCACTCTGGCCCTTCCGCGACGGCTCCGTCAGGACCCGCTCCGACGAGCTGCGCGCCATGTATCTGTACCTCGCAAAGCGCGTGGAGCTTCTTCCCAGAGAAAAAGCGGATATTCTGCCGACGCTCCGCAAATACAGCGCCCGGAATCCGCAGAATTACCTGCTGCTCCGGCTGTATCATGACGAAGAGGATCTTTCGCAGATCTCTTCCGCGGATCTGATGCAGGCATATGAGAACTGCTATCTCGCCGGCTGCAGCAGCCCGTTCCTGTACCTGGACGCATGGACACTGCTGGCTTCCGAGGAGACGCTGCTGCGCCGCCTGTCAGATTTTATGATCCATGTCCTCAGCTTCGGAGCGGAAAACGGACTGATGACGCATGAACTGATCCAGCGCACGGCGTTCCTCTGCGGCAACATGAAAAACTACCATCCGCTGCTTTTCCGCCTGCTCACAAAGAGCTATGAGAAGTACAGCGATGATGAGGTCCTGGAGGCCATCTGCAAGATGGCCATCAAGGGCAATCCGATAGCACCTTCCAATTTCCGCTGGTACGCCAGAGCTGTCGAGCGCGACATCCGCGTGACGAGACTGTACGAGTATTACATGGAGACGTATCATCAGCCGGCGGAGGAAGAACTTCCTCTCCCGATCAAGATGTATTTCGCCACGAACAATACGCTGGGTGAGAACAGGAGAGCACTGCTCTATGCGAGCATCATTCTGCACAGGAAGCAGGATGAGACCAGCTATCAGAACTATATCGACAGCATCCGGGCGTTCGCCGAGAGGGCACTGGAGAAGCGCAGAATCGACGTTAACTACGCGATCCTTTACCGTGAATTTTTCATGCCGCCCCGCGATGAGAAGACAGCAGCCCTGCTGTCGGCTGTTCTCTTCATGAGAAAAATAACCGTGGCAGATCCTGCGATCCGCCGTGTTGTCGTGAGCGGCACGGCGATGAAACGTGAGTCATCGGCGCCCGTGCGTGACGGTGTGGCCTATGTGCCCATGTACACAGATGATGAGTGCATCCTGTTTGAGGACGTCAGTCAGCGGCGCTATGCCGTCACAGTGCCCTATGAGCAGAAACGCCTCTTTGACGAGCGGGAGAGCGCAAAAGCCATCCTGGAGGCCGGCATTGATGATCCGGGTGCGGAGCTCTGTGTATGCCGTGAAAAGGCCTTTCAGATGGATATCAACGCCGACACAGTGGCGGCCTGCCGGGCTGCGTCGCGCAACGATGCTTTTACCGATGACTACCGCCGTATCCTGAGGAAAAAACTGATCGCCTGGGACGGGGAGCAGGACAGAGCGGCTCTCACGGCGGACGTGATCAGACCGTCGGAGCTGGAGCTCTGTGCGGAAGCCGATAAGGCGGGAACGGTTAAGGTGCTGACGTGTCAGGAGAGATATGAGGACGCCTGGCGCGTGATCAGAAAATACGGGACAGAGGATATACCGCTGCCCGTTTTGAAGGAAATCACGGACCATATGGCCGGTTCCGACAGGCGCGTCGGGAGCGATACGCTGGTGTACGCTGCCTGGCAGGTGTTCAGAAACGGACTGGCAGACAGGGATATTCTGCGCTTTCTTCTGGAAAAATATGACGGATCTCTGCAGGATCTCTGCCGGCTGTGGAAACGGGCGCGCGCGGAGGGACTCCGGACGACGGCACTGGGCGAGCGGATTCTTCTCCGTTCGGTAGAGACGCATCAGTTCCCGGATGATGAGACGGCAGTCCTGAAGAGCGTTCTGCGCACCGGAGGGAGACGGGAGGTCGTCTATGCTTTTCTGGCTTACCTGTCGGACTATTACTTCCTCGGTGACAGGCCGATGACGGGAGAGACGATGATCATCCTGGAATCTGCCGTTCAGAAGGGCGAGCTGACGTATACGATCTGCAAACTGGCACTGTTGAAATACTATGCAGGGCTGGGAAGTCTCACCGATTCCAGAAGAGCGCTCTGCCGGAGGCTTCTCGCCGAGATGGATGCAAAGGGCTGCCGGTTTGATTTCTTCAGAGATCTGCCGAAGGACCTGACACAGGCCTACCAGATCGAGGACAAGATCTTTATCGAGCAGCAGGCGGATCCCTCCGATCATCTGACGATCCATTACCGTCTGTCGGAGGCGGATGACGCGTCCGGCGAATGGGTATCGGAGCCGATGAGAAACGTGTACCATGGTATTTTTTCGAAGGAATTTCTGCTGTTCTACGGAGAAAAATTAACGTATTACCTGAGCATCACGGATGACAGCGGGACGACCAACACGGATTCCTTTGAGATCTCTCTGGTGGATATGGATACGACGGGCAGCACCAAATACCGGCTGCTCAACCGCATGCTGGAGGCGCGCGACCTGAGCGATATGGATGCGCTGGAGGATGCGATGAATATTTACCTGCGGCAGGAAGCGCAGACGGCAGGACTGCTGCACACGATCTGACGGATACGTGATTGCTGCAGCAGATAACAGAGTTTACAGGATTGCATAGGAGTTTCGGATGAGTAATGCAGAGCGAAGACTGAATGTCGGCATAGATCTGAACGGTGAACATCCGCAGATCTGCTATTACGAGCAGGCAACGGACAACACGGTGACGGCACCGCTGAAGATCGGCAATGAAACGGCGTCATTCCGCGACATTCTGGAAGAACTGGATGAGATGGACTACGATGACGACACGCCATTCAGCGAGCGGGAGACGCGCACGGAGGAGCTGGGACTCCAGACGGCAGAGATCCTGAAGAAGGCGCTGGCCACGCTGGGCACGGATACGGGGAACCAGATCACAGGGCTGACGATCACGGTGCCGCATCTCACACGCCCGATCGTCTCTGCTATCAGAATCGTATTCCGGGAGCTTGATCTCGGTGACGGAAAGGGATTTCTGCAGGACTACGACGAGAGCTTTTATTACTATACGCTGTACCAGAAAGAAGAGCTCTGGAACCGGAGCGTCGGATTTTTTGATTTCGATGGGAAACGTATCACGTTCACATCGCTTTCTCTCAACCGGCAGACGCGGCCCGTCTCCGTGACCTGCGAAGAGGGCGTCACCATCACGCTGCGGGGAGAAGCGGACAGCTGGGATGAACAGTTCAGCAATATGATCCAGGCTTCCCTCAGGCAGAATATCTATACATCGGTGTTCCTGCAGGGTGAGACCTTTGACAGAAGCTGGGCGGTGAAGTCGACTTCCCTGCTGCTGCGCGGCGGCCGCAAGGCTTTCATTGTCGACAATCTGTATGCGCGCGGCGCCTGCTGTGCGGCACGGGAAAAAACGCTGAAAAAGCGTCTGCAGGACTATCTCTACATCGGCAGAGATATGGTCCGCACCAATCTGGGCATGCAGATGATCATTCAGGGCCAGGAGACCTATTATCCGCTGGTGACGGCAGGTGTGAGCTGGTATGAAGTCGATAAAAAATGCGAGTGCATCCTGGAGGGTGAGCCGGTTCTGACGTTTCAGGTCAGCGCCATGGGTTCATCCGCCGCTTCGCTGGTGCGCATGGAGCTGACGGATCTGGATCAGTCGAAACGTCCGGTGGGAACGACGCGCATCGGTCTGCACGTGACCTATGAAGCGCCGGGACGCTGTGTGATCGAGGCGGAGGATCTCGGTTTCGGTGATCTGTATCCGTCGGGCGGACAGGTGTGGAAGGAAGTTCTGGAGGGCTGAAAGCATGAGCAGCAAAATTATTCTCTGCCAGGTAAAGCGGGCGGATGAGCCGTATTATATCGAGGATATCAACCGCTATCTCTACTCCATTGAGGAGCTGTGCTGGTTTGTGGACCACAATCTTGCGCTCGTGGACGATGCCTTTTTCGATACGACGCTGACGGACTGGATCCGCGGAGAGCTGCAGCTTCCCGATCTGGCGGACCGGATGGACCGCATCATGAGCAGCGGGCGTGAGGAAGACGAGCCTGCTGACGAGAAAGCCTTCATCGCCGGCATTGACGGGGTCAATGGGAAGCAGGACAGTGCGGAAGCTGAAGCGGAGCGTGCAGCAGAAGGCAGAACGGAAAGCAAAGCAGAAAACAAAACAGAGAACAGAACAGAGAGCATAACAGAGAACAAAACAGAGAACAGAACAGAGAGCAAAACGGAAAAGGAGAGCGAATCGGACAGCGGCAGCGTGCTCAGCCGTCTGATCTATGTGCTCAACGCGGAGATCAGCTGGATCTACGTGCCGGACCGTCAGGCCTTCCGGGAGGAGATTGCCGGACTCCGCCGTATGTCCGCCGGCGAACGCATGAAGCGCCGCGCCGACACGCTCATTGGTTATGAGAAGTACACCCGGGCACTGCAGATCTACAAGCGTATCCTCCGGGATGAGGAAGAAGAGGGCCGCCTGAAGCCGTACATGGAAACTGTTTCCGGTAAATCTGAGACAGATACGGGAACTGCTGACATGACAGCTGAGAGGACAACAGATGCGGATACATCGGCAGAGAAAGCAGAAGCCGCCGGTCCGACAGCTACGGATGCGACAGCTGCGGATACAGCAGTTTCGGATACAGAAGCAGAAGGTTCGGACCCCACAGGTATGGGCGCAGAAGTATCGGACTCCGCAGGTATGGATGCAGCAGTGGATACAGTGGCTAAAGAAACCGAAACAGATACAGACATTGTGGCAGCTGGTACGACATCGGAAAATACAGAGAACGAAGTATCGGGCCCTGCAGGTACGAATTCAGATGCAGCGGTGAATGAAACAGCGTCAGATCTGACAGCGGATAATGCGAATGCCGATGAGGTGTCCGCAGTGGATGCTGCGATAGAAATATCCGCAGAAGAAAATACTGCAGGTGAAGAATCCTCTGAAAGAACAACTGCAGAAGAAGATGCTGACCCGGATGCGCAGGGAATGACAGAGATTACGGCTGATGGTTCAGCAACAGAGGAAACTGCGTCGTCAGCGGCCATGGCAGAAAGCACGGGTATCACATCAGACATAAAGACGGAAAGTGCCGACGCTGCAACAGACGGAGACAGCGCAGACACAGACAGGGCAGGTGTGGACAATGAGCCGGACAGTAAGACGGAGAATGCGGGAACAGCATACGATCTGAACACAGATACTGTGACTGCAGATGATGCGCAGGAAGACAGTATGGCTGCTGATGATCGTACAGCCGTACTCTGCGGCGCTGTGTGGCACAACATGGGCGTGGCGTATGCCAGACTTTTCCAGTTTGACGAAGCCTGCGGATGCATGAAAAGAGCGTATAATCTTTTGCGTTCTAATGAAATCCTCCGTGACTATCTGTGCTGCGTGCTGATCAGCCGCGGCAGGGAGGCATTTGACGATCTGGCGGACAGACTTGGAACCGATACTGTTACCAGGGCAGAGATCGTGAGCAGCGTGGAGAACATCCCGGTAAAAAAAACACCGGCGAATATCGATGAAGCACTGAATACCTGGGTGCGTGACTACCACCGGCAGACAGCACCCTGACGGCTTTTCATTTCAGCATTTTTATCCATAATACTAACAACGAAGTACCAGAATTCCATGTATCAGAGGGGTTCTGGTATTTTTTTTATGCAAAATTATGGTTTCTGTTCCGCGTAAACAGGCATTCGTTCCGAACGCATTGTGATAAAAATAGCGATAACATTGCAAAGATCAATTCAGAGATACAAGCATCTTTTATCCGGAAATCCTATATACCTCAAAGAATGAAAATTGCGAAAATAGTGGCTTGACAGCCACTTTTGACAGTGCTTTAATGTGGATAACAAAATTGAATATACAACAAACCGATGAAGTGGAGATAAAGCGGACAGAGCGCTCCCAGAGAGTCCGGGCAGGTGAGAGCCGGGCAGTATGCATATCCGCAAATGGACCACAGAGGGCATGGGGAACGAACCGGTAAATATCTGGTTCAAGTATACGTGACGGAAGGCATCCGTTATCCTGCCGGAGATATGATGGTATCTCATAAGTGCGTGCATCTGCATGAATCAAGGTGGCACCACGGGTTTTATTGAAGACTCGCCCTTGACAGAAAATCAGATTGTTTTTCTGTCAAGGGTATTTTTGTGTCCGGCGAAGTCGGACTTGCACACCATCCTCAATCTGGAAAGGAGAGCAAATGAAGAACACAACCCTGGAAGAAGTACAGAAAGTTGCCGCGACAGGCGATTACAGACGCATCCCTGTCACCCGCGAAATCTTTGCCGACATCAGGACTCCTGTGGAAACACTACGTGCGCTGCAGAATGTGAGCAGCCACTGTTTCCTGCTTGAATCCGTTGAGGACAGCCGGCAGTGGGGCCGATATACATTTCTCGGCTATGATCCGTCCCTCGAGATCTCCTGCAAAAATCATGAACTCACCGTTGTTACCGGCGGCAGCAGGATCACGCAGCACACCGATCACCCCGGCATCTATATCCGTCAGGTGGTGAATGAAAACAGGTCGCCGCGCATCGAAGGCATGCCGACACTTACCTCCGGACTGGTCGGTTATTTTTCCTACGATTACATCCAGTACGGGGAGCCGACGCTGAAACTCGATGCACCGGATGAGGAAAAATTCGATGACGTCAACCTGATGCTCTTCGACAAGCTGATCGCCTATGATAATTTCCATCAGAAGATCATCCTGATCGCGAACATCCATACAGACGATCTCGAGACGGAGTACAACAAAGCGATCCTGACGCTGAACGAGATGGAAAATCTGGTGCGCTTCGGAAAACCGAAGCAGGTGAAGAAGGGACATCTGCTCGGGGAACTGAAGCCAGCATTCTCGAAAGAAGAGTATTGCAGGAGAGTGGAGAAGATCAAACACTACATCCGCGAGGGCGATATTTTTCAGCTGGTGTTCTCCAATCCGATGATCGCTCCGTACGAGGGAAGCCTGCTCGATACCTACCGCGTGCTCAGGACCACGAATCCGTCGCCGTATATGTTTTACTTCTCGGGCGATGATGTGGAGATCGCGGGTGCTTCGCCGGAGACGCTGGTGAAGGTCCAGAACCGCGAGATCCGCACATTTCCGCTGGCGGGCACGAGGCCGAGAGGCAATACGCCGGAGGAGGATCAGGCGCTCAGTGACGGACTCCTGAAGGACAAAAAGGAATGCGCGGAGCACAACATGCTGGTTGATCTGGGAAGAAATGATCTCGGCAGGCTCTGCAGATTCGGATCCGTGGAAGTAGAGCGATACATGGACATCCTTCGTTACTCGCACGTCATGCACATCGGCTCCGAGGTGAAGGGAATCCTCCGGGACGACAAGGATGCCATCGATGCCGTGGACTCCGTACTGCCGGCCGGAACGCTTTCCGGCGCACCCAAGTTCAGGGCCTGCGAGCTGATCAACGAGATGGAGAATGATCACCGCGGGATCTACGGCGGCGCCATCGGTTACATCGACTTCACCGGTAACCTCGATGTGTGCATCGCCATCCGGCTGGCCTTCAAGCGAAACGGAAAGGTGTTTGTACGGTCGGGCGCAGGCATTGTCGCGGACAGCGTGCCGGAGAGAGAGTATCAGGAATGCATCAACAAGGCGAAGGCCGTTGTTGAGGCACTGCATCAGGCAGAGGAGGCAGACGAATGATTCTTCTGATCGATAATTACGACAGCTTTTCCTTTAACCTGTATCAGCTGATCGGATCGCTGGATCCGGACATCACGGTCATACGGAACGATGAAAAAACAATCGAAGAGATCCGTGCGATGCACCCGTCGTGCATTATCCTCTCCCCGGGCCCCGGCCGTCCGGCGGATGCCGGTGTCTGCGAGGATGCGGTGCGGACGTTCGGCGGCGAGATCCCGCTGTTCGGCGTATGCCTCGGCCATCAGGCCATCTGCGAAGCCTCCGGCGCGACTGTCACGTACGCAGCTCATCTGATGCACGGCATGCAGTCAGAGGTAAAACTGGATACCACAAGTCCTCTTTTTAAAGGAATGAAACCGGAGATCAAAGCCGGACGCTATCACTCCCTCGCGGTGAAGAGCAGCACGCTGCCGCCGGATCTGAAGGAGATCGCGGAATCCGATGACGGCGAGGTGATGGCCGTCGGAAATGATGAGAAGAAAATTTACGGACTTCAGTTCCATCCGGAATCCATCATGACACCGGATGGAAAACAGATACTGACCAACTTCCTGCATATCGCAGGGCTGCTGGAGAGCTGAAGCGTTTATCAGAATTACAGGGCTGAGGATGCACTCAGCAAACGAAAAGAAGTGTCGGCCTGTGATACCAGAATTGATGGGCTGCCTGAAGAAGCAGATCGGATGAACAGACAAATATTCCGGCATATGCCGGCGAAAGGAGTTTTACCATGATTAAAGAAGCCATTGTAAAGATCGTAAACAAGGGTGACCTGACATATGATGAAGCTTATCAGGTGATGAAAGAGATCATGACCGGCCAGACGACAGCTACGCAGAATGCGGCGTTTCTGGCTGCTCTCACTACCAAGTCGACAAAGGCCGAGACGATCGATGAGATTTCCGGATGTGCAAAGGCCATGCGGGAGCAGGCGACACCGGTGAAGCATCCGGGCATGGAAGTCCTCGAGATCGTGGGTACCGGCGGAGACGGTTCTCATTCCTTCAACATTTCCACGACCTCAGCCTTCGTGATCGCGTCGGCGGGCGTTAAGGTTGCCAAGCACGGCAACCGGGCGGCATCCTCCAGCTCCGGAACGGCAGACTGCCAGGAAGCGCTCGGTGTCAATATCGTGCAGGATCCTGAGAAGGCACTTTCCATGCTGCAGGATGTCGGCATGTGCTTCCTGTTCGCACAGAAATATCACGCGGCCATGAAATATGTGGGACCGATCCGCAAAGAGCTCGGTTTCCGGACCGTTTTCAATATCCTCGGACCGCTCACGAACCCGGCCAATCCGGAATATTTCCTGCTCGGTGTTTACGACGAATACCTCGTCGAGCCGATCGCCAAGGTTCTCGACAAGCTCGGCGTGAAGAGAGCGCTGGTTGTCTACGGACAGGACAAAATGGATGAGATCTCAGCTTCCGCACCGACGACCGTCTGCGAGCTCCGCAACGGATATTACAGGACGACGGTGATCAGTCCGGAGGATTTCGGCCTGACGCGCGGTGAGAAGAGCGAGATCGTCGGCGGAACACCCGAGGAGAACGCGGAGATCACCAAAGGCATTCTCGACGGCACGATCGGCGGCACGAAGAAAAATATTGTCATGCTGAACGCCGGTGCGGCCCTCTATGTGGCCGGCGCTGCGGAGACGATCGCCGACGGCGTGAAGAAGGCCGGGAAACTCATCGACAGCGGCGCGGCAGCTAAGAAAATGAAAGAGTACATTGAGGCTTCGAATCGCTGAACTTTCCTGCAACTGATGTAATGTACACAACTGACACAGAGCTTCAGCAGATGACACAACGTTTTCACAGCTGTGACGTATCATACAGAAAATGCAGCTAACGGATAAAAGCTGATAAGCTTTATTTATGAACCAGTATTTGCGGAATCACGTACAGGAGACAGCAGACATGAACATTCTTGATGAGCTTGCAGATTACGCGCGTTATCGCGTGAGCGAGGCAGAAAAGAAAATACCGGAAGAGGAGATGCGCGATGCGGCTGAAGCCCTGGGCGGCGGGACGGGTTTTCCGTTTGAAAAAGCACTGGCGGCGCCCGGCATCAGCTTTATCACGGAGGTCAAGAAGGCATCGCCTTCCAAAGGCCTGATCGCGCCGGACTTCCCGTATCTGCAGATCGCGGAGGCTTATCAGAAAGCAGGCGCATCCGCCATCTCCTGTCTGACAGAGCCCAAATGGTTTCAGGGATCCGATCAGTATCTGAAGGAAATCGCAGCGCATGTGACGATTCCGGTCCTGCGAAAGGATTTCACGGTGTCACCGTATATGATCTGGCAGGCGAGGACACTCGGCGCATCGGCCGTGCTCCTGATCTGTGCGATCCTGGATGAACAGGAGCTGACGGAGTACAGGAACATCGCCGAGAGCGTAGGCCTCTCCGCACTGGTGGAGGCACATGATGAGAAGGAAGTGGAGATGGCTCTCCGTTCCGGGGCGAAGATCATTGGCGTCAACAACCGGAATCTGAAGGATTTCACGGTGGACATCCGGAATTCGGAGCGGCTGCGGAAGATGGTGCCGGATGACATTATTTTTGTCTCCGAGAGCGGAATCCGCACAGCGGACGATGTGGCACGGCTGTATCGGAACGGCACGAACGCCGTGCTGATCGGCGAGACACTGATGCGGAGCAGCGATAAAAAGGGCATGCTGGATGAGCTCCGCAGCCAGATCGTGTAGGGAGCAGGAAGCATGGGAACACGGATGAAATTCTGCGGCATGCGCCGCAGGGAAGACATTGAGGCGGTGAACCGGATCCGCCCGGACTACATCGGATTCATCTGCACAGACAGATTCTGGCGGTACATTCCGCCGGAGAAGGCAGCGGAGCTGAAGGCCATGCTGGATCCGTCCATCCGCGCGGTCGGCGTGTTCGTTGATGAACCGTACGAGAAGATCGCAGATTATCTGAAGAAGGGCATCATTGATATCGTCCAGCTGCATGGAAATGAGAGCGAATACTACATCCGGAAACTCCGTGACGTCATGGCGTTCCAGAATACGATCGCGCCGGTGATCCAGGCCTGCAGGGTGCGCACGCCCGCCGATCTGGTGAAGGCGGAGCACAGCGCAGCCGACTATATCCTTCTGGATAACGGCGCCGGAACGGGACAGACCTTTGACTGGAAGCTGATCCGCGATATCGGCAGAGAGTATTTCCTGGCCGGCGGGCTGACACCGGAAAACGTCGGTGAAGCCGTCGACAGATTTCATCCGTTTGCCGTGGATATGAGCAGCGGACTGGAGACAGACCGGATCAAGGATCCGGAAAAAATGAGAAAAGCCGCAGAGGAGGTAAGAAAGAGATGACAAACCCTGAGGGAAGATTTGGAGATTTCGGCGGACAGTATGTTCCCGAGACCCTGATGAACGAGCTGATTCACCTGGAAGAGGCGTACAATCATTACAAAAATGATCCGGCCTTTAATAAGGAACTGAATGACCTGCTGAATAATTATGCAGGGCGTCCTTCCCGCCTGTACTACGCTGAGAAGATGACGAAGGATCTCGGCGGCGCGAAGATCTACTTGAAGCGTGAGGATCTGAACCACACCGGTGCGCACAAGATCAATAACTGCCTGGGCCAGGTGCTCCTCGCGAAGAAAATGGGAAAGACCCGTGTCATTGCCGAGACCGGCGCCGGACAGCACGGTGTCGCCACGGCTACGGTCGCCGCTCTGATGGATATGGAGTGCGAGATTTTCATGGGCGAAAAGGACTGCCAGCGGCAGAAGCTCAACGTATACCGCATGGAGCTTCTCGGCGCAAAGGTTCACCATGTGACCTCCGGGTCGCAGGTACTCAAGGATGCCGTCAATGAGGCCATGCGTGAGTGGGCTTCCCGCACGGAGGATACGCATTACGTCATCGGTTCGACGATGGGCCCGCATCCGTTCCCGACGATCGTCCGCGATTTCCAGTCCGTCATCTCGAAGGAGGCGCGCGCACAGATCCTGGAAAAAGAAGGCCGGCTGCCGGATGCTGTTCTCGCCTGCGTGGGTGGCGGCTCCAACGCCATGGGCATGTTCTACAATTTTATCCCCGACAAAAATGTACGTCTGATCGGCTGCGAGGCGGCCGGCCGCGGCATTGACAGTGGCGAAACGGCGGCGACGATCTCCACCGGCAAGATGGGCGTCTTCCATGGGATGAAGTCCCTCTTCTGCCAGAACGACTACGGCCAGATCGACAAGGTGTACTCCATTTCCGCCGGTCTGGATTACCCGGGCATCGGTCCGGAGCATGCGTACCTGCATTCCATCGGCCGCGCGGAATATGTGCCTGTGACGGATGATGAGGCCGTCAATGCTTTTGAATATCTGTCCAGGACAGAGGGCATCATTCCGGCACTGGAGAGTTCGCACGCTGTTGCCTATGCCATGAAGCTTGCGCCGCAGATGAGTAAGGATCAGATCATGATCATCTGCCTGTCGGGACGTGGCGACAAGGATGTGGCATCCGTAGCCAAATATCGTGGGATCACCGTCGATCTGGAGAGCTGAGGAGGAAAAGAGCATGGAAGCAAAAAGAATTGAGGATGCATTTAAAAACGGCAAGGCTTTTATCCCCTTCATCACAGCCGGGGACCAGGGCATCGACAAAACAGAGGAATATATTCTGGCGATGCGTGACGCGGGCGCGGATCTGATCGAGATCGGCATTCCTTTCTCCGATCCGATCGCCGAGGGCATCGTGATCCAGGAGGCGGATCTCCGCTCGTTGGAAGCCGGAACGACAACGGACGATGCGTTTGAGCTGGTGGCAAGGCTCCGCACGAAGACGGATATGCCGCTGGTATTTATGACCTATCTGAATATCGTTTATTTTTACGGGTATGAGAAGTTTTTCAGCAAATGCGAGGAAGTCGGCATCAGCGGCATCATCATTCCGGATATGCCGTATGAGGAAAAGGACGAGTGCGCCGGGATCGCGGCGGCGCATCACGTGGATGTCGTGTCCATGATCGCACCGACATCGGAGGAACGGATTCGGACGATCGCGGCGGATGCAAAGGGCTTCCTGTATGTGGTTTCGTCCATGGGTGTCACCGGCGTGCGCTCGAAGATCACGACGGATCTCGGCTCCATCATGAAGGCTGTCCGTGCGGCAAACAGCACGATCCCTGCAGCCATCGGCTTCGGTATCAATACACCGGCGCAGGCTGCGGAGATGGCGAAGATCGCCGACGGCGTCATTGTCGGGTCGGCGATCGAGAAGCTCATAGCGCAGTACGGCAAAAATGCGGCACAGCCGATCTATGATTACGTGAAGTCCATGAAGGATGCGGTGAGGTCCGTCTGACGTACATGCAGATACTTCATCTGCAACAGAGCGACCGCTCTCGCTCGTCCTTGACGCAGCGGTGGTAAGCTCATTCATCAGCAAATCCATATGTCAGGTGAAATGTAAACGGTTTTTGTCGGAGTATGATATAATGATCCCGGTTGTCGGTAAAACGGTGGCCGGGATATTTATTTTTGAAACTAAGCCATATCCGCACGCAGACAGTGAGGCGGTGAGGCGGACTGAGGTGTTTGCATGCTGGATGTATGTCTTCTGGGAACTGGTGGAATGATGCCGCTGCCGGGCAGGTGGCTGACGGCGCTCCTGACGCGGTATAACGGGAGCAGCCTGCTGATCGACTGCGGAGAAGGTACCCAGATCACCATGAAAGAGCACGCATGGTCGTTTAAATCCGTGGACACGATCTGCCTGACGCATTATCATGCGGATCATGTGAGCGGACTGCCGGGATTCCTTCTGGCCATGGCAAATGCGGAGAGGACAGAACCGCTGACGATCATCGGCCCCAAGGGATTGGAGAGAGTCGTCTCCGGGCTGCGTGTCATCGCACCGGAGCTTCCGTTTGAGATAAAGCTGATGGAAGCAGTGGACGATCAGACGATTGAGCTGCATGGTTATCACATTACCCCGTTCCGGCTGCAGCACAGCATGCCGTGCCTGGGATATTCGCTGGAGATCAAGCGGGCCGGCCGCTTTGACGCGGAACGGGCGAAGGCACAGCAGATACCGCTGAAATACTGGAATCCGCTGCAGAAGGGCGAGACGATCGAGGCTGATGGTGTGACGTATACACCGGACATGGTGCTCGGAAAGCCGCGCCGCGGCCTGAAGGTCACGTACTGTACCGATACACGCCCAATCGCGCGGATCGCGGAGCACGCGGCAGGATCGGATCTGTTTATCTGCGAGGGCATGTACGGCGATCCGGAAAAGCTGGAAAAAGCAAAGGAACACCGCCATATGACGATGTATGACGCTGCGAGACTGGCAGCGGAAGCGAAGCCGGCACAGCTGTGGCTTACGCATTATTCACCGTCCATGATCCATCCGGAATGGTATATGAAGGATGTGAAAAAAATCTTCCCGGCGGCGCAGGCCGGTGAGGACGGAAAGTCGATCACGCTGAATTTCGACGAAGAGTGACAATAATGAAAATCAGTCCTGATGAAGGGTAGAAAAATAAGAAAGATCAGGAGAATGAACAGATGAAGGATATCCGCATTCTCGGCATAGAGACAAGCTGCGATGAGACGGCTGCATCGGTGGTGCTGAACGGACGCACAGTGCTGTCCAATGTGATCTCGTCGCAGATCGACCTGCATACGATCTACGGCGGCGTTGTCCCCGAGATCGCATCCAGAAAACATATAGAAAAAATCGATCAGGTCATCACGATGGCGCTGGAGAAGGCCGGCGTTACGTTTGACGATCTGGATGCTGTGGCTGTCACCTATGGTCCCGGACTGGTGGGCGCACTTCTGGTCGGCGTATCAGAGGCAAAAGCTATAGCCTGGGCGAAACACCTGCCGCTGGTCGGCGTCCATCATATCGAGGGACATGTGGCAGCGAATTTTATCGAGCATAAGGATCTGGAGCCTCCTTTTATGTGCGAGATCATCTCGGGCGGGCATACACACCTTGTGATCGTGGAGGATTACGGAAAGTTCCGGATTCTCGGCCGTACCAGAGATGACGCGGCCGGAGAGGCTTTTGATAAGGTCGCGCGTGCGATCGGACTCGGTTATCCGGGCGGCCCCAAGATCGATAAAGAGGCAAAGAACGGCGATCCGCACGCCATCGAATTTCCACGCAGCCACGTGGAGGACAAGGGTAAGACCAACCTCACGTTTGCGCGTGGATCGCATGAAATGACCAACTATGATTTCAGCTTCAGCGGCCTGAAGTCGGCTGTGCTGAATTACCTGAACCAGTGCAAAATGACGGGGCAGACATGGAACCGCGCGGATGTGGCGGCTTCGTTTCAGCAAGCCGTCGTCGATTCGCTGGTGGACACAGCCATGCGCGGTGTGCATGATTTCGGCGTGAAAAAATTTGCCATCGCCGGCGGCGTGGCGGCCAATTCGGCACTTCGTGCGGCCATGCGGGATGCGTGTGCGAAGGCAGGCGTTGATTTTTATTACCCGTCACCCGTGTACTGCACGGATAATGCAGCGATGATCGCCACAGCGGGCTATTATGAGTTTCTCTCCGGCAACCGCAGCGGCTGGGATCTGAATGCGGTTCCGAATCTCGCCCTCGGCGAGAGGTAACGCGTGTATATTTGAGCTGTGACCGGCTGTGAGACACAGCATGGCACTTTTTCAGCATCCGGCGGTGAGAAAACTGCAGGGAGGAAGGTATGAGTCAGGATCAGTGTTTTGCAGTCATCGTTGCTGCGGGAACGGGGCGCCGTATGGGCGGACCCGTGAGCAAACAGTATATGGACCTCTGCGGGAGACCGGTGCTCGCCTGGACAATCGATGCATTCCAGAAATCTCCGCGCATTTCGGGGATCATTCTCGTGGTGACGCCCGGGCAGGAGGCGTATGTACAACTGCATATCGTGAATGCATATCATTTTTCTAAGGTGAGAAAAATATGCGCCGGCGGCCGGGAACGCTATGACTCTGTCTATATCGGTCTGCAGGCTGCGGCAGGCTGCGATTACGTCTTTATCCATGACGGTGTTCGTCCCTTTGTGACGGAGGAGATCATCGAGAGAGGCTATCTGGTTGCGCAGGAATACGGCAGCGCCGTGTGCGGTGTGCCGTCGAAGGATACGGTCAAGATCGTTGACACCGGCGGGTGCATCGAAGAGACCCCGCTGCGGTCCCGCGTGTGGAATGTGCAGACGCCGCAGATTTTCCGCTATGATCTGATACGGAAAGCCTATGACCGCATGCAGGATTTTGACCGTACGGGCATCACAGATGATGCCATGATCCTGGAGACCATGGGCGGCTCGAAGATCCGCATGTTCACCGGGAGCTACGAGAATATCAAGATCACGACGCCGGAGGACTTTCTGCTGGCAGAGACATACATCCGAAAGCTGAACCCGGCAACGAAAGCAGACGAAAATCCGGGATCATAGTTGTGTCACTGCGACAGTGGCCGGCGATGTGTGAACAGTAACAATGCGTGCCTCCCTGCGCAGGAAAAGGTGTTGAAAACAGCGGGCGGCTGTGCTATAGTTAACTGGTTCCTGTGGTCGACAGACTTCAGGAACATCATGGAGCGGTATCGAAGCGGTCATAACGAGGCGGTCTTGAAAACCGTTTGTCCGCAAGGACACAAGGGTTCGAATCCCTTCCGCTCCGCTTTGAAATCCCCCGGAGCAGGGGGAGGCACGTGAAAAGTTCGTGCAAACTTTTTAAGAGGCAGATATCATCCGACAGAAATGTCGCGTATGGTATCTGCCTCTTTCTGTGTAAAAAAGTGCTGCAGTTCAGACACTGCCAGAGCCACGGAACACATGGAGACTCCCAGGCCGGGACCACCACTATTATCGCTGCAGGTGATTCTGATTTTTGGCTGTATACAGACTGGCATCGGCTCTGCTGATGAGCTGCTTCTCCGTCAGATCACTGTCATAGGCGATGGTATATCCCATGCTTACATTGAGCTGAAACGGAAGATCGGACGCTTCCAGTTTATTTTTCAGAGATTCTGAAAATGCCTTCATCAGATCCTCCGGACTTGTCTCCTCCAGAGAAACCGTGAATAAAAATTCATCTCCGCCGTAGCGGGAGACAAAGAGCGTTCTGTAGCTTTTCGCAAGCGCACGGAAGGCGTCTGCGACAAGCGCCAGCGCATTATCGCCCATGACGTGTCCGTAGCGGTCGTTGATCTGCTTGAAGTAATCAATATCCGCCATGAAAAGGCAGAACGGCTCCCGCCCGGCATGCGGAATGCGCGCGGCAAGGTAAGCCGACGTCTTTGCGCGGTTGTTGAGTCCGGTGAGTGCATCAGTGTTGATCTGCCGGTTCTGCAGCTCGCTGAACATGAGAAACATGCCAAGGGCGAAAAATATGGCCGCGATGGGAATCGGACCGGGGAGCATGACCTGTAGAATGCCGCCAAGCGACGGGCAAATCGTGAATACGAAATACACGAGGAAAATTCTGCGGTTCAGCGTGTGTCTGATCTGGCTTCTGATCAGCGTGATGATGACGATCAGGCAGTAGGCAAAGCAGCAGGCAACCTGAATGAAATACCAGGGCCCGCGGATATAGTTACCTGCCGCTGAGACATAGAATACCTTGTGATTCAGAAGAGACATACAGTCCACAGTGACAAGGGTGATAATCGGGATGTTGCGAAAAACGGTTTCTATCTTCCTCCGGTGAAGGAGATTTTCTCTGGGCGTAAGATTCATATCTACAAAACGATACCAGAAATAGCAGATCAGGCCGGTACAGATCAGGTCGATCAGATTGTAACCATACTGAACGGGTCTCGGGAACTGGAAGCGCGGAGCGGAGTCGATGAGCCACAGGCACTGCGTCAGTATCTCTGTGATCGAAAATGTGGTCAGACGACGGAAAATGACAACCTCGGCAGTTGAGACAACGTTGGTGTTCATTTTCAGCGCCATCATGAATTCCAGTGCCATACACATGAATGCGACACTCAGATACAGTGCGATATAGTCAATTCCGTGCATGATTCCCCCAAAACCTGACTTGTGCAAAGATGCTGCCGGCTGGCGGAAGATTCCGGCCGGATTTTTCCTGGCTTTTCAGATGCGTGTTCTGCTGATTTTTCAGAATTGACATGTGCTATGACAGATGATATAAGGAGACGAGATGTGATACGTGCGGAAATATTTTCCTGATTTCAGGTGGCCTTCATGCTGAATATCTGAAAAACAGGAAAACAAACCTGTGAGGACGTCTCAGGGGGAGGCAGACGATGCTGGCAGAAAAACTTGCAAAAAGGGAATCCGGGCGGCATCGTCGCGACAGGCATTCGGAGAAAATTTCAATTCTCAATAATATCCTCATGGTTCTCATCGTTATTATCGAACTGAATGTTGTCTTTTTTGTCAGTTCCAATTTGCAGATCCGGCGAAATTCCGAAATCCTTTATGACAATATGCTGCAGGCGGATAAAAATACACTGCAGGACTCCGTCAACAATACCGTCCGGGACATCGAGAGCACCAGAGTACTACTGGAAAATCAGGGCAAGACAGAAGAAGAGGTTAAAGGCGAAATCCAGGAAAGAATGCATGCCAAAATTCATTCCGATGAATATTCAGGCGGCAGGTATATGTGGGTGAATGAGATCCTGGATTACAGCGGGGGCGATGATTATGCGGTCCGTCTGATCCATCCGAATCCCACATCCTCTGAGGGCATGAAGCTCTCGACGGATATGGAGGACGCGGCCGGCAATAAGCCGTATCAGATGGAGCTGGATCTGGTGAATACATCGGGCAGCGGTTTTTACAGTTATTTTTATCAGGCGGACGAGAACACCGAGCCGGTGGAAAAGATCACCTATTGTATGCTTTATCGTGACTACAACTGGGTCATCTGCGAGGGAGAAAATTTAAACAGTATCCATGAATATGAAACAAACCAGCGGGAAGCTCTGCTTCCTTTTCTGTACCGCACGGACCTGATCATGTCGCTGGTCTGCATGGGCATTACGCTGATAACGTCGTGGGCTTTTACCAGGCGATATAATCGTATCCTTGTAGAGAAAAATAATGCGCTGAATGATCTGGCGTACAAAGATGCGCTCACCGGTCTGTACAACCGCGGCGGGCTTGTCCGGCAGACAGAAGATGTGATGCAGAAGAAGGGTACGGAAAAACTGACAGGTATTTTTATCGATCTGGATGATTTCAAGCTGATCAATGATCTCTACGGTCATGATTTCGGCGACAGAGCCCTCTGTCATCTGGCGGATTATCTGCGCTGTTCGTTCCCGGATGCACTGATCGGCAGAACCGGCGGCGACGAATTCTGCGTCTTCATTCCGAATAAATCGGCGGTAGAATGTCAGGCACTCTTCGAAAAAGTGATACCGGGTGAAAAAGAACTCGCCTGGCATGGTAAGAACATTCGATATACCATTTCCGGTGGTTATGCGGATTACCCGGCACAGGCGTCCGGCCGGGAGGAACTGATGACCATGATGGATACCGCGCTCTATGCGGCGAAAATCGACGGCAAGCGGTCTGTCCGGCGCTTTCAGCCTGACATGACCGGTCTTAAAAGAGAACCTCTCGGTTTCAATGTGAAAAATATGGCCTACGGCATGCCCGGTTCGTTTCTGGTTTACAAAGCGGGCGGCGATGAGGAGATTCTTTTTGCCAATGATCACCTGATAACACTCTTTGAATGTGAAAATTATACGGATTTTCTCCGTTATACACAGTCAAGCTTCCGCCATATTGTTTACAGTGAAGATCTCGAACGGGTGGAACGTTCCGTTGAGGAACAGATCACACGGGAGAAAAACAGCGCGGACGGCACAAAAGGCAGTTATGAGGATTTTGTGGAATACCGGATTCAGACAAAAACGGGAAAGATACGACGCGTCATTGACATGGGACGGCTGGTGCATGACCAGCATTACGGAGAAATCTTCTATGTATTTATAGAGGATCTGGATAAGCTCAGGAATGTGAGCACGCTGAATCTTTAAAAGGCAGACAGATGGAAACAGAGAAAACTGACAAAATGATGCGTCATATCAGTATGAAAACAGCAGGACGCACACCTGTGTATCCTGCTGAACAGATGCGTGGGACATCGGCAGTTCTGGTGCCGCTGATCAGACAGGATCGCGAACTGTATCTTCTATATGAAAAACGTGCTTCGACGCTGGATCATCAGCCGGGAGAAATCTGTTTTCCCGGTGGACGCATGGAACCCGGAGAGACGGCATCACAGACGGCTGTCCGGGAAGCCTGTGAGGAACTTCTGATTTCGGAATCGCAGATTCATATTCTGGGAAAAATGGATGGCGTTATGGGGCCGTCCGGCGCACCTGTGTGGCCGGTGATTGCGGAACTGACAGATTATGATGGTACTTTCTCCACGGATGAAGTAAGTATGACATTTACGGTGCCTGTCACATGGCTGCGTGAACATCCGGCAGAGAGCTGCGATACGGTACTGCAGACGGTTCCACAGGAAGGCTTCCCCTACGACCTGATTCCCGGCGGCAAGGATTATACCTTTGCGCGCAAACACCGCAGGATGTATTTTTACCGTTATCCGGGAGACACGATCTGGGGACTCACGGCGAACATCACGGATCACTTCATGCATCTGGTAACAGATTTTTGAAAAAACTTTTTTGAAAAAAATTAAAATTCCCTCTTGCATCCTTCGGAAGGATGTGATAGTATCATCACTGTTGTCGCCCAGAACGGTTACAGATAAGGCCTTCAGGGATACAGCACAATTACATAGTTCGAATATGATTCGAGCAGGTTGTGGAGATGTACCCAAGCTGGCCGAAGGGGCTCCCCTGGAAAGGGAGTAGGTCGTGAAAGCGGCGCAAGAGTTCAAATCTCTTCATCTCCGTTCGCCGGTTACAAGGCGACATGAACATTGACAACTGAACAGTAGAACACATCCTCGAAAATTCAAAAGTTTAATTTTCGAACGGAACAGAGAAAGCGGAACGGATGAAAATCCGGAAAGCTTTCATCGATTCCTTATAACAGTAATTCAGGATGAATCAGCTAGTAGTTGATTCTGACTGGGTCAAATTTTTGTTA
>ONKP01000067.1 GCA_900318405.1 uncultured Eubacteriales bacterium | reverse complement strand
GTGCGTCCGACGATCACCTGCGGCACACACGCGCTTGGCACAGCACTCGCGGGTAATCTCAGACCCGGAGACGAACTGCTCTCACCGGTCGGTACGCCTTACGACACGCTGCAGGAAGTCATCGGTATCCGGCCGTCCAGGGGATCACTCGCGGAGTACGGCGTCCACTACAATCAGGTCGACCTGCTGCCGGATGAGTCCTTTGATTACGACGGTATTGCGGAAGCACTGAAGCATCCGAACCTGAAGCTCTGCACGATCCAGCGTTCCCGCGGATATGATACGCGGCACACGTTTTCCGTACAGGAAATCGGTACACTGATCCGTTTTATCAAAAGCAAACGGCCCGACGTCATCTGCATGGTGGATAACTGCTACGGCGAATTCACCGAGCGGATCGAGCCTTCAGATGTCGGAGCGGATATGGTCGTCGGTTCTCTGATCAAAAATCCGGGCGGCGGACTCGCACCGATCGGCGGCTATATTGCCGGCACCGCCGACTGTATTCAGAACGCCGCCTGCCATCTTACGACGCCTGGACTCGGCAAGGAAGTCGGCGCGACCATTGGAACAAACAGATATTTTTATCAGGGATTCTACATGGCGCCGACAGTGACAGCCTCTGCGCTGAAGAGCGCTATTTTTGCAGCAAATCTGTATGAGCCGCTGGGATTTAAGACGACGCCGAACGCCACAGAGGACAGACACGATATCATTCAGTCGATCGTCTTCGGCAAGCCGGAGGGCGTGATCGCCTTCTGCCAGGGCATTCAGGCCGCAGCACCTGTGGACAGCTACGTGACGCCGGAGCCGTGGCCGATGCCGGGATACGATTCGGATGTCATTATGGCAGCCGGTGCCTTTGTGCAGGGCTCATCGATCGAACTCTCGGCCGACGGTCCTATCCGGCCGCCGTACGCTGTATTTTTCCAGGGCGGACTGACATGGCCGCACGGAAAACTCGGCATCATTATGAGTTTGCAGAAGGTTATTGACGCAGGACTTGTGAAGCTCTGAGCAGTTGAGCTGGTAAAACATGATGAACAGAGTAATTATTGTCGGCGGCGGCGCGTCAGGAATTATGGCTGCGATCACCGCGGCACGGAATGGCGCGCAGGTCACCGTTCTGGAGCAGAATGACCGTCCCGGGAGAAAAATTCTGGCGACAGGAAACGGGAAATGCAATCTGACCAATCTGGATATGGATCCGCGACATTACCACACCGATAACCCGGAACGTCTGCGTGCCGTCCTGAAGAAGTGGACAGAAAAGGATACCATTGATTTTTTCAGTGGCATCGGTCTGGATATGCATGACAGAAACGGCTGGGTATATCCTGCGACGGATCAGTCGTCATCTGTACTATCCCTGCTGCTTCTGACAGCCCGTGAAAATGGTGTGAAAATCAAGACACGTGAACACGTGACGGAAATCCGGATCCGCCATGAGAAGACCGGGATAACGGAAGGCGAGAAACAGTCTGCGGGACAGAAGAATGAGTCAGCAGACCGGCTGGGCAGATTCGCAGTGCTGACAGACACCTGGCATTATGATGCCGATCGTGTAATCATTGCCTGCGGAAGTCCGGCTTCCGCCGTAACCGGTTCAAGTGATGATCTTATCCGCTTCGCCGGTCAGCTTGACATTCCCTGCCGCGAATTCCTGCCGGCGCTGGTTCCTCTTCGTGTGAGAGATCAGAGATCTTCTGCCTGGGCCGGCGTACGCGTGCATGCCCGCGTGACGATTCTGGCTGATGATATGGAAACAGCATCTGATGTCGGTGAAATTCAGCTGACACAGAACAGCATTTCAGGTATCCCTGTCTTTCAGGTGAGCGGGAGCGCAGTCCGCGCCCTGGAAAAAGGAAAGAGGGTTTTTGCTGTACTGAATTTTATGCCTGATCTCACGGATGAGGAGACAGCATTAAGCATGATGAACAAGCACCGCTGCAATCCGGGACGGAGAACAGCGGATCTGCTGACAGGCATGCTGCCTGACCGCATTATCCCCCTGTTTAAGAAGGAAATACAGGCAGCGCAGGATAAACTGGATCAGACTGCTGAACAGAAACAGAATCCGGACGGGATGTTTCTTCCGCTGGCAGAAAAAATCCGCCATTACCGGGTGGAAATATCAGGTGCGGCATCGATGAAACAGGCACAGACATGTTCGGGAGGTGTGCCGCTGTCCGAACTTACGGAAGATCTGGAGAGCAGACGTGTGCCGGGCATTTACTTCACGGGAGAGACGGCAGATGCCGACGGTGAATGTGGTGGATACGGGCTTCAATGGGCGTTTGCCAGCGGTCATGCAGCCGGTGTGGCCGCCTCTTGTTAAGAACCACACTCCATGAACCCCAAAAATAATTTTTCGATTCTTGTCAAAGACCGGAAGTATTTTGAAATATAAAATTCGTAACGCATGCAGACAGGGTATTGACATACTTCGGCTGTCGTAGTACCTTACTGTTAAAGATACTACGACAGACGTAATACGACAGACGATATAAAATAGTCTGTATAAAAACAGAAAGGAGATATCGTGTGGAAATCAGCAGTGATGTCATACGCGGGTATAATGATACGATTATCCTGAGCCTGCTGCTCGATTCTCCTTCGTATGGATACGAAATATCGAAGAGAATCCGGGAAATGACTGCAAATGCCTACATCATCAAAGAGACGACATTATATTCCGCCTTTACCCGAATGGAGAAAAACGGTTACGTCGAGTCGTTTGCGGGTTATGCAGATAACGGAAAACGGCGGACATACTACCGGATTACTGACAGGGGCCGGCAGTATTATCAGGACAAATGCAGTGAATGGGAACTGACAAAGAAAGTGATAGAGCACTTTATCAGGAGGGAGTCATGATGGAAACGATCAGGAATTATCTGGAATCCATGTTTGCGCGTCTGCCGAACACCCCGGAGGTGATCCGGGCCAAATGCGAACTCGGACAGATGATGGAAGACAAGTATACAGAGCTGATCAGTGAAGGCAGGTCTGACAACGAAGCCGTAGCGCAGGTGATTTCAGAGTTTGGAAACCTCGATGAACTGGGAGAAGCCCTGGGCATCAGTCAGATTCTTCATGACCAGCGGGCAGCTGCCATCAGCACCCGTCAGGTTACAGAAGAGGAGGCCAATGCTTTTATCAGGGATTCATCCCTTTGCGGACTGATCCGGGGTCTCGGTGTATTTTTTGCCATCATTTCGGCTTCAGGTGTGATACTTGCCAGCGCGGCACCTGAATCAGACAGCACATACATGGTGGCAGGACTGATTTTTCTTTTCTGTTCGATAGCTGCCTGTGTTGCGCTCTGCACATACAGCACGCTCAGAATGGGCAGGTGGTCATTTCTCAAATACGAGCCGTGCAGTATTGACTACTCAACTGCCGGAATGATGAACGATGCCAGAAACAGGCTTCATGATACGATCATTCTGCAGCGCACGATTGCTGTGCTGCTTCTCTGTGTCTGCTATGTACCGCTGGTTGTTTTAAGCATGCTGAATACGGGCGATGAGGATATCTATTCGCTCATCGGCGTAGTGATCCTGCTTTTCCTTGTCGGCTTTGCCGTGCTGATTCTGATATCATCCGCTGCGAGGGAAAGCAGCTATGTCCGCCTGCTCAGGCTCAACAGCCGCCAGAGAATGGAAGGTCACTACTATAAGGAACAGGACGAGGTATATTACGAAAATCCGAAGCTCAGAGCATTTATGTCGGTCTACTGGCCGACTGTGACCTGCGTTTACCTGATTATAAGTTTTCTGACATTTGCCTGGGCGATCAGCTGGATCATCTGGCCGGTCGCTGCTCTGATCAACACACTGATCAACAATCTGTGCGGGACGAAGAGGGAGGGCTGAGCATTTATGAAAAAAAGGAATCTCTATCTGATTCTGTTATGCATAGTTACCATTGCCGCGATTTGTTATGGCACCTTTATCCATGTGGGCAAGCCTTTCATGGATATCTCTGATGGCAGCTTTTCGTTTGTTTATGGCTCTGAGGGCAATGATAAGACACAGGAAAAAATAAACGCCTTCTCCTCCGCAAAGATCAGTCTGAGCGGTGCCGATGTGGTCCTTTCCTCCGGTGACGGCTATTCCCTCACATACGTGGGAGAGAAGTCGAGATTTCCCGCATACAGCGTGGAGAACAGCGTGCTGACCGTCACAGACCCTGCCACCGGAGATAAACCGACCGGGGTTTTAACCGTCACGATACCGGAAAGCCTTACGGATTTTGATAAACTGAATGTCTCAGCCTTTGGAGACACTGTCTGGAATATTCGGCAGAAGATGGCTGTGAAGACCATAAATTTCAACAGTGAGAACGGAGATATGATTTTTGATACCGGTAAACCACTCGCAGTTGATACCATGACACTGAATTCTGCAAATGGAGATATCAATTTTGAGGCCGGTGATACACTTTCTGTCAATACTGCCACAATAACCAGCGGCAATGGCGATATCTATGCACATTATTTGAGCTGTAAAAATTCCGAAATGATCAGTAAAAACGGTGATATCAGCATCTCCACCGCCGATGATCTGTCTCAGTACACCTTTCACCTGAAGGACGGATACGGAGACATATCCATCGGAGACGGCCTATATGACGGAAGTCTCTCCTCAGGATCAGAGATTACCGTCGGAAAAGGTGGGAAAACTATGACACTTCGTTCCGATAACGGAGATATTACAGTAGAAAAAGAAAAGTAAGATGGCAGACGCCGCGATATCACGTGATATCGCGGCGTTAACTTTCACTCCTGCAGCGCATCAAGCCCGAGCTTCACGGCGCCCATGATACCTTGGTCGTCGTTCAGGCTTGCCGGAACGATCAGTTTGTCGAAATTCTCCGTTTCCGGATTCGCCAGCCCGTAGCCGTTCAGAAGCTTTTTCATCTGCTGACGGATCATCGGGAAGAGTTTCTCCACATGCATAACACCGCCGCCGAGGATGATGATCTGCGGCGAGAGAATCAGATGCATCTGCAGGCAGCCCTGCGCGATGTAATACGCTTCCAGATCCCAGACCTCATCACGGTCAGTGAGGTACTGGGCTTTTTTATGCCATCTCTTCTCAATCGACGGGCCGCTGGCAAGGCCTTCCAGACAGCCGCTGTGGTACGGGCAGACACCTTCGGGCATGGGATCGTCCGGACTGATCTGCAGCAGCGTGTGACCGGCTTCCGGATGGCGCACGCCATGCACCAGCTTTCCACCGGACATGATGCCGGCGCCGACACCGGTACCGATGGTGAAATACACGGCGTCTGTCAGCCCTTTTGCCTGTCCGTAGGTTACCTCGCCGAGCAGTGATCCGTTGACATCGGTATCAAAGCCAACCGGCACATGCAGACCATCCAGATTACCAAAGCCGTTCTGAAGGGCTCCTACGATGTCAAAATTCTTCCACGCTGTCTTCGGGGTCGACGTGATATAGCCGTATGTTGCGGATGCCGTGTTCAGATCGACCGGACCGAAGCAGGCGATACCGAGGCTTTCGATATTTTTATCCGAAAAATAGCGCAGGATCGCAGGGATCGTCACGTCCGGCGTCTCTGTCGGAATCGAAACGCGATCATAAATTTTTCCATTCTCATCACCGATGGCACATACCATCTTTGTACCGCCGGCTTCCAAAGCTCCAATTCTCTTCATGCCCTTATCCTCCCGCTATACAGGCGCTGGTTACAGATACCTGACTGTCAGGATCTGCCTCCCTTCATTGCTTTTCAGTAAGAACCAACAGTTTCTGATCAAATGTAAATCAAACATTTCTGATCACAATCAGCAGATAGTCAGCTGAGGTCAATCAATGCCGCAGCATGATCATTTCTTCTGCTCTGATTATATGTGAACATTTTAGAAAAAGAAAACCCTTTCATCAATAAAATGATAATAATCCCCATAAAACCAAAAGAACGCCCCATAGAATTGAGCAAATTGTACAAATATAATTTAGACAGTGTTATGACAATCTCTGTTTTAATGCAGATTGGAGGATCCGTGACATCTGGATCAGCTGGCAGGTAAGGCGAAGCATAGCCATTGAATATGGTCAGATGTTTGCCGCGATGGATCAGCCGGCGGGCACACTGTCAAAAACTGACAGAGGAAAACTTGTCTACGAAAGAATTTTATTTCAGAAACCCCGACATGTTATAATAGAGACGCTGTTTGTCCATCGCTGCGCGATTCCCGCAGTCGGCATAATATACAAAACGGAGTAATCATGATCAGAATCAGCCAG
>ONKP01000078.1 GCA_900318405.1 uncultured Eubacteriales bacterium | reverse complement strand
GACATGGCTTCGGACTACGGCAGCATGTCAGGCAGTAAGATGTCAGGAGCTTCCATGTCCGGCAGCAATGTGCCGGGCAGCGGGATGTCCGCCGGCAGCACGGGACGGGATTACATTCGGGAAGGCAATGCCGGAGGCGGCACAGGCGACAGCACCGTCCGTCAGAAGAGTGTGTTCCGGTTCCGTTGATTGTGAATGATTAACACTTTGATACAGGTGTCACCGCTATCGGGGGGATAAAGATGCAGACATACAGTTACAGGGCGATCGGCCCTATAAAGATGCAGACATACAGTTACAGGGCGATCGGCCCTGACGGCAAGCCCACGCGTGGCATTGTTCAGGCCACGGATGAATATCAGGCTGCTGAGAAGATCCGCCAGACAAATCCGATCATCACGGAGCTCTCTGTGGTGAAGGATAAATCAGGCAGTATTCTGAGCATGGATATCGGCCGCAAGGCCAAAGTCACGCATCAGCAGCTTTCCATTATGTGCTCACAGTTTTCCATCATGCTGAGATCAGGTATTCCGATCGCGCGCTGTATCGACATGATCGCTGATCAGACGGATGATAAAAAACTGAAGGACATCCTGAAAAATGTCGCCGAGGATGTAGCACAGGGCAGCAGCGTGGCGACATCCTTCGAGAGAGACGGCAAGGGCGTGTTCCCGATTACTTTTATCGAGACGGTCCGCGCCGGAGAGCTTGCCGGTACAATTGAAAACTCTTTTCAGAAGATGAAGGTCTACTACGAAAAGAGCTTCAAGAACCAGGAAAAAATCAGGCAGGCGATGACCTATCCGATCTTCGTCGTGATTGTCGCCATCATCGTGCTGATCGTCGTCATGGTCAAGGTTATCCCGACGCTCGCCGAGACATTTTCCTCGATGGGCGGAGAACTGCCGCTGATGACGCAGATCATGATCAGTATATCGAACTTCTTCGCGCGCTGGTGGATCCTGATGGTCGCCGTCGTTATCGGCATCGTGCTGGCCGTGCAGGCCTTTAACCGGACACCGAAGGGCCGCATCACGCACGGAAAGTTCCAGCTCCACATGCCCATCCTCGGAAAAATAAATGTCATGAACGGCTCAGCGCAGTTTTCGGACACCATGTCCGTCATGCTGGCTTCCGGCCTGACCGTGAACCACGCGATCGAAGTGACGGCGAAGGTCATGGACAACGCCGTCCTCAGCGATGACGTGGCTTCCATGCAGGGGATGATCGAGGGAGGACATTCGCTCGGCGAGTGTATCCAGAAGACCAAATATTTTCCCGAACAGCTCAAGCAGATGACGGCGATCGGTGAGGAAACCGGTGAACTGGACGCGACGCTGGAGACGATCGGTGAATTTTACAACAATGAGGCAGACCACCTGACGACGCAGGCACTCAACAAGCTCGAGCCGACCATGCTGGTGCTGCTCGCGATCTTCGCGGGATTCATCGTTATCTCGATCTACCTGCCGATGTTCACGATGTACAACCTGTTCTGATCGGAGATAGTGCTTTGACATATTTGCAGATTTACGAAGATGTTCTTGCCCTGGTTCTGGGCGCGGTCTTCGGGAGTTTCATCAACTGCATGGCATGGCGCATTGTGCACCATGAGAGCGTCCTGAAGGGACGCAGCCACTGCGCGACGTGCGGCCACCCGCTCGGCGCCGGCGATCTGGTTCCCATCTTCAGCTATATTTTTCTGAAGGGGCGCTGCCGTTACTGCGGTGAGAAAATCTCGCCGCGCTACATGATCGTCGAGGTCCTGAACGCGTGCGCGTTTCTCGGGATTGCCATTCGCTATCCGCTGGCACCGGAAAATCTGATGCGGACGAGTGTCATCTCTCCGATGGAGCCGGTGATCCCGTCGGGGCTGTCAGCGGCGCTTCCGGCAGACCTCTCGTGTATCCGCTGGATGGCGCTCGTCTGCGTACTGCTCGGGCTCTCGCTCGTCGATCTGGACAGTCAGGAGATTCCCGACCGCTTCCCCGTCGCGGGCATCATCATCTGGGCGGCGACGCTGCCTCTGATGCCGGAGAGCATCGGCCTGCAGCTGAAGGAAGGCCTCATCGGTGCTGCACTGATCGGCGGCGGACTTCTGGTCGTCTCGCTGCTGTTTGATAAGATCAGTGGAAAAGAAGGACTCGGCGGCGGTGACATCAAGCTGTTTTTTGTCACAGGGCTGTACTTCGGCCCGTGGACGGGACTGTTTCACCTGATCTTGTCCTGTATCGTCGGCCTGATCTTTGTGACCGTCATGAAGGAGAAAAAAATACCGTTCGGACCGGCGATCTCCATCGCGGCATATATCTGCATGCTGTGGGGAAGCAGCTTCATGAGCTGGTACTTCGGATTGCTGGGCATTTGAAACAGAAAAAGGAGAGATCTCATGCCAGGAGAAAGAATATACGGTTTTGATATCGGCAATTACCGCGTGAAGATCGCGGCGATGAACGGCGGTGTTCTGCGCGATTTTATCTCTGTGCAGCACCCGGACAACATGGTGAAAAACAATCAGATCGTCTCATGGCAGGCCATGGGTGATTACCTGAAAGAGGTCATGAAGAGTGCCGGCATCCGCGGCGGCAAGGCAGCCGTGGCGCTTCCGCAGGACTCCTGCTTTATCCGCAGGACGACCATGCCGCTCATGACCGAGGCGCAGCTGAAGATCAACCTGCCCTACGAATTTCACGACTACATCTCAGACGACCCGGAGAAATACTTCTACGACTACGCCGTGATCTCCCGGACCGACAAGGACATGGATCTGATGACGGTCGCGGCTTCCCGGGAACTGGTCTCGAAGTACAAGGAGATGTTCCGCCGGGCGGGCATGAAGCTCACCGTGCTGGCACCTGAGGTCATGGCCTTCCAGAATATTTTTAACGATTACGGCAAACGGCACGGCATTCAGCAGGGGACGAAGGACTACGTCGTCCTCGACCTCGGCGACGGAAAGATCGACATTCATTTTTTCACAAAGGGTGAGTATGAGATCACCCGAAGCATGGAGCCGGGATGCCGCGCGATCTATGAGGAGGCCGCGAAGGCGACGGGCGAGGACAGTCACGCGATTCAGCGCGACGCGGAATCAAAGCTGATCACGGCTGAGAGCAAGGGTATCGAAAGCGAGATATCGGATATCTGCAGCAGCATTGCGGTGCAGATCATGCGAGTGCTGAACTTCTACAGCTTCAACAATCCGCACAATACGCTGGATACGCTTTACTGCTGCGGCGGCGGCACGAACATTCCGATCCTCATGAAAAATATCGCGGAGAATGCGGGACTTCCGCTGAAAAACATGTCGGAGATCGTACAGGTGGATCCGAAGTTTGACAAGCTGATCGTACAGAGTCCGCAGGC
>ONKP01000089.1 GCA_900318405.1 uncultured Eubacteriales bacterium | reverse complement strand
CCGACATGTTATAATAGAGACGCTGTTTGTCCATCGCTGCGCGATTCCCGCAGTCGGCATAATATACAAAACGGAGTAATCATGATCAGAATCAGCCAGTTAAAGCTGCCTGTGGGACATACTGAGGCAGATCTGTTGAAAAAATCAGCGGACACGCTTCACGTCTCCGCAGACGATATCCACCGCATACGCGTCGTGCGCCGTTCCATTGACGCGAGAGACAGGGAAAATATCTGTTACGTCTATACGGTTGACGCGGAAATTCCAGGAGAAAAAAAGATCCTCAGCCGCTGCCGTGGCCGTTCGAATGTGCAGCAGGCACCGCAGATCCGTTATCATTTCCCGGCATCAGGCGAACAGAAGCTCTCCGGACCGCCCGTCATCATCGGAAGCGGGCCGGCAGGGCTTTTCTGCGCATGGATGCTGGCAAAACACGGCTACAGGCCCATTGTACTCGAGCGCGGGGATGCCGCCGATGTCCGTCGGAAAAAGATAGAGCAATTCTGGCAGGGCGGGACACTGGACCCGGAATCCAACGTGCAGTTCGGCGAGGGAGGTGCCGGAACATTTTCTGACGGAAAACTGAATACCGGCGTACACGACAGGAGCGGAAGGAACCAGGAGGTTCTGCGTCTGTTTGTGAAAGCCGGCGCGCCGGAGGACATCCTCTGGGACGCAAAGCCTCATGTGGGAACCGATATGCTCGTGGATATTGTCCGAAGCCTCCGGGCGCAGATCGAATCCTTCGGCGGCTGCGTGGAATTCCATGCAAAAGTAACAGGCTTCGATATCAGCGACGGCAGGATTACAGGCGTAACCACAGAGGACGGTCGGAGATTTATCTCGGACGCTGTCGTCCTTGCGACGGGACACAGTGCCCGTGATACCTTTGTGACACTGTCACAGCTGGGCATCCGTATGGAGGCGAAGCCTTTTGCGGTCGGTCTTCGCGTGCAGCACCCGCAGAAGCTGATCAATGATGCCCTCTACGGACCGGATGCTCCTCAGGAACTCGGCGCCGCACCGTATAAGCTCACGTACCACGCGGCTGACGGAAGAGGCGTCTATTCCTTCTGCATGTGCCCGGGCGGCTATATCGTCAATGCGTCTTCCGAAGAGGGACGGCTGGCGGTCAACGGCATGAGCCTGCACGACCGGGCGTCCGGACAGGCGAACAGCGCCATTGTTGTCGCCGTGCGTCCGGAGGATTACCTGTCATATCAGGTGCCGGATGGCGATCCGTGCCTGAACGGCATGTATTTTCAGCGGAATCTCGAGGAGAAGGCCTTTCGTGCCGGCGGTGGAAAAATACCTGTCCAGTCTCTGGAGGATTTCCGTAAGCATACGGTCAGCAGTGAGCGTGTATGGCGGCCGTGCACGAAGGGAGCATTTGAATATGGCGATGTGCGCGGCATTCTGCCTGCGCAGCTTTCCGCTGATATCGATGAGGGTATGTCGGCATTCGGCGGCATGATACCCGGTTTTGATGCACCGGAAGCACTGTTTGCCGGCGTTGAGAGCCGTACCTCCTCACCGGTCCGCATCCTCCGGGGTGAAAACCTGGAGAGCCCGCTCGAAGGCTTCTATCCCTGCGGCGAAGGCGCCGGATTTGCCGGCGGTATCACTTCTGCTGCGATTGACGGCATCAAAGTGGCAGAGTCCTTTATGACAATTATTCCGGCAGTTATTTTTCTTTTACATAATGTGCTCGTATGTTACAATATTTTGCATCCATGAGATCCGTAACTCAAAAACCTTCAACGGAGATACAGGGTACATGGAATGAATATTTCAATGAAAAACATGCCGGAGGAAGACCGCCCTTATGAGAAATGCAAGAGGAGCGGTCCGCAGGCGCTGACGGATGCCGAGCTGCTCGCTGTTATTCTGCGCACAGGAAGACAGGGGACCAATTCACTCGAGCTCTCGAAGCAGATCCTGCAGATGTGCCGCTATGAGAACGGCCTGACGGGGCTTCTGCATCTGACACTGCCGCAGCTGAAAGAGCTGGAAGGCGTGGGCGATGTAAAGGCCTGTCAGATTATGTGCATCGGTGAGCTGTCCAAGCGGATATCGCGCAGCGGTGCCAAGAAGATGCTGGATTTCCGCAATCCGGCCAGCATCGCCGATTACTACATGGAGCGGCTGCGGCATGAAGAACAGGAAATCGTCATCTGCATGATGCTTGATACGAAAAATCATCTTCTGGGAGAAGAGGAGCTGACGAGAGGAACGGTGAACCAGTCGCTGGTGTCACCGCGCGAACTCTTTCTGAAGGCTCTTTCGTATCATGCCGTGCAGATTATACTTGTACATAATCATCCGAGTGGTGATCCGACACCAAGCAGGGAAGATATCCGCATTACAGAACGGATTTTTACTGCAGGACAGATCATCGGTATAGCGCTCACAGACCATCTCGTGATCGGAGACAGGCAATACGCAAGTTTTATGGAATGCGGCCTGATGGAGGAGATCCGGGAAGGCAGCGCCTGAAATGCCG
>ONKP01000018.1 GCA_900318405.1 uncultured Eubacteriales bacterium | reverse complement strand
TTTTCACAGATGATTGTAAAAGCAGATACAGACAGTGATGCTTCAGAAGCTGCCAGGGGCTCTGTGTATTGTGAGACTCTGCAGCAGGCATCTTCTGAAAATCTGATGCCTTCCGCGGATGATACCGGGGAGAGCATCGAAAATTCATCTGATTATCTTCCTGGAAAAAATACGGCGGACACAGCAGATGAAACCGCTGCGGACAGTACGCGCAGTGATATGTCAGCTGATGAAATACCTGTGAATACGGATACGTCAGACGATATGATCTCTGACGGGAAGGACACCGAAAATACCGGAGATGAATCCGGATCGCAGATGGATGTTCCGGAAGAAGAGCCGACAGCCACAGATCCGCAGCCGTCTTCCATGGAAGAAACGACGGTATCATCTGACAATTCTGTCATGACAGTGTCAGCCGGTCAGTCAGGATATGCACAGTCGTTGCAGGACGGACTGTATGTGATTGCTTCATCTCTTGATCAGTTCAAGACGATCGATATCGCGGGCGGGAGCGGGAAAGCCGGCGCCAACGCACAGCTTTACAGCGCTAACGGTTCCAATGCCCAGAAATTTCAGATCGCATGGAACAGCGAGGGAAGCTATTATACGATCCGGAATTATCAGTCAGGAAAATACCTGGATGTGACGGGCGGAAGTTCTCAGGATGGTGCCAACATTCAGCAGTATGACGGCAACGGGACGAATGCCCAGAAATGGTACATTGTTCCGGCCGGAAACGGTCTGTACACAATCCTGTCGGTATTCTGCGAAAAAGCGGTGGATGTAAGCTGTGGTTCGACGGCTGACGGCACCAATATCCAGCTGTACAGCAGCAATGGAACAGCAGCCCAGAAATTTGCATTCCTTCTGTCCGGCAACAGTATTTCATTCAGCAACGGCGTTTATGAAATTCAGAGTGCACTTCGTGAGGATAAGGTGCTGGATGTGAATAGCGCCGACATGTCTTCCGGTGCAAATATTCAGCTTTATACACGAAACGGTTCAGATGCCCAGAAATTCATACTGACCGATATGGGTGATGGCACCTGGCAGGTGACAAATCTGAATTCCGGCAAGAAAGCTGACGGCGCCGATGGCAACGTGAATCAGCAGTCGGGTTCCGGTGCTGCCTCACAGAAATGGTACCTCAGAAATACTGGCGATGGGACGGCCTATATGGTCTCTGCTTCTTCGCCGAACAGAGTTTTGGATGTCGCCGGCGCTTCTACCGCAGATGGTACGAACGTACAGACATACAGGGAAAACGGTACAACCGCGCAGAAATTTTATTTTCACAGACTGGATTATCATCCGGTCACAGGTGAATTCACCATGGCCTGTGCCGGTAATACTGGCGAAGTGCTGGATATTGCCTCCGGCTCGAGAAAAATGCTGGGGAATCTTCAGATCTACAGTGCCAACGGCTCCAATGCCCAGAAGTTTATCATTCGTGATGATGGCGACGGGTTCGTGACGATCAGCAATGTGCAGTCAAAGCACTGTCTGGATATCTGCGGTTCGTCTATGGCTGATGCAGCCAATGTCTGGCAGTACAGGGATTCCGGTTCGATGGCACAGAAATGGATCGCTCATCGGAACAGTGACGGATCCTATACTTTTATCAACGCACACAGCAGCAAAGCGCTGGATGTCACCAACGGTTTGATACAGAATGGAGTCAATGTCCAGCAGTACACATACAACGGCAGTACGGCACAGCGATTTGTTCTTCAGGATACGACGGGAACGGACAGCGAGCCGATCGATTATTTCTCGGAAGTCACTTATGTACAGGTGGATGTACCGCTGATTCTTCAGAACCCTGAGCTCCCGACAGGCTGCGAATCTGTGGCTTTGACGATGGTGCTGAACAGTCTGGGATATTCCCTGTCCAAAACGACGATCGCCGATCATTACCTGCCGAAGGGATCAAATTATGCCATAGAATTTCCAGGTAATCCGCACGGCTTCGGATGGGGCTGCTTTGCACCGTGTATTACGAATACGGCCAATGCTTTTCTGACAGAACACGGCAGCAGCAAACGGGCGTATAACATCTCAGGCACGAGTCAGACGGATCTGATGTCCTACATTGACAAGGGCATCCCGGTCATTGTCTGGTCGTCGATGTACATGCGGCCGGTCAGCTTCACGGGATCGTCGGTTACCTATCAGGGGAAAACCTACAACTGGTACCGGTCGGAGCATTGTGTCGTCATCAGCGGATATAAGACGGATCATTCGGAGCTTATCATCAATGATTCCCTTGATGGCATCGTGAAGCGCAACTGGAATGCTTTTGAGAATATTTACAATATGGCAGGGCAGAATGCCGTCGTGATCATGTAATTGTGAACCTGCATAAGTCATTCACCCGCTTTTGCACAAGTGCAACGTGGGTTGATGACTTTTGACACTGCTATCATGTCATGCAGGTATTCAGACGGAAAAAGGTGATGAAAAATGGCGGAACTATGGGATATATATGATGTGAACAGAAAACTGACAGGCAGGACCATGGTTCGGAACGACTGGCATATGAAGCCCGGAGAATACCATCTCACGGTGCTCGGGATCGTTACGGACGGCGAAGGCGGATTCCTGATCACACAGCGGAAAGCAGACAAGGAATGGGCGCCGCTCTCCTGGGAAGTATCCGGCGGCGGTGTCAAAGCAGGAGAAACCTCAGAGCAGGCTGTCATCCGTGAGGTGTCGGAGGAGACAGGGCTGGATCTCTCAAATGCTTCCGTCACACTGCTCACGACTTACCGGAATGACAGCCCGGAAGAGCAGAACAATTATTTTACGGATATCTACGAAGTGCGGCTGTCCTTCGGTGAAACAGATGTGCATATACAGGAAGAAGAGACAGAGGACTTTCGGATCTGCGGTGCGGATGAGATCCGGAGACTTGGAAAAGAGGGGAAGTTCCTGCATTATCAGAGACTGGAGCCTGTCCTTGCGTCGCTGGCATAACGAACACTGGTAATAACAGAACAACTGTATCATGATATGAGGGAATGAACCATGCGAGAAGACTATGAGAAGGCAAAAAAACGCGGAGACAAAGCTGTCCGCAGGGCAGAAAGCGACGGACGGTATCCCTATCTGCCTTCCCTGCAGGGCTTTCTTCCGGATTTCCGCAAACTGCCCAAGGTACCGGTCGGTGTGATGGAGATCCCGCTGCGGATGATCGCGGGAACCGTAAATGATGACCGGCAGAACGCTTTTGCTTGGAATTTCATGCCGGTGTTTGACGTGGAATCCGAATTTGCGCAGAAATGGTCCAATCTCTACGATGCGCAGGAGGAAGAGGGTATTCATGACTCGATCAAATGCTATGAATATCTGCATCGCTTTTACGTGGAGGAGGGCAATAAGCGCGTATCCGTCCTGAACTATGTGGAAGCTTATTCCATCGCGGCGGATATTCAGAGGATCATGCCGCCCAGATCAGACGACCCGGAGATAGCCGTATATGATGAGTTTCTCCGCTTTTTCGGGGTGACGAAGCTGTATGATGTCTATCTGACGGAGCTGGGCAGCTACGGCAGGCTGGCAGCTCTGTATCATCAGAATCTGACGGATCCGTGGCCGGAAGATGTGGTTTATCAGCTGCGTTCCGATTATCGTGCCTTTGAAAAAATATATCTGCATCTCGGCGGAGACCGTCTGCAGATGTCTGCCGGCGATGCTTTCTATATGTATCTGACGCTTTATCCCGGTAGTGATCTGCTCCTGGAAAGCAACGCCGACATTTCGCATAAGATTCAGAAGATCTGGAATGAACTGGTCAGCCGGGCTTTCAGCAACAGAGAGATCGCGGTTGTGGAGGACCCGAAGGGAACGGATCAGAATCCCTCCGAGCGCGTACTGTTCGGATTCAGAAACTACTCGAAGGAGAAACCGCTCCGGGTGGCCTTCATTCACACGAAGGAGCCGGGAAGATCGCGCTGGATCTATGCGCACGAACTCGGTATCAATGAGGTCAACGAGAAGTTTGGCGGGACGGTTGAGGCCATCAGCCTCACCGGTATTGATACAGATCAGAAATTAGAAGAGGCTTTTGAAGCAGCTGCGGCTGATCTGGACGAGGTTGTTTTTACGACGTCGCCGGATCTGATGGCCGCTTCTGTCCGGGCAGCCATCCGCTATCCGAAAATGAAGATCCTGAACTGCTCGGTCAATCTGAAGAGCAGCGCCGTGCGGACCTATTATCCGAAGATGTATGAGGCCAAGTACCTCATGGGCGCACTGGCGGCCAGCTATTCGCCGGATCACAGGATCGGATATGTGGCTGACTATCCGCTGAACGGCAATATCGCCGGCATCAATGCTTTTGCCATCGGCGCCGGTACGGTGGATCCGCAGGCAAAGATCTATCTCACCTGGACGGGGAAAAAGGGCGCCGATTTTGAAAAAGAGCTTGAAAAGGATCTCGGGCTGTACGTGATCTCCGGTCCCGATACCATTATTCCCGAAAGCGGCAGTCGGAAATACGGTCTGTACAGAACCGATGACCAGGGAAATGTCAAGGGTATCGCCGCGCCGATCACACACTGGGGAAGATTTTACACGGCGATCATTCAGAGTATCCTCGACGGCACGTATAATGAGAGGGAGAAAACGGATAAGACGCAGCCGCTCAACTACTGGTTCGGGATCAGGACCGGAGCGGTCGACGTTATTTTTTCCGATGAACTCCCGTACTACTCGCGCAAGATGATCCGGCTGCTCAGGCAGGCTGTCATTGACGGCACTGCGGATCCGTTCCGCGGGGAGCTGCACAGTCAGACCCGTCAGATCAGCGAAGAGGGGGCACATACGCTTTCCTATGAACAGATCATCGGGATGGACTGGCTCAATGACAATATCATCGGGGAGATCCCGAGGGCTTCTGAGATGCAGGACAGCATACAGAAGACGCTGATGACGAGCGGCGTCGCCGAAGTGATCGTTCCGGACGGCGGGAATAATGTCTGAGGGAAGGAAACAAAACATATGAAGATCGGCATTATCGGCGGCGGTGCCGCCGGCATGATGGCTGCCGTGCGGGCTGCGGAGCTGGGCGCGGATGTGTGCCTGTTCGAGCAGAATGGAAAAACAGGAAAGAAGCTTTTCATCACCGGAAAGGGCAGATGTAATTTTACCAACGACTGCGATCAGGAGACCTTTCTGTCCAGCGTTGTGACCAACCCCAAATTTCTGTACAGTGCAGTCAGCGGATGGAACAGTCAGCAGACCATACAGTTTTTTGAGGCACTCGGCGTAAAAACAAAGGTTGAACGCGGTAACCGCGCGTTTCCCGCATCGGATCATTCCTCAGACATCATCCGTGCACTGAACCGGCGGATGGAAGCGCTCGGCGTGCAGGTGAGGCTGCACACCAGAGTGACCGGCCTGATCCTGACAGATGGCGCTGTCAGAGGCGTTCAGCTCGAAAAGGGTGAAAAATACCTCTGCGACAGTGTACTCCTGGCGACCGGCGGTCTGTCGTATCCATCCACGGGATCGACAGGAGACGGCCTGCGCATGGCGGCATCCTGCGGTCTTGCCGTAACGGAGACCCGCCCGGCACTCGTGCCGCTTGAGACAGAGGAGAGCTATATCACGGAATTGCAGGGTCTTTCCCTGAAAAATGTCACGCTGACGGTTCCGCTGGGAAAGAAGAAAAAATTCACAGCTTTCGGTGAAATGCTTTTTACCCATTTCGGCATCAGCGGTCCGATTGTCCTGAAGGCCAGCTCTTATCTCGCGGAAAGGCTGGAAAAGGGTCCGCTTCCTGCGGAGATCGATCTGAAACCGGTACTCACACCGGATCAGCTGGATGCCAGGATTCTGAGAGAATTCGGAGAATCACAGAATCGTGAATTCAAAAATGCCGTGGCACCGCTGTTTCCGGCAAAACTTCGTCCCGTGATGATCCGGCTCTCAGGCATTGACGGAGACACGCCGGTACACGCTGTCACAAAGGAACAGCGGCAGGCATTCGGCCGGCTGGTAAAGGCCTTTC
Organism: uncultured Eubacteriales bacterium; assembly: GCA_900318405.1. Taxonomy (GTDB): domain Bacteria; phylum Bacillota; class Clostridia; order Lachnospirales; family Lachnospiraceae; genus Bilifractor. Next base: position 42,356 of record ONKP01000018.1, on the reverse strand, counting down.
CGCTGACGATTACCGGCACCCGGGGCTATCAGGAGGCCGTCATCACACAGGGCGGCGTCAGCGTCAGAGAGATTGATCCGCGAACCATGCAGTCAAAAAAAATACCCGGCCTGTATTTTGCCGGCGAGGTGATCGACACGGATGCCCTGACGGGCGGTTTTAACCTGCAGATCGCATGGGCCACGGCGCGCGCGGCGGCAGAGGGTATGTGCAGCAACGCACAGTGAGATATGAAGCATTCGTTTGGGACAGGATGCTGACAGTCGGATAAGCAGGGCCGACAGGAGAATACTGCCGGGATGCCTGCGGCGGTCAGATGAAGGTGCTGATCAGAAGCAGCACCCGCTGTGGGAACATAACAGCGTATATGGCAACAGGAAAGATGGGAGAACAGTATGGGATTTCAGATCGCAATCGACGGTCCGGCAGGAGCCGGCAAGAGCACAGCAGCGAAAATGGCTGCTGCCAGACTGGGATTTATCTATGTGGATACCGGCGCCATGTATCGCGCCATGGGTCTGTATTTTCTGGACAGCGGCGTCGACACGGATTCGGAAGAGGAAATCAATGCCTCTCTGCCGGGTGCGAATGTTGCGCTGACGATGCAGGACGGCACACAGCATGTCTGGCTGAACGGTACGGATGTATCGGACAGAATCCGTACGGAGCAGGCCGGCATGATGGCCTCAAAAACCAGCCGTTATCCGGAGAACAGGAAAAAAATGACCGCCATGCAGCAGGAGATTGCGGCAGCAAATAACGTTATCATGGATGGCCGTGACATCGGAACCGTCGTGCTTCCGGAGGCACCGCTGAAGATTTATCTGACGGCGAGTGCCAGAACGCGCGCGGAACGGAGATACCGTGAGCTGATCACCCGTGGAGAGACGGCTGATCTTGAAAAGATTATCAGTGATATTGAAGCGAGAGACTATGCAGACATGCATCGGGCGACGGCACCGCTGCGTCAGGCAGAGGATGCTGTCCTCCTCGATACTTCGGATATGACAGCGGAGGAAGCGGCCGACAGGATCGTTGCCATGGCGCGAGACAGAATGCAGAAGTAACGAGAGGCTGCATGCAGAAGTAACGCAAGTCAGAATGCAGAAGTATCGCGAGACAGAATCCAGAAGTAACGCGAGACAGAATGCAGAAGTAAGCAGACGGATGATATAAACGGCCGGAGGGGAACAGGCGGTCTGAGTGAGAGAGGAAACGGATATCCAATGAAAGTGCTGCTCTTGGCTGATGAAGAAGATAAGGCGCTCTGGGATTTCTACAAACCCGGCGTTCTGAAAGACTACGACCTGATCATTTCCTGCGGTGATCTGCACAGGAGCTACCTGGAATTTATCGTCACCATGGCCAGCTGTCCGCTTCTGTACGTGCGGGGTAACCATGACGAGAGTCTGCGGAAAGAGCCTCCGGAAGGCTGCATCTGCATCGAGGATAAGGTGTTTGACTATAAGGGACTGCGGATTCTCGGCCTCGGTGGCTCCATGCGTTATCTGCCGTATCGGTACGACCAGTACACAGAGGAAGATATGAAGAGCAGGATCAAAAAGGTCAATCGCGAGATCACGCTTCGAAACGGATTTGATGTGCTGGTGACGCATGCACCGGCGGCCGGACACGGCGATCTCACGGATCTGCCGCACCGCGGATTCGAATGTTTTAATACCCTGCTCATGGAACAGAAACCCAAATATATGTTTTACGGGCATGTCCACGCCACCTATTCGAACAGGGCGTTCATCCGCAGGGAAAAACACGAGAGCGGCACCGTTCTGATCAATGCTTATAAGCGGTATGAGCTGGAGATCGGACCGGATGAATATCCGGCTGTCGGAGAAACAGGATCTTTTCTGTATGACCTGGTCATGGGAATAAAGGAAAAGAGACGGAAATACTGATCGGAGATAAGGAACAATGGAGATCATTACAGCACAGAGCGCCGGATTCTGTTTTGGTGTACAGAGAGCCGTTGATGAGGTACAGAAGCAGATCGTCAGCGGAAAGAAACCGGTTTATACCTACGGACCGATCATTCACAATCAGCAGGTTGTGGATTCACTAGCCGCGTGCGGCGTCATTGTCATACATTCTGAGGAAGAACTGCGCGGCATCCATGAGGGTACCATCATCATCCGTTCGCACGGTGTGGCGAGAAGAATTCAGAATATCATGGAACACAGCGGCGCAGACATCATCGACGCCACCTGCCCTTTTGTGAAAAAAATACACGGCATAGCGGAAGAAGCCGGCAAAAACGGAGAAGTTCTGATCATTGCGGGTAATCCTGATCATCCAGAAGTGCAGGGCATCATGGGATGGACGGACGGAGAAGTACATGTGGTCCGCGATGAGAAGGAAATGGCTGATCTGGAGCTCGCGCCGGGCAGTCGGGCAGTACTTGTCGCACAGACGACATACAATAAGACGAAATTTGAAGATATTGTTGCTATTTTTACGAAAAAGGAATATAGTATTAGCGTTAAAAACACTGTTTGCAGTGCGACTGACAGGCGGCAGACAGAGACGCGGGATATCGCGTCAAAAGTAGATGCTATGGTTGTCATAGGAGGCAGGCATAGTTCAAATACACAGAAGCTGTATCAGATTAGCAGCGAAAAGTGCAGGCATACTTACTTCATTGAGACACCCGATGATTTGGATATGAGACCTTTTCAATCATTCTCACGTGTAGGTATCACAGCTGGAGCATCTACTCCTAAAAGTTTAATTGAGGAGGTTACATTACATGTCAGACGAAATGAATGTTGAAGAGAGTGATTTTGGGAAAATGCTGGACGCGACTTTTAAGCCCGTTCACAATGGTGAAGTCGTTGAGGGTACGGTTATTGACGTAAAACCGGATCAGATCATTCTCAACATCGGCGCGAAGGCAGATGGCATTCTGACGAGAAACGAGTATTCCAATGACAACTCAGTAGATCTCACGACGGTTGTCAAAGTCGGTGACAAGATGGAAGTCAAGATCATCAAGGTCAACGACGGTGAGGGACAGATTCTTCTGACCTACAAGAGACTTGCCGCTGAGAAGGGCAACAAGAGACTGGAAGAGGCTTATGAGAACGGTGAGGTTCTCAAGGCTAAAGTCGTACGTGTAATGAATGGCGGACTCAGCGTAAACGTTGAGGGTGCGAGAGTATTCATCCCGGCAAGCCTTGTTTCCGATACTTATGAGAGAGACCTCAATAAATATATGGATCAGGAGATTGAGTTCAAGGTTATCGAGTTCAATCCCCGCAAGAGAAGAATCATCGGCGACCGCAAGCAGCTTGTTGTTGCTGAGAAGAAGCAGGCACAGGAAGAGCTGTTCAGCCGCATCCATGTAGGCGATGCCGTTGAGGGCGTTGTCAAGAACATCACCGATTTCGGTGCATTCATCGATCTGGGCGGAGCTGACGGACTGCTTCACATCTCCGAGATGAGCTGGGGCCGTGTAGACAATCCGAGGTCCATCGTTTCTGTTGGCCAGAAGATCAGAGTCCTGATCAAGGACATCAAGGGCGACCGTATCGCGCTGTCCCTGAAGTTTGAGGATCAGAACCCGTGGCGCACAGCTGCAGAGAAGTATGCCGTCGGAACAATCGTTACAGGCAAAGTTGCCCGCATGACGGATTTCGGCGCATTTGTAGAGCTTGAGCCTGGCATCGATGCTCTTCTTCATGTATCTCAGATCTCCAGAGAGCATGTCAACAAGCCGTCCGATGTGCTTCAGGTAGGCGATGAGATCACAGCAAAGGTTGTTGATTTCAACGGTGAGGATCACAAGATCAGCCTGAGCAAGAAGGCACTTGAGCTGGATGAGGAAGCTGAGCAGGGTGACGACGCTGAATAATGAAGTCGTTGTCTGTATGCAGACGTCATAATGAATAATGATAAGGGGCTGTCGTAAATATTACGGCAGCCCTTTATTTCTATTAGTATGTTTATAAGATGTTTATAAGATTTTGGAATACAGATGCCTCCACCCACTACAGTATCTGCTGCAGCAGTGAGTGAATGTAAGAGAGGCGTTTAACTTCGTCCTTGAAAACATCTTCTGAATAAACAAACCAGGAGGGAAATGATTTGTAGGAACGGCAGCAAACGGGTGTGTAGATTTCTTCCGGTTGAGGACAGAATACGCTGGTTACGCGCTGATAGCAGTTCTCCGGACGGGCTTTTTCTCTGTGCCCGGCATCTGCGTAGATGGCGAGATCTTTGTGGATCACACCGTCCTGTGCAGGGAAATACCAGTAGTTCCTGTAATCCGGGAAAAAGTGAAGCAATGTACCCCGGAATAACGGAACTGACAGTTGCAGCGTATCATTTTTTTGCAGGTTGGATTCGGAGGGCTGCAACGCATCATTGTTTTGCAGGTCGGATTCGGAGGAGTGTAACGCATCGCTTTTCTGCCCGTCGGATTCTAAAGGCTGCCACTTCAGAGTAATTGAAACCGGATCAGCTGCCGGCAGGGCGGCGCGTGTCATTGCAGATGACGAGGGCCTGCCCATGAGAACCTTCAGAGGCAGTGCCTGCTGCAGAAAATGATCCGGCAGTGCATGATGGGAACAAACGGTGAATACAAGGGAATCGCCGTCGACAACAGGCTTGCTGCATGAGGCCGGGGATGAAAAGAAATCGGCGATGGCAAGTGCCGACACGAGTTCTGCCATACCGGTCACATCATCATGGTTGTGAAGGAGCAGCAGACGAAGAGCTTCGCCGTCCTTCGTGCGAAGAAATGACTGATAGACGCGGATCAGCTCACCGCCGTCCATGCTGTCTTCTCTGCCGATGCCCAGGTATTGTTCCAGGTCCTTCTGACGCATTTTTTCGAGCCCGAACAGATGACGGTACGGCCGGAGCTTCCGGTACAGGTCAAGACTGATCATGCCGTCAAAAGGGTCCGGCAGGCCATAGCAGTCGCATTTACTGTGTACATAGGGAATATCGAAAGTATCTCCGTTGAAGTGCACGAGGAGCGGCGGATCGGATGAAGTTCCGGAGAATTGTCGGATATAGGCTGAAAAAGCAATGAGCAGCTCTTTTTCTTCCTTTGCATCGTCCAGAAACCACTGGCGCAGTGTCCAGAGCCCGTTTTCCCTGGCGATGGCGCCGATCAGGTACAGCTGCGTTCTTCTGTGAGAAAGTCCGGTTGTCTCTATATCGAAAAGAACAGCGTTCCCGTCAGCAAACCATTCGTCAAGAACGGCTGCAGCCCTGCTGTTCAGCGGTTCGTTAGTTTCCAGCATATGTCAGATTACCTTTCTGTGAAAAATATTTAAGCCAGAATATGAAGAGATACAGATGCTTTCACACCGCAACTGTCCGCAGACAGTCGCCTGACTCTGTTACTATAGCACAGAGATTCCGAACGTGGTATGATGTTAAAGAATATGTAAAAACGGACAGGAGTATAGTGGATGATCGGTTTTATCAGAGGCACTGTCGATGAGATCATGGAGGACAGCCTCATCATAGACAATAACGGCATGGGCTGGCAGATCTATGTGCCGGGCAGTCTGCTCGACGGAAACATACACCAGGGCGATGAAGTGAAACTGTACACCTATCTGTCGGTTTCGGAGAATGCCATTGGCCTGTACGGCTTTTTTACCAGGGATGATCTGGAAGTATTCCGCATGCTGCTGAATGTCAGCGGCATCGGTCCCAAAGGGGCGCTTGGTGTGCTGGGAGCGCTCGGCAGTGATAACCTGCGCTTTGCTGTGCTGGCAGATGACGCCGCGGCGATCGCAAAAGCACCGGGTATCGGAAAGAAGACAGCGCAGAAGATCGTTCTTGAGCTGAAGGACAAGTTTGCTCTGGATGATGCGTTTGAAAAGAAACTGGCGCATGTGCAGCAGAACAGCAGCGTGTCTGCCGGTGAGGGATCCGCGGCTGACGACGCCGTTCAGGCGCTCATCGCTCTTGGCTACTCCGGAACGGAGGCGCTGCAGGCGGTAAAGAAAGCGGATATCAGTCCTGAAATGGACACAGAGGCTGTGCTGAAGGCGGCATTGAGACATTTGAGTCTGTAAACCTGTAAAACGGGTTTGCTGAGCTATTAACGCTTTGATCAGATATGGAAAAAAGGATAATACAGACAGAGGTTACAAAAGAAGACGAACCGGTGGAGAAAAGCCTCCGGCCCCGTACACTGGATGAATACATCGGGCAGGAACGCGCGAAAAACAATCTGCGCGTTTACATAGAAGCCGCAAAGCAGCGCGGCGATGTGCTGGATCATGTGCTTTTCTACGGCCCTCCGGGGCTTGGGAAAACAACGCTGGCAGGTATCATTGCCAACGAGATGGGAACACATATGAAGATCACCTCCGGTCCGGCCATTGAGAAGCCGGGAGATATGGCGGCGATCCTGAACGGTCTGCAGGAGGGCGATGTGCTCTTTGTGGATGAGATCCACAGGCTGAACCGGCAGGTGGAGGAAGTGCTTTACCCGGCCATGGAGGACTATGCGATTGATATTATGATCGGGAAGGGTTCGTCAGCCAGATCCATTCGACTTGAACTGCCAAAATTTACGCTCGTGGGAGCGACGACAAGAGCGGGACTGCTCACGGCTCCGCTTCGCGACAGGTTTGGCGTGGTCGAGCACCTGGAATTTTATTCCGTAGAAGAACTCTCGGAGATCATTCTGCACTCGGCGGATATTCTGGAAGTCAGAATCGATGATCAGGGGGCTGACGAGATCGCGCGGCGATCGAGAGGTACGCCCAGAATCGCCAACCGGCTTCTGAAGAGAGTTCGCGATTTTGCCATGGTGCAGTATAATGGCAGGATCACGGCGGATGTAGCCCGGATGGCTCTTGATTTTCTGGAGATCGATACGTCCGGACTTGATCAGACGGACAGGATGATCCTGCGCACAATCATTCAGAAATTTGACGGCGGCCCCGTAGGACTGGATACCCTGGCGGCGGCTGTAGGAGAGGATGCGGGAACGATCATGGATGTCATCGAGCCGTATCTGATCAAGAACGGATTTATCAACCGCACACACGGCGGACGGGTGGCGACTGCCAGAGCCTACAGTCATATGGGCATTCCGATGCCGTCGTCCGCTGAGGGAAACTGACAGGTGTGCTATGTGCGCACCAATCCATGGATGAAAAAACACAGTAGAAGGAGAACATCATGGCAGAGAAACATGCAGTGAAAGTTCTGATTGACGGAAAGGCAGTCACCCTCAGCGGCTATGAGAGCGAGGAATATCTGCAGAGAGTGGCTTTTTATCTGAATAACAAGATCAGCGAACTGGCAGCGTCCAGAGGATACGGCCATCTCACGCAGGATATGAAATCCACCCTGCTCTCACTGAACATCGCCGACGATTATTTCAAGGCGAAGGAACAGGCGGATGCCATGGAGCAGGATATTGAGAACAGGGATCAGAGTGCATATGATGTCAAACATGACCTGATCGCTGCCCAGATGGAAGTTGAGAGACTGAAAAAAGAAAATGAAAAACTCAGAAATCAGCTTGAAGGAAGACGCTGAGCTTCTCGCGCCTGCCGGATCCACAGAAGCCATGCGGGCTGCCTTTGAGGCGGGCGCAGATGCTGTTTATATCGGCGGCGACAGGTTCGGAGCGAGAGCGTATGCCGACAATCCGGGAAGAAAAGAACTGGTCGGTGCTATTCGCCTGGCACACAGACTGGGAAGAAAACTTTATCTCACGGTCAATACGCTCATGAAGGAAGATGAACTGGAGAGGGATCTGGCATCCTGGATCCGGCCGTATGTGGAGAGCGGACTGGATGGCGTCATCATTCAGGATTTCGGTGCCATAAGTATGCTTCGCGATCTATGGCCGGACCTTCCGCTGCACGCCAGTACGCAGATGACCGTGACGGGACCTCTTGGTGCATCTTTTCTTCGGAAGGAAGGACTTGTCCGCGTCGTGCCCGCCAGAGAACTCAGCCTGCGGGAAATCCGCGAAATCTATGATCAGACGCATATGGAGATCGAGGCTTTTGTTCACGGTGCCATGTGCTACAGCTACTCGGGGCAGTGCCTCATGAGCAGTATGATCGGCGGAAGAAGCGGAAACAGGGGAAGATGTGCGGGCGTCTGCCGTCTGCCCTTTGATGTGTATCAGGAAAAACGCAGACTGAACTGCCCGGATGAACGATATCCGCTCAATCTGAAGGATATGTGTGCTGTCGATATCCTGCCGGACATGCTGAAGGCCGGTATTATTTCCTTTAAGATCGAAGGCCGGATGAAAAAGCCTGCCTATACCTATGGCGTTGTTTCCGTGTACAGAAAATATCTGGACCTGGCGCAGGAACTAATGGCTTCCGGCCATACATCGTCCTATCAGGTATCCCCGGAGGATCATCAGATGCTCTGGGATCTGTTTAACCGCGACGGTTTCAGCTGCGGATGTTTCCTTGAACATAACGGCCGCTCCATGGTGGCTTTACACAATGAAAAACTGAATGATGTACGACAGAAACGTGCGCAGGACCTCACGGAGCAGATGCGCTCGGTTATACAGAGTCAGGAAGCACTGGCAAAACTGCAGGCCGGCATCCGTGGCGATCTTACTCTCTCAGAGGATTCCGGAGAGGCCGTTCTCAACTGCACATGGGAAGACAGAGACGGTCGCCATGCTTCGTACAGCTGCCGCATGAGCGGTGTGCAGAAGGCGGAAAAATGTCCGGTGACCGAAGAGCGTGTGAGAAAACAGATTGACCGGACGGGCGGCAGTGAATTTTTCTTTCTGTCACTGGATATCCATATGACAGATGATCTGTTCGTGCCGGTAAAAATGCTGAATGAGCTGCGGCGGGAGGCATTCCGGGGACTGTCAGAACAGATCGATGAACTTTTTGCAAGGAAAAGGCCGTCCGACAGCCAGCCGGACACTGATACTGAACAGAGACAGGTGATATCCGGTTATCATGACGAATATATCCCGGTGTGGTTTTCCTGCAGGACGAAGGAACAGCTTGCGGCACTGTCAGAGGTCCGGGGAGCAGACAGGCTGTATCTGCAGAGCTATCTGACGGATACGGATCTGGCGGATGCTGCCGGAAAAAATATCCGGCTGGAGCTTCCCTTTGTTATGAGACATTCGGACGAAGACAGAATTCGCCGTGCCTGTGCTTCCTATGACAGGTATCGCAGTGGGTCGGATGAGGACGGTATCCTCGTAAAGAATCTCGAGGAATACGGTCTGCTCTGTTCCATGGGCATGTCCGGTCTGGCAGTCGCTGACGCCGGACTTTACACGATGAATTCGCGTGCCGTGCGTTTTCTCATGCGCAGCGGTGTTATGCGTTTTACGGCGCCGTGGGAACTGAACGCGGGAGAACTGAAAGACAGGAGAGGCGGATCGACAGAACTGATCGTCTACGGACGGACGCCCATGATGATCAGTACGCACTGCCTGAAAAAAACACTGGACGGCTGTGATCATCGTCATGCGCGTCTTTCGATGACAGACCGCAGAGGGGCCTCTTTCCCTGTCGAATGCGTGTGCGATTCCTGTTTCAATATCATCTATAACAGTATACCCGCGAGTCTTCATACAGAGGTGGAGGCGGTGAGACGTCTTCGCCCGGCATCTGTGCGTGTCATGTTTACCGTGGAAAGCGGTGAGGAAGTCAGAAATATCGCCGGCCTGTTTCTTCATCTGTTTGAAGGATTTGAAGATGTGACAGATTTCCGCATGCCGGAGACAACGCGCGGACATTTCCGCCGCGGGGTCGAATAAGCAGAGCGGGTGGAGGCATCTGTATTCTGTTGATTACTGAGGAAGGAAAAAACCGAAGCTTATGGCTGCAGTTGTATCTCAGATAGCTAAATATGTGCTGCTCATCCTCATGGTGCTGTTTACAGTGGAGACTTTCATGGTGCTCCGCAGACAGAGTGAGGAATCCAGACGGCGGATCATGCGGAAGCAGATCGGACTTATGGTCCTGCTGAACATCGTCTGCTATGGCGTGATGTTCCTGAACACCATGGATCCCCTGATGTTCGTGATGCTTGTCTGCATGCTGCTGTATCTGCTGGTCGTTCAGGTCCTTTACAGGATCATTTACCGCAGGGCGTCGCTGATTCTTCTGAACACCATGTGCATGATGCTTTCCATCGGCATGGTTATTCAGTCGAGACTGGATATGGATACGGCCAGAAAACAGTTTATCATCGCTGCCGGATCCACGATGATATGCTTCATCATACCGGTGTTCATCAGACGTGTGCGATGGGTGTCAAAGCTGACATGGCTTTATGCCATTGTCGGTGTGTGCCTGCTGGGCGTCGTCCTTCTTTTCGGACGGATATCCGGCGGCGCGAATCTGTCAGTTTCGATCGGCGGCGTAACCTTCGCTTTTTCGGAATTTGTCAAGATCACCTTCGTGCTTTTTGTCGCCGGCATGCTGCAGGAGAGACATGACTTCCGGCGTGTTGTCATCGTAACGATCGTGGCTGCCATTCATGTGGGAATCCTCGCATTATCTGCAGACCTGGGTGCGGCACTCATTTATTTTGTCGCATGGATCGTCATGGTATTCGTAGCGACGAGACAGCCGGCGTATGCTGCCCTCGGCGTAGGCGGAATGGCGGGGGCATCTGTGATCGGCTATCGCATGTTCGATCATATCCGCGTCCGCGTGGAGATATGGAAGGATCCGCTTTCCGATTACCAGGGGAACGGATATCAGCTGGCGCAGGCTCTCTTCGGCATCTGTGCGGGTGGCTGGTTCGGAACAGGACTCTGTCAGGGACACCCGGACATGATACCGCTTGCCTTTGAGGACTTCACGTTTGCGGCAATCTGTGAGGAGTTCGGCATCCTGTTCGGCATCTGTCTGATCATCCTCTGCATGGGTATGTATCTGTTGATCGTCAACATCGCGTTCCGGCTTGACCGTACGTTCTACAAGCTCGTCGCTATGGGTCTCGGTACCGAATACATGTTTCAGGTATTTCTGACAGTCGGCGGTACGACCAAATTCATCCCCATGACCGGCATCACGCTGCCTCTCATCAGTTACGGCGGAAGTTCGCTTGTCTGTACCATCATTATGATCTCCATCATCCAGGGGCTGTATATGATCCGGCATGATGAGGATGAAGAGATCAGAAGAAGGAGAAGAGAAGAGGAAAGGCGTGCCCGTGAGGCACAGATGGGCTATGGACCGCAGAACGGTTACGGACCGCAGAACGGCTATGGTCCGCAGGACAGCTACGGAGCACAGAACGGCAGGGCATATGGCGCAGGAGCTGCGGATGATCTCCGGCAGAACGTGAACGGCCGCGACCGCAGAAAGAAACCTGTGCGCAATACCTATGATCTGAGCCGTGACAGAACACAGCAGGACGCATATATGCAGGATGTAGCAAATCAGTCGGGAGAAAGCGATGACCTATCAGAAAAAATCGAAAAACAGGCAAGAGAAGACCTCGCCCTCCGAAAACACGGATCAGGAAAATAAGGTTTCACGCAGGACCGCGACGAGACCATACAGGATCGTATCCTGGTTCAGTATTATCCTTTTTGTCTCCCTGATCGCGTATATTGTCTATTTTCAGCTGAATGAGAAGGACAAATACAGCAATAATTCCTACAATATGCGGCAGCAGGAGGCGGAGGCCCAGGTGACAAGAGGACCGATTCTCGCTTCAGACGGCACAACCGTGCTGGCGGATACCGTGACGGATGCGGACGGCAATGAGACGCGTCAGTATCCGTACAACAGCCTTTTTGCCCATACTGTCGGCTACGAGGTGTACGGCGGAAGTGGGCTGGAACTGGCACAGAACAGTGTGCTGACGACTTCCCATGCCAATATCGTGACGCAGGTGCAGAATGATCTGCAGGAAGAAAAAAAACAGGGCGATTCACTGGTGACAACACTCAATCCGTCGCTGCAGCAGGAGGCGCAGAATCTCCTCGGCAATATGCAGGGCGCTGTCTTTGTCATGGATGAGGATACCGGTGATGTGCTCGTCGACTGGAGCAATCCGAGCTTCGATGCCAATACGGTAGAGGAAAACTGGGATACACTGGTTTCCAGCGATAACGGTGTCTTCATGAACCGTGCCATGCAGGGACTCTATCCTCCGGGATCGACATTCAAGATGGTCACGGCGCTTGCTTATTACCGACAGTACGGGACGTTCGATAATTTTCACTATAACTGCACAGGTTCCTATGAGGAATCCGGTTTTACGATCCATTGCGCGGGATATGAGCAGCATGGGCAGGAGGATTTCAAGGATGCCATGGCCAATTCCTGCAACTGCGCTTTCGCCTATATGGCTGTCAACATGATCGATCCGGAAATCCTCCGGGAGACGGCGGAGTCTCTGGGATTCAATCAGGAGATGAATGTGCTCCTGCCTTGCTCCGAGAGTACATTCAGCCTGACCGCGGATTCACCGACGGCTCTGTATATGCAGACGGCGATCGGTCAGGGAGACACGAAGGCGTCGCCGATGCAGATGTGCATGATCGCGGATGCGATCGCCAATGGCGGCAATATGATGCTGCCGAATTTTGTATCCCGTGTCATGAGCGCAGACGGTCTGCAGGTGAGCGGATCGGGTTCGAAATCCTATGGTCAGGTCATGACGTCAGATGAAGCATCTGCGCTGGCTTCTGTCATGCAGGGTGTCACGACGTACGGAACGGCCAGTGAACTTTCATCCCTGCCCTATAACATTATCGGAAAAACGGGAACCGCGGAGTACGGAGATGTATCAGCCGACACCGCACATTCCTGGTTTGTCGGCTGGTCGAATACCGGCAATAACGATATCGTGGTCTGCGTGCTCGTTGAGGGCGGCGGCAACGGTGTATACCCGGCGGCGCCGCTCGCGGGTCAGATGTTCAGTGCCTATTTCGGAGGCTGACCGTGATGTTCTCCTGCAGGATAGTTACTGTTTAATCTTTGCCATCCATGTATTCCGTGGCTGTGGCAGTGCCTGAACGGTAAGTGCAGGATATGGATGTTTACCGCAGACGGTTGCGGCAGACTGTGAAAAAGCGTATAATTTCAGAACAGGTAGAAGAGTAAAGATTTGAAAAAAACCTGGTTGGGAGAGCTGCACTGTGTTACACGCGACAAGCTGCGGCGGCCTTGTGATTTTTCGCGGCAAGATACTCGTCCTGTATAAAAACTACAGAAGTCGGTATGAAGGATGGGTGCTGCCAAAGGGCACCGTGGAAGAGGGAGAGAGCTACGAGGAAACCGCTCTCAGAGAAGTAAGAGAGGAATCAGGGGCAAAAGCCGTTATAGAAAAATTTATCGGTACGAGCCGATACAGTTTCAGCGTACCGGAGGGCGAGGTTGAAAAGGAAGTCCACTGGTTCCTGATGAAATCCGGAAATTATTACAGCAAGCCTCAGTGGGAAGAATATTTTATCGATTCCGGTTACTATAAATATCATGAGGCGTATCATCTGCTGAAATTTGCCAATGAGAGACAGATTCTTGAAAAAGGTTTTTCCATGTATCTGGAAATGAAGAAAGCGGGGTTATGGGTTCCGGCAGAAAGAAATACCTGAAAAAACTTTATCTGGGTGACAAAGCTGCCGCTGTACGGGAAAAAATATTGCGGGCAGTTGACCGGGATGCCCCTTTTCCGCATCTTTACCTGATCACATTTGCTTCCAATGGCGTGGATCAGCTGGATATTCTGGAGACCAGATATCTGTCAGATGAGCGGATCAGTGCATCACTGCCTGAAATCGTCGGACTGGCGATCGGAAGACCTGAGGCCTTTGAGACGGTAAGACGAATCGCGGAGGACACGTACCGGGATACGGGGACGGGTGATATGGTTTCGTATCTCAAAAAGCGCGATGAGGCAGACGCGTAAACTGATGACCGCAGATGATGGAGAAATGTTATGGCAGTGTTCTTGATGGTTTTACTGGGGATCGGGAAGGTATTGCTGGTTATCCTGATCATCCTGGCAATTCTGGTCGCACTCCTGCTTTTCTTTCCCTTTTGTTACAGCGGGACATTTACGAAGCATGGAGATGAGATAAAGGCCGACGGCAGGATCTGGTGGCTGTTTCATGCCGTGCATGCGACGGGATTTTTTCATCGAACTGATGGAAAAAATAAAAAGGGTGGCGAAGTAAGGATTTTTGGCATCCCGCTGATTCGCCTGATCCGTAAGCACAGAGAGAAGACAGGTGAACCTTCCGGATCACAGGCTGCTTCTTCAGCCGTCAGGGCCGGGGATAATGGCCGGACAGAAAGCGGAGAGGTCGGGGATAACGGCCGGACAGAAAACGGAGAGGCCGGGGATAACGGCCGGATAGAAAACGGAGAGACTGCAGATAACAGCAGGCAGGACCCGGGTACCGGCAGGGAACAGCAGAGCCGGATGCCCTCAGGCAGAAATGCCGACGGAAGTGCAAAGAAGAAACCTGTGGTCGAACCGGGCAGATGGAAATACATGCCGGATGCGTCCGCAGAAAAAACGGATATGCGCCCCGGCGTTTATCACAGAAAAAGCCCCTCACCTGCGAAGAAATTATATGCGAGGCTGGCTGCCCTGATCGGGAAGATCAAAAAGAAGATCGGTCAGACAGTGAAAAAGCTGAAAGAGATTGGCGAATGGCTCAGATATTTCGGAACGGATGATTTTTCCCGGGTGAAAGAGCTGCTGATCCGTCAGGGCGGCGGCATTCTGAGACATATCCTTCCGCGGAGGATCACAGGATATGTGGAATTCGGTGCAGAGGACCCGTCAGACACAGGAAAGATCCTGGGCCTCGTCGCGGCACTGTATCCCGTGATGCCGGAGGGACTGGAGATCCAACCGGATTTTACGGAAAAAAAGCTCGAAGCGGATGTAAAGGCTGCCGGTCATTTTTTCCTGATCGTCGTTCTTGTAAGAGGACTGAAGATCTGGTTTAACAGAGATTTCAAAGCATTGCGGAAGAGGATCAGCCGGGCGAAAAACACCGGGACGGCTTCCGACAGCACTTCAGAAGAGACAAAGAAAGAAAAAGGCGCAAAGAGAATTTTCCGCCGCAGCAGAAAGGACGCCGGGCAGGCGGCCTGAATCAGAAACAGGAGGAACAGCTCATGGCAGATAACACGTTTGAAAACAATATCAGTTCTCTGTACAAGGGACTGCAGAACTTTCTCACTACAAAATCCGTGGTAGGCCAGCCTGTACAGGCGGGTGACTGCACCATGATCCCTCTGGCGGATGTCTCTTTCGGCATGGGAGCCGGCGCATTCGGCGGAAATGCGAAGGACAACGGAGCCGGCGGTATCGGTGCAAAAATGAGTCCGGCAGCTGTCCTTCTGATCGCAAAGGACGGGACAACCAAGCTGATCTCCATGAAGGATGAAGACGCCGTGAGCAAGATCATCGATATGGCACCGGATATCATCACCAAGATTCGCAATGCGGTTGGTGGAGAAGGCGATGAGGCGGAATCGGACACGACAGAGTTTGAAGAGTGAACAGTAACCGATTTGTTGAGCTGATGCAGAAAATGCTTGCATTTAATGAGCGGCTTTGATACAATAGCAGTCGTGTCGGGCCGTAGGTCATTCACGACAGGAAATCGGCCTGAAATCAGCATTAAGGAGGTGGGTTCCGATGGCAAAGTGCGAAATTTGTGATAAGGCTGTATACTTCGGTAACAATGTCAGCCATTCTCATAGAAGATCCAATCATATGTGGAAAGCTAACGTTAAGGCTGTCCGTGTTAAGACTCCGGAAGGCGGCGTTAAGAAGATGTACGTTTGCACCAGCTGCCTCAGAAGCGGCAAAGTTGAGCGCGCATAACTCTACGCAGTCAGCGTTACATATCTGTACAGATGAACAGACTGCCGTGTTAATCTCTGAATTAGCGCGGCAGTCTGTTTTCTTTTTTGCGCGTCTTTTCAATTTGCCGCGAATTGTTTATACTGATATCGTCGTTGTTGAGACAGCGGGAAAGGAGTCTGTCTATGAAAGGACATGTTAATTCCGAATATGGCGAAGTCATCATCAGCCCTGATGTGATCGCAACTTATGCCGGAAGCGTTGCTGTGGAATGCTTCGGCATTGTCGGTATGGCAGCCGTCAACATGAAGGATGGTCTTGTCAAAATTCTGAAAAGAAACAGCCTCAAGCATGGCATCAATGTACAGATCGATAACAATGAAATCTCTCTTGATTTTCATGTCATCGTAGCGTATGGAGTGAACGTTTCAACGATAGCTCAGAACCTGATCGAAAGTGTTAGATACAAACTCGAGGAATTTACCGGTATGAAGGTCGTGAGGGTGAAGGTCCTTGTAGAGGGCGTTCGGGTCATAGATTAATTCCAGGAGGAATCTGTTTTGGCAGCTGATCATATTGATGCGGCACTTTTATCCAGAATGTTCATGGCAGGTGCTCAGAATCTCAGTGATAACAAAGATATTATCAATGAGCTGAATGTATTTCCGGTACCGGATGGTGATACCGGTACGAACATGACGCTCACTATCATGTCTGCAGTACACGAAATACAGGCGCAGACGAATCCGGACATGAAGAGCCTGTGCAAATGCATTTCTTCCGGCAGCCTGCGCGGAGCCAGAGGAAATTCCGGTGTTATTCTTTCACAGCTTCTCCGTGGTTTTACCAAGGTGGTCAAGGGGTCGGATTCCATTGATATCCCCATGATCGCCGATGGTATGGAAAAGGCTGTGGAAACGGCATACAAGGCGGTGATCAAGCCCAAGGAGGGCACCATTCTCACCGTGGCCAAAGGCATGGCGGAGATCTCGAGAAAGCTCGTTGATGCGCAGATGCCTCTGGAGGAATATCTGAAAAATATCATCGATTACGGAAATGAGGTCCTTCAGAAGACACCGGAGATGCTTCCGGTACTGAAGGAAGCCGGCGTGGTCGATTCCGGCGGCAAGGGACTGATGACTGTGATGGAGGGCTGCTTTGATGCCTTCATCGGCAAAGAGATCCGTCTCACCATTACCGAAGACACTGCAAAGAATCAGGCGGAAGAGGAAACGCCTGTGCAGCCGAAGCTCCGGTTCGGTTACTGTGAAGAGTTTCAGATCCATATGGATCGGCCTGTGTCAGAGGCTGTCCTTGATGAATTCCGGTCGTTCCTGGGCACATCAGGCGAATGTCCTGTTGTGGTTTCCGAGGGAAAGACCATCAAGGTGTATGTGCGCACAGGAGATCCCGGCATGATCCTCACAAAGGCCATGTCCTTCGGCTCGCTATCTCATATTCAGGTGACGAATCTGTCCATGGAAAAGCACAGCAACCGTCTGATCCGTGACCCTGAAAAGGTTCTGAAAGAACAGCAGGAAGAGCGGGCAGCCCAGCAGGCACCGATGAAGGAAATGGGCTTTGTCGTTGTGTCGTGCGGAGAAGGATTCGATGAGATCTTCAAAGGCCTCGGCGCTGACTGCATCGTATCCGGCGGACAGACGATGAACCCGAGTACCGAAGATCTGATTGGTGCTATTGACAAGGTTAATGCGCGGACCGTATTTATTTTCCCGAATAACAAAAATATCATCATGGCTGCCAGACAGGTAAAGGAACTGGTACAGGAGAAGAGCATCATCATCATTGAGACGAAGACGGTGCCGCAGGGCATTTCCGCGCTTCTGGCGCTGGAGCCTGACAGATCACCGGTGGACAACCAGGCAACGATGAATGAAGCGGTATCCGCTGTGAAGACCGCAGAGATCACCTATGCCGTCCGTGACACGACCATCGATCAGGTGGAGATCCATCAGGGCGATATTATGGCGGTCGGTGACAATGGACTTCTTGCTGTCAGCAAGGATATCCGTGAGGCGGCCATGCAGGCCGTGGACCGGATGCTTACGGATGACTCGGAACTTGTGAGCATTTATTTCGGCAAGGAGTATTCTGAAGAAAATGCCAATCGGATCGCCAGGGATATTCAGGAGAAGCATCCGGATATCGATGTGGCGGTGGAGAACGGCGGACAGCCTGTGTACTACTGCATTATTTCCGTGGAATAAACGGCGGGCAGAATGGCAGTGCTGCCTGTATCTGTGGAGTAAACGGATGGCTCAGACGTAAGAAGGGCAGTCCGAATGAACGGAAAAAAGACTGAAAAAAACAGATCCGATCTGCATAGTGAGATCGGCGTGAACAGTACAGCGGGCGACAGCCGACCTCTGCACACGCTGAAGGGGATCGGACCCAAAACCGAGGAGCTGTTCCGCCGCGCCGGCATCGAAACAAGGGACGATCTGCTTCACGATTATCCCCGGGATTATGATGCCTGTGATCCTCCTGTGAAACCCGGTGAAGCCATTCCCGGACAAAAAAATGCCGTCATCGGCCGGATCACGCGAAAACCGTCCGTGCGCACCTTTGGCAGCAACTCCATTACGATCGCGGAGGTATCCGATGAGACCGGCAGCATCACGGTCAACTGGTTTCACATGCCGTTTCTGCGTAATTCGCTGCGCATCGGGGAATGGTATGTGTTCCGCGGACTTGTCGTGGAGAAAAACGGCCGTCTGACGATGGAACATCCCGAACTCCTGTCCCCGGAAAAATACAGCGGCATGACCGGTCTTCTGATGCCGATCTATTCCCTGACGGCCGGACTAAGCAACAACATGGTCCGCCGTGCTGTCGCCGAACTGCTGAAAGAAAAGCAGGAAGAGGCGGAATTTCTGCCGGATGAGATCCGGGAGACATATGGCCTCTGTGAGATCAACTATGCGCTGACGCAGATCCATTTCCCGGACAGCCGAGAGGCGTGTTATACAGCGAGAAACCGTCTGGCGTTTGATGAATTCTTTCTTTTTCTGCTCGGGGTATCGCAGATGCGTTCCGCCAGAGAGCGGGAAGCCAATCATTTTCCCATGAAGGCGGTGTGGAAAACGGAGCGTGTGATCAGCGGACTTCCATATCGTCTGACGCCTGCGCAGGACCGCGTGTGGGGAGAAATGGAAAAAGACATGGCCTCTCCGCATCTGATGAGCCGGCTGATCCAGGGCGATGTGGGAAGCGGCAAGACCATTCTCGCTTTTCTCGGCATGATCATGGCTTATGAAAACGGCTTCCAGAGTGCCATGATGGTTCCGACGGAGGTGCTGGCAGAACAGCAGTTTGCTTCCCTGTCAAAGCTGCTGGAGGAAAACGGAATGCTCGAAGATGTGCATCCTGTCCTCCTGCGCGGAAGCTGTACGGCGGCAGAGAAGAAAAAAATCCGCGAGGAGATTGCAACCGGACGCGCTGCCATGGTTGTCGGTACGCACGCACTCATTCAGGACGCGGTGACATACAACCGCCTGGGATTTGTCGTTACAGATGAACAGCACCGGTTCGGCGTCCGCCAGAGAGAGAGGCTGACAGAAAAAGGCTATACGCCGCACGTGCTTGTCATGAGTGCCACACCGATCCCGAGAACACTGGCCATGATCCTGTACGGTGATCAGGATATCTCTCTGCTGGATGATATGCCGGCCGGCCGTCTTCCGGTGAAAAACTGTGTGGTAGGACCGGAATACCGGGAAACTGCCTATCGTTTCATCGAAAAACAGGTGGCAGAGAAACATCAGGCGTATGTCATCTGTCCGATGGTGGAGCCGAACGATGAGCTCCCGTGTGAGAATGTCACAGAGTATACGGAGAAGCTGAAGGCAAGATTCCGCGGAAAAAATATCACAGTCGGCATGCTGCACGGAAGAATGAAAGCAGAGCAGAAGCATGAGATCATGGAAGCTTTTTCCGCCGGAGAGATCGATGTCCTTGTATCCACGACAGTTGTCGAGGTCGGTGTCAACGTGCCGGCTGCAACGGTCATGATGATCGAAAACGCCGAGCGCTTCGGACTGGCACAGCTCCATCAGCTCCGCGGCCGCGTGGGAAGAGGAAAGGATCAGGCATATTGTATTTTTATACAGGGCAATGGAAAAAAAGAAATCTCGCCAAGGCTGAAAGTTCTGAACACATGCAACGACGGCATGCAGATCGCGGAAGAGGATCTGAAGCTGAGAGGCCCGGGCGATCTTTTCGGTGTCAGACAGAGCGGTGAGGCAATATTCCATGTGGCGGATATTTATCGCGATCACGATATCCTGGAAAAAGCGGATGCGGCCGCAAAGGATCTCAGAGAACTGGACCCGGGACTGGATCTTCCGCAGAACAGTGCCCTGAAAAACAGGGTTGAAGCACAGTTTCAACGTCAATTTGCATATTCCGATCAGGAATTTTGAATTTGACATAGGACAAACTTACGAAAAAAAGAGGGTTACTTGAAAATACAAGATAAAGAGAATAATATACATTTGATTAAGTTGCATGAATTGCGTGTTTAATTCAATTTCTTTTTCTTGTGTTTTGGAGGAACTGATATGTCAGAGACAAAGAAAACAGCTGCGGCAAAAACAACTGCAGCCAGTGAGAAAGAAAAGACTGCAAGGATCAATGATGCCACCGCTGAGATCAAAAAGGGTGGCGCAAAGGCAACAGCAGCCGCTGCCAGGGAAGTGAAGGAAGCAAAGGCAACGGAAGCAGCAAAGAAAGCTCCGGCTGCTGAAAAGAAGACTGTTGCTGCTGCAAAGACTCCGGCTAAGGAAGCTGCAAAGGCAGCCAAAGAAGCTCCGAAGGCTCCGGCGAAGGAAACAGCAAAGCCGGCAAAAGCTGCAGCAAAGGCTCCGGCTAAGGAAGCTGCGAAGACCGTTAAAGAAGCTCCGAAGGCTCCGGCTAAAGAAGCTGCAAAGAGCGCCAAAGAGGCTCCGAAGGCTGCTCCGGCCAAGAAGACGACAGAAAAGAAGGCATCCGGAAAGAAAGCTCCTGCGAAGAAGGCAGCTGCCAAAGCAGCTGTAAAGGCTGAGACCAGCATTGTGCTTCAGGTACAGGGCAGAGAGATCAGTTTCCATGATTTCACCGCCAGAGCAGAAGAGATCGCTAAGGCAATGGGCAAGGATCCTGCAAAGGTTTCCGCAACCATTTATGTAAAACCCGAAGACGGAAAGGCTTATTTCGTCATCGACGGTGAGCCGGTAGACGAGACATTTGACTTCTGATCAGCGTTTTATCTGCTGCCGGCAGCGTCGTGTAAACAAATTGTGAAGCGACGCGCAGACTTATTCATTTTATAAGCAGACAGGTCCCGCAGCCTCTTTATGAGAACTGCGGGATTTTCGTATCTGCGCGAACAGAGAGCCGGAGCCGCTCACGAGGTGATCGGGCTCGGCGAACGTCACATTAACGGGATAGAAGCGCATTTTATCCTCTTAAAAAGGTTCCATGATCGCTGACAGGCTTCCGTGAGTAACCGCAATCAACATTAGTTTTGCACAAAAAAACAAAATTTATTGCGAAAACTTTAGTCACTTGTTATAATGTTCTTGCAATTGGATATTACATCATAAGGAGCCTGCCTGATGAATATTGGAATCATTGCACATAACAGCAAGAAGAGTCTGATAGAGGATTTTTGCATCGCATATAAGGGCATACTGGCTAAACATGAGATCTATGCGACAGGAACCACCGGTCGGAGAATAGAAGAAGTGACCAATCTTCATATCCATAAATTCCTGGCCGGAAGTCTGGGCGGTGACAAGCAGTTCACGGAGATGATCGAGAGGAATGATATGGACATGGTTATATTTTTCTACAATCCTGCGATCATCAATACTTCAGAGCCGGATGTCGTCAAGATCGTAAGGTGCTGTGATCAGTACAATATACCTGTTGCCACGAATATTGCGACAGCGGAGATGCTCATCCTGGGTCTCGACCGCGGAGATCTCGACTGGCGCAAACAGAGCCGGGAAGACAATTTCTGAATGCAGATATTCCAGTGTCATACTGGTATGGGTAGCCGGAAGGAAATCCTTTTCATGGACTTTCTTCGCGTAGACTTATACAGTATAATTAAACTGACGAAAGGAAGATACCACATGAGAGTCATTGCAGGTACTTGCCGCAGCATGCCGCTGAAAACGCTGCCAGGCCGGGATACGCGGCCGACGACCGACAGGATCAAAGAAACCCTGTTCAATATACTGCAGAATTACATTCCGGGATGTCGTTTCCTTGATCTCTTTGCGGGAAGCGGAGCCATCGGTATCGAGGCACTGAGCCGCGGCGCGGTTTCGGCCTGCTTTGTGGAGCAGAACAGACAGGCTGTGTCGGTGATCCGTGACAACTTACGTTTTACAAAGCTTTATGACAGAGCCGAGGTCCTTCAGATGGATGTCATGTCGGCGATCCGCGGAATGGAGGGGAAGCAGGCATTTGATGTTGTCTTCATGGATCCGCCTTATCTGAAGGATCTCGAACGCGATGCGCTCGGGCTGCTCGCTCACTCATCCATCGTAACACCGGATACGTTATTTGTTGTGGAAGCGTCCAGAGAGAATGATTTCAGCTGGCTTGACAAGTCAGATTATCTGTGCATTAAATGGAAGACATACAAAACCAATGAACATCTCTTTCTGAGATTTCGGGATGGAGAGAGCACATGAAAATCGCAGTATACCCGGGTACATTCGATCCGGTGACCAACGGACACCTTGATATCATCAGCAGATCCAGTAAATTATTCGATAAAGTCATCATCGGAGTGTTGCACAATTCGGCAAAAACTCCGTTGTTTTCTGTAGATGAACGTGTTAATATACTTAAGAAAGCGACGGAAAACATCAGCAATGTTGAAGTAAGATCGTTTGAAGGACTTTCCGTCGATTTTGCCAAAGCGTGCAAAGCAAATGTCATTGTCAGGGGATTGCGCCTGATTACTGATTTTGAATATGAACTTCAGATGGCGCAGACAAACAGGAAGCTTGCACCTGATGTTGATACAACATTCCTGTTCACTTCTCTGCAGTATTCTTATCTCAGCTCTACAACGGTCAAGGAAGTAGCTGAATTCGGGGGCGATATCAGCGAATTCGTACCCGGTTTTGTTGCAGACGCGATCCATGAAAAGCTGAAGAAGTGAGAGATCTGAACGGGAAACTTCCGTAGGTCGGGGAGGACCTGCCGGAAGGCATTTTTTTGTACAGCATCCGGGCACCTCGTTACAGAATTCAGGGATGATAAATAAGGGTAAGGAGTCAGGATCATGAGCAGCAGCAGAATTGAACAGATTATTGAAGAGATTGAGGAATATGTAGAGAACTGCAGGTATCAGCCACTGTCGACGACGAAGATCATCGTCAACAAGGAGGAGCTCGAAGAATTGCTGCGCGAGCTCAGACTTAAGACACCTGATGAGATAAAGAGATATCAGAAGATCATCGGCAACAAAGATGCCATTCTCGCTGATGCTCAGTCAAAGGCAAACAATATCATCGAGGATGCCAAAAAGCAGGCACAGAAGCTGGTTCAGGATACGGAGATCATGAAGGCGGCTTATGCGCAGGCCAATGACACAGTAAACGAAGCCAATAAGCAGGCACAGGGGATTCTTGATTCGGCTGAGAGTGATGCAGAGAATATCCGATCCAGCGCCATCAATTATACTGATCAGATCCTCAGCAATATATCTACGATTATGGGCAATGCCATCGCGGATGTAGGTGAAAAGTACAACGAATTCGCTACATCGATCCAGAGCTACTACGATCTTGTGAACGAAAACAGAAGCGAGCTTTCACCGATGCAGAACAATGCACATCAGCAGGCTGCATCCGATGACGAAGCAAATAATGACAATTCTGAGGATGCGGATAACGAGTAATTCAGGACATGCAGAGGCAGCCCGTTCAATTTTGAATGGGCTGCTTTCTTTTTACGCGGGCAGAGAGTCAGGCAGGAGAAAACCATGGACATTATATTGTGGCACAGAATCCTCGAGCCGTACGAAATGGCGGTAGACGAGCTCATCCTTAAATTCCGTCATATGAAAGAAGAATATGAGCGATGCGGACGTTACTGTCCGATCGAGCATGTAACAGGCAGAGTCAAGAGCATATCCAGTATTCTGGACAAGATGCAGAAAAAGAACATTCCCATGGAGCGGATGGAGCAGGATATCGAGGATATTGCCGGAATCCGCATTATCTGCCAGTTCGTTGAGGATATCGAGCGCGTGGCGAATATGATCTCCCGTCGCACCGATATGGAAGTGCGTGAGATCAAGGATTATGTGCGCAACCAGAAGGAGAGCGGCTACCGGAGCTATCATATGATTGTCGATTACGAGGTCAATACGATCGACGGTCCGAAGAAGGTCCAGGCGGAGATCCAGATCCGGACCATGGCCATGGATTTCTGGGCGACGACAGAGCATTCTCTCCAGTATAAATATCAGGGGAAAATTCCTGAAAGGGTTGGAGCGAGACTTTCCAACGCAGCCAATGCCATTATCTCCCTGGACAGCGAGATGTCTGCGGTAAGGGATGAAATTATGGATGCCCAGCTCTCCTCGAAGATGAAATACAGTCTGGTAGAGGATATCGTCAGCACGATCGAAAACATGTATTCACTGACGACGACCAGAGAGGTGGAGAAAATTCAGGATGAGTTTTACCGTGTCTACCAGCAGGATGACATGGAGGAGCTGATCCGTTATCATGATCAGCTGGATCTGATCGCACAGGCTTACAAGGCACAGAGCAACCGTCAGGGAGAGGGAATCAAAAAGAGCGAGGATTAATCCCCGGGATAAGGAATATAAAGAGTGAAGATATATAAGGGAAATTACGGATCTGTCAGACACCAGAGAAAAATGAGTATTCTGCGGACGATCATTATTTTTGCCGTAGACTTCGCATTATTTTTGTTCGGATTGTACCTGAACAATGGGGACAGAGGAAATATCTGGACGATCATTGCTGCTGTCGGCGCGATCCCGGGTGCTCTGTCAGTGGTCTATATCATTATGTATATCCGCGTGCCCGGCATGAAGCGCGAGGAATATGAAACCATCCGTGAGCACACCAAAGGACTGCGCGTTCTGTACGAGCTCTATTTCACAAGCTATGAGAAAAATATGTTCGTCGATGCGACCATTATCTGCGGGGATTACGTCACCTGCTATACGAGTACCCATCCTTCGCAGCAGGACCTGGCGTTCATGGAGAAACATATCCGGAAGCATGTCCTGCAGGATGGCTATAAGGTCACTGTCAAGATCTTCGACAATCTGAAAAACTTCCTGGAGCGGGCAGATCAGCTTGCGGAGAAACGTGAGTCATTTGAGAAGGGCCGAGATGACAAGGTCGAGGCAGTACTCATGGCAATCAGCCTGTAAACCGCGGGATGCAATATCAACCGGACTCTCGAGTGGCGACAGAACTGGAAACAGCGATCCTGTCAATCAGACTTAAGAATGGCAGCAGTATGGGTAACCATGTCACTGTCAACCAGATTTTCAAATGACAGTACTGGTAATCATGTACCTGCAATGACTGAAAATGAAAAAAATAACGATTACATCTGAAGAGGCCTCCCAGCGTCTGGACAAATTTCTGAGAAGATATCTGCCGGAAGCGGGAGGCAGTTTTCTGTATAAACAGCTGAGAAAAAAGAATATTGTCCTGAACGGAAAAAAGGCATCCGGCAGCGAAATACTGTGTGACGGTGATGTTGTCACGCTGTGGTTTTCGGATGAAACCGTGCGAAAGTTCATGGGGCTGGCTAAACCCGGAACCGGGAATGCACAGATTGGAAATACACGGTTCGGGAATGCACAATCTGAAAAACAGCAGTCAGGTATACTGAATGCAGGGGCAGTGACAGAACATAAAGGCTTTTTCGGAAATGCGCTGCCATCGGATTGGATCATTTATGAGGACAGCAGACTGATCGCAGTGAACAAGCCGGCCGGCGTTCTCTCGCAGGCGTCTGCGCAGGGAGATGTATCCATCGACAGTATGGTCAGGGATTATCTTCTCAGGAGCGGGCAGAAGACGGAAGAGGATTTCCGCCGATACCGTCCGGGTACAGTAAACCGTCTTGACAGGAATACAAGCGGCCTGATCCTGGCAGCCAAAACGCTTCCGGCTGCGCAGGAACTGTCCTGCATGATCAGAGACCGAACGGTCAGGAAATATTACATGGCGCTCGTCAGTGGCATTTGCAGAAAAAGTGGACAGATGGACGCCTGGCTGATCAGGGACCGGAAAACCAATACTGTCCGTGTCGCGGCAGAAGAGGAAGAGGGAGCTTCGCATATCCGTACAGCCTTTGAACCCGTGCGGGTATTGAGACTCTGTGGCAGACCTTACACACTGCTGAACGTTGAACTGATCACGGGAAAGACGCACCAGATCAGGGCGCACCTATCTTTTATTGGACATCCGATAGCGGGGGATGTAAAATATGGCCTTAGTGATGCAAACCGCGTGCTGCGGGAACATTATGGGCTGAAGCGCCAGTTTCTGCATGCACACCGCATGGTTTTTCCGGACCCGGAACCGGGCAGTGCGCCATGGGTTCCCGGCGGAGCGCTGACAGCACAGCTTCCGGAAGAACTCCGGACAATACTGGATGCAGGGGAGGACATGACAGATGAACCGTCATGAACATGATACAGAATTTGAAACCGCACAGGCACACGATCTGACGGATGCAGAAGGTTATACCAGACGTGATGCTGCGGATGCAGAAGGTTCTGCCGGACGTGATGCTGCGGATGCAGAAAGTTCTGCCGGACATGATGCTGAGGATGCGGAGAAAAAGTATACAGGGTCAGCCGTCGGAGACGATGCAGGTATGACAGAAGAAAAAATGTCGGACAGCAGTCACGAAGAAAAAAACAACGGAAAGGGCGGATGGAAGAGAGAAATCATCAGTGACATCCTTGTTTTTGGCTGTGTCATTGCAGCCATGATCGTCATCTTCACTTTTTTTCTCGTCAATGCAAAAATTCCCAGTGAATCCATGGAGCCAACGATCATGACGAATGATCAGATCTTCGGCAACCGTCTTGCGTATAACAATTCTGATGTAAAGAGATACGACATCATCATTTTTAAATATCCGGACAATGAAAGCGAACTGTTTATCAAGCGTGTGATCGGACTGCCCGGTGATGTGGTAGATGTTCATGACGGCGATGTCTACATCAACGGTGATCCTACACCGCTGTCTGATGACTTCTGTGCACTGCCGGATTCCACGGCAGGCGGAGATCTCGTCTACCCGATCACGGTACCGGAAAATTCCTATTTTGTGCTCGGCGACAACAGGATGAATTCTCATGATGCGCGCTACTGGACGAATACATTCGTGACAAAGGATGAAATCGTCGGCAAAGCCATTTTCCGTTACTGGCCGCTGAACAAGATCAGCGTGATTCATGGGGCGGAAGACAGTTATTATGAGCCGGATGAATCCACCAATCCGCTGTATGAAGGGAATAGCTGATCCGTGACAGCATGGAAGACAAGAGGCCTCAGGGGATCGACCCTGGAGGAAATGATCAACAGGTCCAATGAACAGTACAGAGAGCAGGGTCTGGCGCTGATACAGAAGGTGCCGACACCGATTACGCCCGTCCGCATGGACAAGGAGACGAGGCAGATCACACTCGCGTACTTCGACAAAAAGAGCACGGTCGACTACATCGGTGCCGTACAGGGCATACCGGTCTGCTTCGACGCCAAGGAGTGCGCTTCCGATACATTTCCGCTCGCCAATATCCATGAACACCAGTATGTATTCATGAGGGATTTTGAAAAACAGCAGGGCATGGCTTTTCTGCTGATCATGTTTACCGCAAGGGATGAGATCTACTACATGCGCTTTTCCGAGCTTGATCACTTTTGGCGGCGTGCGGAGGAAGGCGGACCGAAGCACTTCACGGTCAGTGAGCTGGCACCGGCATACTACCTGCCGCGTTCGCCCGGCATTCTTGTTCCCTATCTGGTCGGTCTGAACCGTGACCTGCAGACCCGGGAAGACTGAGATTAAGAGGAGAATATTCTGAAATACTAATGTAAGAGGCAGCACAGACTTGACAGGAAAGTTTTATCTGGTAATATATCACCGTACTAAAGTGCAAATCAAAACAGGAGATATTTCGGCAGATGAAGAAAAAACTGATTCACACACCGGAGGGATTCCGGGATATTTTTGGCATTGAATGCGACCGGAAGCGATATCTGGAGCGCAGGATCGAAAAGCTCTACCGCTCCTACGGCTATCAGTCGATCGAGACGCCGGCCTTTGAATTTTTCCGCGTATTTTCGGAGGAAGTGGGAACAACATCGACGAAGGATCTGTACAAGGTAATCGACAGAGACGGGTCCACGCTTGTTCTGCGCCCCGATTTCACACCTTCCGTGGCGCGGTCGGTCTCCATGTACTTCGCGGAAGAGGACATGCCGCTCAGATTCTGCTATCACGGCAACGTTTACCGCAATAATCATTCGCTGCAGGGCCGTCTCCGCGAGAGCACCCAGATGGGCGTGGAGTATCTGAATGATGACAGCGCGGAGGCAGATGCCGAGGTGATTGCTCTGGTCGTGCGTACGATGAAGCGCGCGGGTCTGGAGAACTTTCAGGTGAGCATCGGCCACGTGGGATATTTTCATTCGCTGGTAAAGGAAGCCGATCTGGACAGTGATACCGTTGATGAGCTCCGGACACTGCTCAAGACCAGAAACCGTTTCGGCGCACAGGAACTGATCGAGGGACTTCCGATATCGGACAAGCTCAAAAATGCATTCAACAGCATGACGGACCTGTACGGGGGACGGGATGTGCTGGACCGCGCGGAGAAATCTGCTGTCGGCAAGAAGGCGGAAAAAGCAATTGCCAGACTCCGAAAGATCGATCATGTCCTGGATATGTACGGCCTGAGAGATTATGTGATGTATGATCTCGGCATGGTTACGGAGTATAAATACTATACGGGAATTATTTTTCAGGCATACACCTATGGTTCCGGTGATGCGCTGATCAGCGGCGGACGCTATAACCGCCTGATCGAGCATTTCGGCAAAAAGGCGGCGGCCGTCGGTTTTGCGGCCGACATCGATTCTCTGCTGACCGCGATCGAGCGTCAGAAGCTCAGCCTGCCGGTGACGGATATCAAGATCATGATCCTCTATCCGGAGAAGATGGAAAAAGAAGCAGTCCATTATGCGGACAGGCTTCGCGATGAGGGCAATGATGCCGCGTGTGTGCGTTTTGACGATGAGAGAGAGCTTTCGGATTACATCGCCTATGGAAAGAGAAACCAGTTCCGCGAGATCCGTTATTTTTCTTCGAAAGAGGATGCAAAGCTGATCCGGCTGAATGACGGAAGCGAGGAGATGATCGCATCGTTTGCAGAGGATTGCGACAGCGAATCAAATGACGGGACAGCCATGAGGGCAGACAGAGACGGTATGTCAGACAATACCACCATGGCAGGAAATACCGCGACAGCAAAAGCGGCAGGCAATGCCGCCGCAGTAAAAATGACAGGCACAGCGGACGGAGGTGAACAGTGATGCGTGAGCTTACCATTGCCCTCACGAAGGGGCGTCTGGCTTCGAAGACGATGGAGCTGTTTGAAAAAATCGGTATCCGCTGTGATGAGATGAAGGATAAGGATACCCGCAAGCTGATTTTTACCAATGAAGAATACGGCGTGCGGTTTTTCCTCGCCAAGGGGCCGGATGTACCGACCTACGTGGAGTACGGCGCTGCTGATCTGGGTATTGTTGGCAAGGACACGATCCTTGAGGAAAACAGAAAGATCTATGAAGTCCTGGACCTTGGCTACGGTAAATGCCGCATGTGTGTATGCGGTCCGGCGTCGGCAAGGAGTTATCTGGAGCACAATCAGATGATCCGTGTGGCGACCAAATACCCGAATATTGCGCGTGACTTTTTCTATAACCAGAAAAATCAGAACGTAGAGATCATCAAGCTGAACGGTTCGATCGAGCTTGCACCGATTGTCGGGCTGTCTGAGGTGATCGTGGATATCGTGGAGACGGGCAGTACGCTCAGGGAAAACGGGCTGACAGTGCTGGAGGAGGTATGTCCCCTGTCCGCCAGACTTGTTGTGAATCCCGTGAGCATGCGGATGGACAATGACAGGATACGCGATCTGATCCTTCGGCTGAAGGATGCGGTTTCATAACGGATGGACAGTGAGAGGACGCGCGATCTGATCCTTCGTCTGAAGGATGCAGTTTCATAAAGGAGGCTTCTATGCAGATTATTGAACTGAACGAAGAGAACAGAGAGGCTGTCAGAAAAACAATCCTCGACAGAACGCCCACACAGTTCGGCGATCAGGAGAAGACCGTCCGTGAGATCATTTCGGACGTGAAGGAAAATGGAGACAGTGCACTTTTTGCCTATACGGCGAAGTTTGATCACGCGGATATTCATGCGGATAATTTCGAAGTAACAGAGGAAGAGATCCGTGAGGCCTATGACAACGTTGCACCGGAGCTGGTCAGTGTGATCAGGAAAGCGCTCCGCAATATCCGTGATTTTCATGAGAAACAGAAGCAGAACAGCTGGATCACAACAACGCCTGAGGGCACGATCCTCGGACAGAAGATCACACCCATGCAGCGCGTGGGCGTATACGTTCCCGGCGGAAAAGCTGCTTACCCGTCTTCCGTGCTCATGAATATCGTTCCGGCGAAGACGGCCGGTGTCGATGAGGTTATCATGATGACGCCCTGCAACAGGGAGGGAAAAGTCAACCCCGCTGTTCTGGTGGCTGCTCATGAGGCGGGCGCTGACCGTGTGTTCAAGGCAGGCGGCGCACAGGCAATCGCTGCCATGGCATACGGGACAGAGAGCGTGCCGAAGGTGGACAAGATCGTAGGGCCGGGCAATATTTTTGTCGCCCTGGCGAAAAAAGCTGTGTATGGCAGCGTGTCCATTGATTCCATCGCAGGACCGAGTGAGATCCTCGTGCTGGCTGACGAGACGGCCAATGCCAGATACGTTGCTGCGGATCTTCTCTCACAGGCAGAGCATGACGAGATGGCTACGGCGCTCATGATTACGACGAGCCGGAAGCTTGCGGAGGATGTGAGCCGTGAAGTCGACGGTTTTGTCAAAGAACTCTCCCGCCGTGAGATCATTCAGAAATCTCTGGATAACTACGGACGTATTCTTGTGGCGCCGGACCGCGAGACAGCGATCGATGCGGCGAATGAATTTGCACCGGAGCACATGGAGATCGTCATGAAGGACGGCTTTGAGGTGATGACAAAGATCCGCAACGCAGGTGCGATCTTCATCGGCGAATACAGCAGCGAGCCGCTCGGCGATTACTTTGCCGGCCCGAACCACATTCTGCCTACGAGCGGAACGGCCAGATTTTTCTCACCGCTCTCTGTGGATGATTTCGTGAAGAAATCGAGCATCATCCACTATTCACGGGAGGCTCTGAAGGCTGTGCATAAGGATATCGAGCAGTTTGCAAAGTGCGAGCAGCTGACGGCGCATGCCAATTCGATTGCGGTTCGCTTTGAAAATGACAAGGAGTAAAGGAGAAATCATGGAAGGCAGAACAGCCTCGGTGACGCGAAATACAAGAGAGACGCAGATTTCCCTCACGCTTAGCCTCGATGGCACGGGTAAAGCGGAGATCGATACGGGTGTCGGATTTTTTGATCATATGCTGGACGGATTTGCACGGCATGGCCTGTTCGATCTGCAGGTGAAGGTGACCGGTGATCTGCGCGTGGATGATCATCACACGATCGAGGATACCGGCATTGTTCTCGGGCAGGCGATCCTGAAGGCGGCAGGAGATAAGAAGGGCATCCGCCGGTTCGGCAGCTGTATCCTTCCGATGGATGAGACGCTGGTTCTGACTGCCATTGATCTGTCGGGACGGCCGTATTTTTCCTATGATGCTTCCTTTGCCTCCGACAGGATCGGGGACATGAGTACGCAGATGGTGCGTGAATTTTTCTATGCCATATCTTACTCTGCGCAGATGAATCTGCATATGAAGGTGCTCGACGGCATGAACGACCATCACAAAGCGGAGGCTCTGTTCAAATCTTTTGCCAAATCACTGGATCAGGCGGTGTCGCTGGATCCCAGAATACAGGACGTCCTGTCAACGAAAGGAACACTCTGATGGACACGATCAGCATACCCTGTCTGTATCTCAACAACGGTAAGGATGTCGAGGGCTATTACTTCGGCGTGAGCGATGAAGATGCGCCGAAGGACGGCGGCACGGATCCCATTGCAAAGGCGGAGAAACTGTGCGCTCAGACGGATGCGCAGGGACTCATGATCTTTGATTTTTCCGAGGAAAAAAGCGGACATGCGGCATCTCTGGAGATGATCAAGGCCATCTGCAGGAATGCGCAGATGCGCGTCTTTGCAGCAGGCGCTGTGCACACGGCGGATGATGTGAAGGACTACCTGAGCGCGGGCTGTGCCAGGGTGATCCTGAATTCCGTGAAGGATTCCAACCGTGAGATTCTGGCCGACGTTTCCAGGAGATTCGGAAAGAAGCGGATCGGTGTATATGTGTCCGATTACAATGATTTTCTGATGCAGAAGGAAGACATTGAAAAACTGGCGTCCATGATACTCACGGACCGTGATGATGATGACGATGAAAAGATCGTCGAGGAGACGGAGCTGGCGGTCCTTCTGCATGATGATCAGCAGAGTGTATGTCTGGAAGCAAATTACAGAAAAAAGGATTTTGAGTCCGAGGTCAGCTGGAAAGATCTGAAGCTGAACAGCGACGGCATGATTCCCTGCGTTGTACAGGATTTCAGGACGGATAAGGTCCTCATGGTAGCTTACATGAATGAGGAAGCCTTCCTGACGACGCTGAGGACGGGAAGGATGACGTACTGGAGCAGAAGCCGTCAGGAGCTCTGGATGAAAGGACTTACGAGCGGTCATTTTCAGTATCTGAAGGAACTGAGGCTCGACTGCGATAATGACACGCTTCTGGCCAAAGTGGCCCAGGTGGGCGCCGCCTGTCACACCGGACATTATTCCTGTTTTTACCGGACAATCGTCAGCCGGGAAGAAAGCTATGTACCGCCGACGCATGTGCTGCAGAAGACATTTGACGCTATCTGCGAACAAAGAAACAGCCGTCCGGTGGATGCGGAAAGCACGGAAGATGCTACAAAGAATGTACTTCAGAAACTCGGCGCGGACGATACAGCGCTGATCCTGGAAGCAGCCGGAGGAACGAAGAGTGGCATCATTGACCGCGTGGCGGATGTGCTGTATGACAGCATGATGCTGATGGCGGAAAAAGGACTGACCTGGGAGGATGTCGCCGCGGAGCTTGCGGAGAAAAACTGATGAAAAGGCTTGATATCAGTGTGGATATTTCCGGTCGGCAGGTCTTTGTCGTCGGCGAAGATGATATGGCGATGCAGGCTGTTCGTGCGCTGCTCCCCTGCGGATGCAGCATTACCGTGATCTCTGAGAGACCTTATCCGGGTCTTGAAAGCATGGTCAAGAACGGTCTGATCCGTCTGATCAGAGAACCTTACAGAAGAGAACAGATCCTTGATGCGGGCATGGTCTTTGCATGTTCCGAAAAAACGGTCAATCGTGATATTTACGCAGCGTGCCGCTGCCTTGGTATTCCGGTCTTCACGGAAGGCGAACCGGCCAAGTGCGATTTCTTCCTTACGCAGGAAAATGCGGAAGAGGATGCAGCAGACACAGTCAGGGATCTCCGCCTGATCATGAGTCTGCAGAAGATCAGCGTATATGATCTGGTGATTTTTACTTCGCCTGCAGCAGTCCGCCGTGTGATGGCAGAGATGCAGACGCAGGAAATCGATATGCGGAACATGGCCGGTGTGATGGTTGCCGCTGTCGGCAGGGAAACAGCAGAAAGCCTGAGAACAGAGCATATCTGTCCGGATCTCTGTCTGCCCGCCGTACCGCTGAATGATCAGGGTACGCATTCTGGTGAGCCATCTGATCATACCGCACAAAGCGCTGAAGAGAAGAAACTGACAAAAGATGATCCTGAACAGCAGGATCCGTCGGAAGAAGCACGGCAGTACTTTTATGATCACCTGCGCCGTCATGCGCAGAAAAAAGGCGGCAGGCCTGAAGACGGCAGGATCCTCGTATTCTGTACACCGGAAGAAAGCGTATTCTTTCAGAAATCGCTGCGTGAATACCGCACAGACATTCTATGCTGAGATAAAGAATTTAATAATAGTTCTTGCATGGCGTTCAGAAAGACTATTATCTTATTGATGAGGATACAGGTATGATGCACGTGGAAATCTATACGGACGGCGCTGCCCGCGGCAATCCCGACGGTCCCGGCGGCTGCGCAGCTGTTCTCGGCTACACCGATACAAGGGGAGTTCTTCATCAGAAGGAACTCTCACAGGGCTACGTACGGACGACAAACAACCGCATGGAACTGATGGGAGCAATCATGGGTCTGGAAGCACTCACCCGTCCCTGTGACGTCACCCTTCACTCGGATTCGCAGTATCTGGTGAAGGCATTTAACGACCACTGGATCGAAGGATGGCAGAAGAAGGGTTGGAAGAACAGCAAGAAAGAACCAGTGAAAAATCAGGACCTGTGGATGAGGCTGCTGAAAGCCATGGAACCGCATCATGTACAGTTTGTATGGGTGAGGGGTCACAATGGAAATGATCTGAACGAGCGCTGCGATACGCTGGCCACATCGGCAGCTGACGGCAGTGATCTGCTCGAGGATCCGGGCGCTTGATTTTATCATCATGGAATTATATACTTTGATGCAGTATGGCTGGCTTTACAGGCAGATTTGCCGTTCAGTAAAGTATGAGAATGGAATACGAAACGGCAGGCAGAGCCATACTGTATGAGACATAATACAGCATAAACTGACGAGGAAATGACAATGACTTTATATGAAGAACTTCAGGCGAGAGGACTGCTCGCCCAGCTGACGGATGAAAAGGAAATTGCCGATCTGATCAACAACGGAAAGGCAACATTTTACATCGGATTTGACCCCACGGCGGATTCTCTGCACGTTGGACACTTCATGGCGCTGACGCTGATGAAGAGACTCCAGCAGGCAGGCAACAAACCGATCGCCCTGGTCGGCGGCGGCACGGCCATGATCGGAGATCCTTCCGGCAGGACCGATATGAGAAAAATGATGACCGTCGAAACCATCGACCACAACGTGGAATGCTTCAAGAAGCAGATGAGCCGGTTCATTGATTTTTCCGATAACAAGGCACTGATCGTCAACAACGCCGACTGGCTCAGAGATCTGAACTTTCTTGATTTCATGCGAGATATCGGATCGTATTTCAGCGTGAATGACATGCTCCGCGCGCGTGCCTACGTCAACCGTATGCAGCAGGGACTGACGTTCCTGGAGTTCTCCTACATGCTGATGCAGAGCTATGATTTTTATCGCCTGTATCATGATTATGGCTGCCAGATGCAGTTCGGCGGCGATGATCAGTGGTCGAATATGCTTGGCGGTATCAACCTGATCCGCAGAAAAGATGGCAAGGACGCTTACGCCATGACCATCAATCTGCTCCTCAAGCATGACGGAACGAAGATGGGCAAGACGGCCGGCGGTGCCGTATGGCTCGATCCGGACAAGTACAAACCGTACGATTTCTATCAGTACTGGAGGAATGTCGACGATGCCGATGTCCTCAAGTTCCTCCGGATGATGACCTTCCTCCCGCTCGAGCAGATTGACGAGATGGATAAATGGGAGGGATCGCAGCTCAATGAGGCCAAGCGCATTCTCGCCTATGAACTGACAGCCATGGTTCACGGAGAGGATGAGGCGAAGAAGGCGGAGGCCGGCGCGAAGGCAGTATTTGCCGGCGCAGGTTCTCTGGACACCGTTCCGTCGGTTGAACTGAAGGATGAGGATTTCAATGAGAACGGTGCGATCGATATCATCACCGTTCTGGTGAAGTCCGGACAGTGCTCGTCCCGGTCCGACGCGCGCCGCTCCATCACCAAGGACCACAGCATTACCGTCGGCGATAAGAAGATCGATGATTTTACCTGGGAGCTGAAGAAGGATGACATTCCTGCGGAGGGTATCCTGGTGAAAAAAGGCAAGAAAAATATCAAAAAGATTGTGAGGGCTTGACAGATGGCACCGAAAAAGAAATACGGCGTAAACGAACTCCGTGAGATGTTTCTTTCATTTTTTGAGGAAAAGGGGTGCCTCAGGCTGAACAGCTTTTCGCTCGTTCCGCACAATGATACTTCCCTTCTGATCATCAACTCCGGTATGGCACCGATGAAACCGTGGTTCACCGGTCAGGAGATTCCGCCGAGGCGCAGAGTGACAACCTGCCAGAAGTGCATCCGTACGGGTGACCTGGAGAATGTCGGCAAGACCGCGCGTCACGGTACCTATTTCGAGATGCTGGGCAATTTCTCCTTCGGCGATTACTTCAAGAAGGAAGCCATTCCGTGGGCGTGGGAATTCCTCACGGAGCGCGTCGGCCTGGATCCGGAGCGCCTGTATCCGTCTGTCTATGTGGATGACGACGAAGCCTACAATATCTGGCTGAACGATATGCACGTGCCGGCAGAGAGAATCTACAAGTTCGGCAAAGAGGATAACTTCTGGGAACACGGCTCAGGCCCCTGCGGTCCCTGCTCTGAGATCTATTACGACAGAGGACCGGCGTTCGGCAACGGACCGGAGGACGTCATGGGCGGTGAAGGCGACCGCTTCATGGAGGTCTGGAACATCGTATTCTCCCAGTTTAACAACGATGGCCATGGCAACTATTCAGACCTCGTGCAGAAAAATATTGATACCGGCATGGGTCTTGAGCGTCTGGCCGTAGCGGTGCAGGAAGTCGGCTCTATTTTTGACGTGGATACCGTGAAGTCGCTCCGCGATGAGGTGTGCAGGCTGGCCGGCGGCATCAGCTATGAGAAACCCGGTACGGAAGAGACAGATGTATCTGTCCGTATCTGCACCGATCACGCACGTGCGATGACGTTTATGATCTCGGATGGCATCATGCCTTCCAACAACGGCCGCGGCTATGTGCTCCGCAGAATCATCCGCCGTGCTGTCCGTCACGGAAGAAAGCTCGGCATTGAGGGATCCTTCCTGACAAAACTCGCTGAAAACGTTATTGAGGGATCGAAGGACGGCTATCCGGAACTGGAGGAGAAGCACGACTTTATCCTTCAGGTGATCCAGGCTGAGGAAGACAAGTTTGAGAAAACCTATGAGCAGGGAATGGATATTCTCCGCGGCATGGAAGAGGATCTGAAGGCTTCCGGCAGCAAGGAGCTTTCCGGTGATAATGCTTTCCGCCTGTACGATACCTACGGATTCCCGCTGGACAATACGAAGGAAATTCTGGAAGAGAACGGCTACACGGTCGATGATAAGGGCTTTGAGGCCGCGATGAAGAAGCAGCGTGATGCTGCCCGCGAGGACAGAAAGAAATCCGGTAAAGCCGCGACCTACATGGGCGCAGCAGCAACTGTATATGAGCAGATGGATCCCGCTGTCAATTCCAGATTTGTCGGATATGACAAACTGACAGCACCGGGTAAAATCGTCGCAATGGCTTCTCTGACGCCGGCTGATTCCGATGAAGAGGATGCTGTTGTCGAGGCTCTCTCCGACGGTGATACCGGTGCGATCATCACCGATGAGACACCGTTTTACGGTACCATGGGCGGACAGGTCGGCGATACCGGCGTGATCGTCATGGCAGGACCTGATGCGGATGAAAATGATAATGCTGCTGCCCTCGGCAAGGGCGCTGCTGTATTCCAGGTGGAGGCAACGGAGCATGTGGCCGGCGACAAGATCGCACACATCGGCCGCGTAGTCAGAGGCATGTTCAAAGTTGGTGACGCCGTGACGCTGAAGGTAGATGCGGAGAGACGTATGGCAATCTGCCGCAACCACAGCGCTACGCATCTGCTGCAGAAAGCTCTCCGCGAAGTACTCGGTACACACGTGGAGCAGGCAGGCTCCTATCAGGATGCAGAGAGAACGCGTTTTGACTTCAGCCATTTCCAGGCGATGACAGCAGATGAGATCAAAAAGGTCGAGGATCTGGTCAATGAGAAGATCATGGAAGGCCTTGAGGTCCGCACGGACATCATGAGTCTGGAAGATGCGAAGAAGACCGGCGCGATGGCGCTCTTCGGAGAAAAATACGGCGATACCGTCCGCGTTGTCCGCATGGGCGATTTTTCCACAGAGCTCTGCGGCGGTACCCATGTGAAAAACACGCTGCAGATCGGATCCTTCAAGATCCTTTCCGAGAGCGGTGTTGCGGCCGGCGTGCGCAGAATTGAGGCACTGACAGGTGCCAATGTCCTCGCTTATTACGAAAAGATGGAGCAGGAGATGCGCGATGCAGCGGCACTGCTGAAGGCTGAGCCGTCATCTCTGTCTGATCATATCCGCAAACTGCAGGAGGAGACAAAGGCACTCCGCAGTGAAAATGAGTCGCTGAAGAGCAAGGCGGCGCAGAGCGCACTCGGTGATGTAGCCGGCAGTGTGAAGGAGTTAGGCGGTGTGCCTTTCCTTGCACGTGCGCTGAAGGACGTTGACGGCGGAGAACTCAGAAATCTGGGTGATCAGCTGAAGGCAAAGGTCGACGGAGTGATCCTGCTGATCGCAGACAACGGCGGCAAGGTCAATCTGATGTGCATGGCCTCTGACAACGCGATGAAGAAGGGCGCGCATGCGGGCAATCTGATCCGTGAGACGGCGAAGGTTGTCGGCGGTGGCGGCGGCGGTCGTCCGAATATGGCACAGGCCGGCGGCAGAGATGCGTCAAAGATCCCGGATGCGATAGCAAAGGCAGAAGAAGTGCTTGCGCAGCAGATCGCTAAATAACAACCTTGACGAATCAGATAAATCTGATATAATGAACTACAGTTTTAGTGCAAATACCCAAACAGTTGTATTTGGCACAATCTCACAACTGGAGGGAGGTAAGGTTTGGGCATATGGCAACAGTAATCGTAAAAGAAAACGAGACACTTGACAGCGCGCTCCGCCGTTTCAAGAGAAACTGTGCGAAGGCTGGTATCCAGCAGGAGATCCGCAAGAGAGAGCACTATGAGAAACCCAGTGTTCGCCGCAAGAAGAAATCCGAAGCAGCCAGAAAGCGTAAATACAACTGATCTGATTGGTTCAGAATGTTAAGAAGAAGCTCTGACAGGCAACTGCCAGAGCTTCTTTCCGTATAATCAACTTCCGGCACAGTTCACAGCTGACACAGTGGGCGGCTCACTGCACGATTTTCTGTTCGAGGTCCATCTGTGTCAGCCGTGAACTGGCTGCCGTGACCTGTAGGTAATGATAAGCGTCTATTTATAGAAAAGTTTGAGTTGATGAAATGGATGAGAGAAACTCTATGATCAATATTAAATCGTGCATATCCTCGTCTGTGATGCAAAACCTGATCGAAATTTTTCCGAAGAATATCACTGATACTTCCTACAATCTGACGGTCACGCGTCCCGGGCTTACGCAGGGAGAAATGAAGATCTGCTTCTTCTCCGATATTCACTGCTGTGTGACGCACGGAGAGCCGGAGAGAATCATGGAGATTCTGCATGAGGAAGAGCCGGATCTGGTACTCTGCGGCGGAGACTGTGTCGATGCTGACTCATTCGCTTTCAGTCGGGGAATGCAGAAGCATTCAGATAATGTATACACTGAACGGAGGGGAAAGCAGAGTCATCCCGATGATGTATATACTGCACAACAGGGAAATCAGACCTATCCGGGTGATGTATACGCAGCCCAGCGTGGATATGATGATCACCTGGAGGAGATGGCATCGATGCTGAACCGCATTGCTGCTGACTACCCGCTTTATCTGGCACTTGGCAATCACGAGACCCGGATGCGGGCGCAGAGAGAGCGGTTCGGAGACAGGTATGATGATTTTATCAACAGCCTGCATACGGATAATATCACGATTCTTGATAACAGAAACGCGGAGATGGATATCCGGGGTATTCCCGTTCGTATTTACGGGTTTACCATGCGTGCGAAGTACTATGCACGGCTGCATCACGTCGAGATGCCGCCGGTGGAACTCAGGGAAGCTCTGGGCGTGCCGGATCCGGAAGCGGTGAATATGCTGCTTGCACACAATCCCGCCTGCCGGAATGCCTGCGTGAAATGGGGCGCGGACCTCACCCTCAGCGGGCATTATCATGGCGGTATTATGCGCATCGGAAAACACCGCGGCGCAGTCACACCTGATTTCCGCATTTTCTCTCCGAATGCCTATGGCTGGTTTGAAAACGGTGGAAAACATGTTATTATTACATCCGGTGCCGGCGAGCACACGATACCTGTCAGAATCGCAAATCCAAGAGAGATCGTGAGCATCACGCTTCATGTGTGCGGCGGCCACACGAATCATTAGGCACAGGACATTTTTCTGTGGTTATATCAGCAGGGAGGCAGATCGCTTGCCAATTGAAGTGAAACTGGAAGTATTTGAAGGACCGCTTGACCTACTTCTGCATCTGATCGATAAAAATAAAATAGACATCTATGACATACCGATCGCTGAGATCACGGACCAGTACCTGGCTTACGTAAACGGGATGGATCATGAGGATCTGGAGACCACGAGTGAATTCATGGTCATGGCAGCTACCCTGATCGATATCAAATGCCGCATGCTTCTCCCCAGAGAGGTGGATGATGAGGGCGAAGAGATCGATCCCCGGGCAGAACTGGTGAGACAGCTTCTTGAATACAAGGAGTATCGGGCCATCTCGCAGGAACTCAGGGAATGTTCGGAAAGAGCCGGGGATGTGGTAACCCGGGGCAGATGTCTTCCGGAGGAAGTGGAAAAATATGTGCCGCCCGTTGACATGGATGAACTTCTGGACGGCGTGACTCTTTCGAAGTTGAAGGAAATTTTTGACGACGTCATGCGAAGATCGGAGGAAAAAGTAGACCCGATCCGAAGCAAATTCGGCCATATCGAGCGCGAAGAAGTGTCTCTTCCCGATAAACTGGATTATGTGCAGATCACAGCAAGGAGAAGACGAAGGATTTCTTTCCGTTCACTGCTGCAGAAGCAGCACACCAAAATGCAGACGATCGTCACTTTTCTTGCTGTTCTTGAACTGATGAAACTGGGAAAGATCACATGCGAGCAGGATGCGAATTTCGGCGATATCATCATCGATTCTGCAGAAGATCAGCATGAAACATCACTTGTCGGCGATGCCTACAGGGCAGAAGCGGGAGAGACACCCGTGATGTCGGATTACGCATAGAGAGATACTGGAATGACAGAGCGGCAGAACGAAGAAAATCTGAATATGGACAATACAGCAAAACAGACCGGAGAAGATTCAAATACAGCTGATACAACCTGCCAGTCCAGCGTAGAGCTGTGTACTGATGAGGGAACGCTGGAGGCGATTCTTTTTGCCATGGGAAGTTCGGTAGAACTGA
Organism: uncultured Eubacteriales bacterium; assembly: GCA_900318405.1. GTDB lineage: Bacteria > Bacillota > Clostridia > Lachnospirales > Lachnospiraceae > Bilifractor. Next base: position 997 of record ONKP01000018.1, on the reverse strand, counting down.
AGCAGCTCGCCGCGGCCATCGGCAAGACACCGGATGAGACGAGATCGATTCTTGAGCATATGCAGGAGACCCGTTATAACACACCGGCTTCCGGCATCATGCTGCTTGATCTCAATGACGCATGGCAGCTTTGCACAAAGAAGCAGTATTACGGTTCCCTGATCGCCATCGCCAGAACGCCCAGAAAACCTCAGCTTACGGACACCGTCATGGAGACACTTTCCATCATTGCCTACAAGCAGCCTGTTACCAAGGCGCAGATCGAACAGATCCGCGGCGTGAGCTGCGATCATGCGGTGAACAAACTTCTCGAATATGATCTGATCCAGGAAGTCGGCAGACTGAATGTTCCCGGTCGGCCGATTCTTTTTGCCACGACGGAAAATTTCCTGCGCTATTTCGGCGTGAGTTCCACGGATGATCTGCCACAGCTTTCTGAAGTGCAGATTGAAGATTTCAAGGCGGAGGCGGAAGCCGAAGCTGACGTCAAAGTTGAGGTATAGTGTATATATAGTGTATAAGCTCTTCGAATCGCAGACAGGCTCGCCGCACGCGGAGCGTGTGTAAGAGACTGGATGCGGTTTCGGATCCGCAGCTTATACAGTTCATTGATCAGGTTAGGACTTAATAATCATCATATGACAGGCTGCAACAACAGCCATCAGGAAAAGGAGATACGTATGAAGCTTCCCAAACAGACACTGCAATATCGTTATGACACACAGCTCCTGATCGAGGGTGAGGATCTGGATGAAGACGAGATCGCCGATTACATCACAGAGCATTTCGACGGCGATTCCCTGATCGCCGCTGGTGATGAGGATCTGATCAAAATCCATTTTCACACCAACGAGCCGTGGAAGATCCTTGAATACGGCAGATCTCTCGGTGAGATCTTTGATATCGTTGTAGAGGATATGGACAGGCAGACCCGGGGCCTTAAGGGATAATATACACACTCATGTATGTGATCAAAAATGAGGCATGCATATAAAAA
>ONKP01000020.1:42065-54300 GCA_900318405.1 uncultured Eubacteriales bacterium | reverse complement strand
GATTCCGCATCAGGCGGCACCGCGCCCGCCGGCACTTCTGCTGTGCCGGGTCTCCAGCGTTTCCTCATACGCTTTCAGCGCATGGCGCTGCTGCGGCGTAAGGCGCTGCGGTACTTCTATGCCTATGGATACATATTCATCGCCGCATTCGCCGCCTGACCGGCTGCGGATACCTTTGCCGCGAAGCCGGATCCTGGTGCCGGACTGTGTACCTGCGGGTATGTGACAGAGCACATGTCCGTCGAGAGTGGGAAGCTCTGCTTCTCCGCCAAAGACGGCCGTTGTGTACGGTATCTGCGCCTTTGTATACAGATCGCTGCCTTTGCGCTCCCAGTCTTTATCCGGGTTAATGTGCACGCGAAGGTACAGATCGCCGGTGCTCCCGTCAGGGCGCACCCCGCCTTTTCCTTTCAGGCGTATGCTCTGACCCTGATCAATGCCGGCCGGAATGTTGACATCCAGTGTCTGTATGCGGCCGGAAGCATCCTGCAGGCGTACCCGTTTGCTGCATCCCCGGAGCGATTCGCGAAAATCGATCGTGATATCGGAATGCATATCGACATCTGCTGCCTGGCGGGAAGTCTGACCGCTGCCGCCAAACAGGTCGTCAAAAATACTGCTTCCTCCGAATCCGCCGAAGGAACCGTCGAAGCCACTGCCGCCGGAACCTCCGGAAGAACCTGTCCGGTGGAAGCCATTGCCGTCAAAAGTAAACGACGCACCGTGGAACCCGTTTCCGTTTCCGGTGAATTCCGAGAAATCTCCGAAGCCACCATTTCCGAAGCCATGGAAACCCTGTCCGCCGGCACTGCCGCCAAAACCGCTGAAACCGCGGCCGAAACCGCCGTCCTGCTGAGCCTGCTGCCATGCTTTTTCATAGGCCTCGGGGTTACCGCTCTCAAAAGCGGCCATACCGCAGGTATCATAAATCCTTTTCTTCTTCGGATCGCTCAGGACGCCGTACGCTTCGCTGACCTCCTCAAACTTCCGGGCGGCTGCTGCATTTCCGGGATTCATGTCCGGATGGTATTTTTTCGCAAGTTTTCTGTATGCTTTCTTGATATCCGCCTCACTGGCGCCTTTGGACAGCCCGAGGACGGAATAATAATCCTGCTTCATCCTGCCTTCACCTCCCATCTGTCTGAATACATGTCGTGTCCTTATACAAGAAAGTACCGGACGCACGGGAGGTTTCCTGTTCAGTCCGGAAAACCTCTTGGCTCCGTGGGTCAGGTACGAAGGGAGAAGTATCTATAACAGCAACCGGCGCAGTGGCCGGAACATGTACAACAACCGGCGTAACTGCCGGATCATGAACAACAACCGGCATAACTGCCGGATCATTCATTCAGCTGCCGCCTTCCTGTCGGGAAACGACAGCTGAAGATTATCTTCTGGATGGCGGGATCAGCCGCCTCGTCAGTTACTCAATCATGATGGTCTTCTTTGCAGGGATTTCCTTTGCATTTTCCTTATCAGGAATCGTCACCTTCAGAATACCGTCTTCAAATTTAGCCTTTACATCTTCTTCCTTGACATCATCGCCAACGTAGAAGCTTCTTGCCATGTTGCCGGCGTAACGCTCGGAGCGGATTACCTCGCCCTTGTCGTTCTTCTCTTCCTTACTTTCATTGTGCTTTGCGCTGATATTCAGATAGCCGTTCTCCAGCTCAAGGGATACATCGTCTTTCTTGTAGCCCGGGAGCTCAACTGCCAGTTCATAGTTACCGTTTTTCTTTGTGATATCGGTTCTCATCAGGCTGCTGTGTCCGTTCACACGTCTTACAGGCATCGGTTCATCAAAGAAATCTCTGTCGAGGTCATCGAAGAAATCATTCATAAATCCATCACCAAATACGCTCGGTAAATACAACATAAGTCATTCCTCCTTTTTAACGACCGTGCCTGCGCACGTCTGCTTTTATCTGCTTTTTCCGGAAGAAGTTTTTCTTCCGCCCATCACGGGGATTTTATGTCTTCCGGGAACCTGTCTGTTTGTTCCCTGTTCCTTTGAACAATTATGTTATAGTTCCGATTGTTAGCACTGTCAACAGTTGAGTGCTAATTTTTTTAAAAAATATTTCTGAGGTTACCGTTTACTCGTTATCATTTATGTGTTCCGCGGTTATGAAAGTGTTTGAACGATATCTTTTCTGGGGCGGACTTGTGCGGTGATTTGTGCTTTTGGGGAAGGGTAGCGTATAATGGGGAACAAGTAGAAGCAGGGCAGGCGGTGCATGCGCGTAATACATAAAGCAAATACATGCAGGAGATACAAGGGGAGAGAAGGAGAAGTTTATGGGTTCATCAACAGATCTGCATATGCATACGGTGGCGTCAGATGGCACGGATTATCCGGAGAGCTTTCTGCAGAAAATAAAGGATGCGGGTATCCGGACTTTCAGTGTGACGGACCATGACACCATTGACGGTGCGCTGCAGGTCCGGGATCTTGCGCCGGAAAAGTCAGGGATCACATTTTTTATGGGCATTGAGTTCACCTGCCGGACGAGTATCGGAGAAGTGCATCTCCTCGGATACGGATTCGATCCGGAAAACCGTATTTTTCAGGCCGCTCTGGAAAAAGGGAAACGGCTTCGCCGGGAGAAACTGGAAAAACGGCTGCATTATCTGAAAGAACAGGGAATCCGCATTACTGATACGGAGATCGATGCCTTTTACCGCATGAAGTCCTGCGGAAAACCGCATCTGGCAACAATGCTGGTGCAGAAGGGCTATGCGAAAAATATGAATGACGCGATCCGCCTGTATCTCAACCCCTGTGACACTTCTGATCTGAAGATTACATCGGCAGAGGCGATCGGTGCCATCAACGAGTCAGGCGGCATACCGGTCTGGGCGCATCCGCTCGGAGAAGGCTTTCACCGGAGGCGGAACGGTGAGCGGTTCCAGACGATGGAGCAGTGCTATGCGCAGCTGCAGGAACTGCTCCGTCAGGGCATCCGCGGTATGGAATGCTACTATTCACAGTATGGCAGTGCGCAGATCCAGAATCTGCTGCAGGCGGCGGAGGGCTATCACCTGCTGGTGAGCGGCGGCAGTGATTATCACGGGGAAAACCGTGATGTGGTGCCGGGAACGCTGAATGCGGCAGGGAAGCCGGTTGATGATGACTGCCTCACGGTTCTCCGCGAGCTGAAAGAACGTCAGAGCAGCGGAACAGCGGCGGAAGAGGACGAGCGCGAGGCGGATGAACTGTGAGCAACTGTGCAACAGGATGCAGCGCAGAGATGTAAACAACTGCTCAGAGGGAGGAAACAGAGAAGGTTCAACTGCGTGAAAAGACCGTTGCGCTGGCGTCCGGAATAAAAGGTCACAGCGAGGACAGAAGGGATATATAGATGATACAGTTCAGACGAAAAGACGGCACAACGCTGCCGATTCTCGAGGAAGCGGCGGGAAAAATACCTGTCCTGACGTTTCCGTTGATCCGTGAGACAGGCGTGGCCGAAGGTGTTTTTACCACGCGGCTCGGCGGCGTGAGCGGTCAGGAAAAGGGACAGGAGCATCTCTCTTCCCTGAATCTCAGCTTTACGCGGGGAGACCGGCCGGAAAATGTGCGGGAGAATTTTCGCCGCGTGGCGGACGAGCTCGGTGTGACGGCGGACCGCTTTGTTTTTACCGATCAGACGCATACGGATCATGTGCGCGTTGTGACGGAGGCGGACGCCGGATGCGGGCTGACGAGGGAACGGACATATCAAGATATAGATGCGCTCGTGACGGATGTGCCGGGACTGGTGCTCAGCGTATTTGTGGCGGACTGTGTGCCGGTGGCCGTCGTGGATCCTGTCCGCAGGGCGATCGGGCTGGCACACTCGGGCTGGCGCGGTACGGAAAAAATGATCCGCTGCATGACGGCGCAGTACGGCTCCGATCCGAAGGATCTGGTCTGTGCGATCGGACCGTCAATCTGCCGGGACTGCTACGAGATCAGTGAGGATGTGGCGGAACAGTTTGCCAGGGCATTTGCCGGTCATGAGAGCGAGATCCTGACGGATAAACACAACGGACATTATCAGCTGGATCTGTGGAAAGCCAATGAACTGGTGCTCCGACGGGCGGGCGTGCCGGCAGCGCATATTTCTGTCACCGGTATCTGCACCTGCTGTAATAAGGAAGTTTTATTTTCACACAGGGGTGCGCACGGCATGCGTGGCAATCTGGGGGCGTTTCTTATGCTTCGCACGGATGCGTAGAGCCGGGTCATGACGCTCCGGCACGGCAGTCATGAAAAAAGCGCAGGAATGTATGGGCGGAATCAACAGATTTTTTCGTGCATATCCCAGATGATGATGATACAATGGTCGTCGGTACTTGTTATCAGAAACAGCAGAAAGAAGGATTAGCCATGAAACCGTACAGGGAAATGAGCAAGAAAGAACTGAAGGCGGAAATCGCATCGCTGCATGAGGAGTATGTGCGGTACCAGAATATGGGTCTGGAACTGAACATGATGCGCGGCAAGCCCTGCAAGGAGCAGCTGGATCTGTCGATGGGCATGATGGATGCACTGACATCGGACGAGGATCTGACCTGTGAGGATGGTACCGATTGCCGGAATTACGGCGGTCTTACCGGTATTCAGGAAGCAAAGGTTCTGATCGGAGATATGATGGAGAACAATCCGGACAACGTCCTGATTTTCGGAAATTCATCTCTGAACGTTATGTATGATACGGTTTCACGGGCTTATACGCATGGCATCATGGGCAACACACCGTGGTGCAAGCTGGACAAGATCAAATGGCTCTGCCCGGTTCCGGGATATGACAGACATTTCGGCATCACAGAATATTTCGGATTTGAGATGATTCCGGTTCCGACAAGCCCCACCGGCCCGGATATGGATATGATCGAGCGTCTGGTTGCCTCAGATCCGGCGATCAAGGGCATCTGGTGTGTGCCGAAATATTCCAATCCAACCGGCTATTCCTATTCGGATGAGACGGTTCGCCGCTTCGCGAGACTGAAACCGGCGGCACCGGATTTCCGTATCTTCTGGGATAATGCCTATGGCATGCATCACCTGTACGATGACAAACAGGATTACCTGATTGAGATCCTGGCGGAATGCAAGCGCGCGGGCAATCCGGATCTCGTATATAAATTTGCTTCTACGTCAAAGATTACCTTCCCGGGCAGCGGTATCGCGGCCATGGCAACCTCTCCTAATAATATGGAAGATATTCTCAGCACGCTGAAGCATCAGACGATCGGACATGATAAGGTCAATCAGCTCCGCCATGTTCGCTTTTTCAAGGATATTCACGGCATGACCGAGCACATGCGCAAGCATGCGGCAATCCTCCGCCCGAAGTTTGAGATGGTGGAGTCGATCCTCGATAAAGAGCTGAGCGGTCTGGATATCGGCACATGGACGAAGCCTCTCGGCGGTTACTTCATCAGCTTTGATACGATGGAGGGCTGCGCGAAATCCGTTGTCTCTCACTGCAAAAAAGCAGGCGTTGCCATGACGGCAGCAGGTGCTACGTGGCCATACGGCAAGGACCCGCACGATACGAATATCCGTATCGCACCTTCCTATCCGCCGCTGGAGGATCTGAAGAAAGCTACCGAGCTCTTCGCGCTCTGTGTAAAGCTCGTCAGCGCGGAAAAAATATACGATGATATGCAGAACGAGTCGGCACAGCCGGCAGCTGCTGAAAAATAAAATGATGACTTATTGACACGGTTATCATACTTATGACACAACATCATGAAGTATCAGAAACAAACACTCCCCTCGCGGACAGGAATCCTGCCGCTGAGGGGAGTTCTGTATATAAAAAGCTAATATGTTCAGAAATACACATACCTCCAGCCCGCAGGTGCGCATCGCTCTGTTGCGGATGGAGGTATCTGTATTTGGAAAATTTATTGCGTATCAGCTGAGTTCCTTGCCGGTCAGCATCAGATAAGCTTCTTTGTATTTCGCAATTGTCTTGTCGATGACATCCTGCGGAAGATCGTAATCGCTGTCCGGATTTGCCTTCAGCCAGTCGCGGACGAACTGCTTGTCGAAGGACGGCTGACCGTGGCCGGGCTCATAGCCCTTTGCCGGCCAGAAACGGCTGGAATCAGGTGTGAGCATCTCGTCGGCGAGAACAACATTTCCGTTTTCATCGAGGCCGAACTCGAATTTCGTATCAGCGATGATGATGCCCTTGCTGAGTGCATATTCTGCACAGGCCTTGTACAGCGCAATGGTGTTGTCGCGGAGTGCGGTTGCATAGGTCTCGCCTTTGCCGGGGTATATTTTTTCAAGGACATCGATGCTCTTCTCATAGCTGATGTTCTCATCATGATCACCGATCTCAGCTTTGGTGGAAGGCGTATAGATCGGCTCAGGCAGCTTGTCGCATTCCTTCAGGCCGGCGGGAAGGGAGATGCCGCAGACAACGCCGCTCTTCTGGTAGCTTGCCCAGCCGCTTCCTGTGATGTAGCCGCGAACGATGCATTCGATGGGGAGCATGGTCAGCTTGCGGCAGAGCATGCTTCTTCCCTCAAATTCCGGTGTGCGGAAAAACTCCGGCATATCTGCTGTGTCCACACTGATCATGTGGTTTGGAAGGATATCTTTCGTATAGTCGAACCAGAATTTGGACATCTGGGTGAGAACTTTGCCCTTATCGGTTACCTTGTTCTTCAGAATGACGTCGAAGGCGGAGATGCGGTCGGTCGCAACCATGATGAGGCTGTCGCCGTTGTCATAGATCTCGCGAACCTTGCCTTCCTTGATCGGTTTGAATTCTTTCATTTTGATCCTCCTGTGATCTGGAAATCTGGAAAGACGATACGTTGCATTGCTGCTCTGTTTCATGTGATGCAGAGCTGCCGGCGGGCTTTGCGTATCCCGCGGCAGATTACGCATTCAGTATAAGTATTTCATCCGGCTTGTGCAATTACTTTATCCGGATTCTTCATTCATCGGTCACCGTTCAATCTATGCCAGCCGTTGTCACACATGGAGACTTCAAGCCACGAAACGCTCTCACTTGTCATCGGTTTGGGAATCTCCATGTGTTCCATGGCGCTGACAGTGTCTGTACTGCAACATTCATCGAGCTGCTGCGGGTTGTATTCATAGCCGGCAACCGTATTTCGCGGGCAAAATGAATAATACAGACGGCCTGAAAAGCGCGTCAGGATAGCATTTCGCCTAAAATCCAAATTTGGTTAAAACCCGCGAATTTTTGTATTATAATGTTTACCCGACGCGGAGGTGTCAGTAAAATCAGCATATGGTCATGTTATCTGTTGCGGAGGAGTGTGAATGAAAAAGGCAGAGGCGATATTTTTTGATCTGGACAATACGCTTTACAGCTACGATCACACGTCAGAGCTGGCGGATCGGGCGATCGGCGAATATGGTCGGATGCAGTTCGGCATTCCGGCAGAGCAGATCATCCGCGAAACCTATGAGAGCATGAACGAGATCATCGACAGGATGGGCGAATCCGACGCGGCTGTGCATGATCGACTTCTTCGTTTCAAAAATGTTCTGGTGAAGCATCATCTGCCGGTCTTCCCTCATGCGCGTGAAATGTATGAGCTCTACTGGGGAACGCTGCTCGAGAACATGACGCAGGAGCCGGGGGCGTTTGCTTTTCTCACAGAGCTGAAAAAACGGGGATATCGTCTGTACTGCGCCACGAACATGACAAGCCGTATTCAATATATGAAGATTCAGAAGCTTGGCATGGGAAGCCTGTTTACGGATATCATCACGAGTGAAGAGGCGTGCGCCGAAAAGCCACAGAAGGCATTTTTCCTCTACTGTGCCGGGGTGGTCGGGGAAAAGCCGGAAGACTGTATTTTTATCGGGGACAACTACCGGCTCGATGTGCTCGGTTCGGAGAGCGCCGGCATGCGGGGCATCCATTATCAGACAGAAGATCTCGCGCAGCGGCACAGAAAGGCGGATCCGGGCGTTCCGGTGATCACGGATTACCGCGATCTGGACAGGTGCATGGCGCTGATCACGGGATAACATAAGAAACGAGACAAAGTAAAGGCTGATCAGGAGCTTTTGCAGTTCCGGCATTTCCATCCTTCTGTGATGCGAAAAGCCGGTGAAAAGCAATATCGTGGACAGGTGGTTCGGCTGTGCAGGGGTCGGATCAACCGTGCATCTGACGCGAAGTCCACGTGGTAATACAGACCTGCCGCTTCGAACAGGCGGAGCAGTGCGGTTATGGGGGAAACGGAATCCTGGAACTTAGCATCATACAGATGGGCATAATGAGATGAAAATTGAATTTTCCTATGAAAAAAAGAACTGGATCGGCCTGGGAATTGCCGCAGCAGTCGGCATTCTTATGTACATCGCAACCAGATACCATATATGGGCTTTCTTTATTTATATGGCTGTGATGTTCGCCATCACAAACCTGAAGTTTACCTTCAGTAAGGATCATCCGATGCCGTGGCTCTGGACACTGGTTCTCTTCATTCCGGGATCGATCCTGACGACTTTCTGCGTGCAGATCCTCATCATTGATCCGGAAGGATGGCTGATCTACAGGAGTGAGGGCATCAAGCAGTTTTACAACGTGCTGATTGCGCTGGCCGTATATTTTTTCTTCCTGGCAGTGTTCAACAGGCCGACGATGGCTGCGACGACGGCGCACATCATTCTGGTGGCGCTGGCGTACGTGGATTATTACGTGTACCTGTTCCGTGGCAATGAGATTACGGTCGCCGATGTGGCGACGGTCGATACGGGCATTTCCGTCGCGGCGGAGTATCACTGGTCGCTGCACGACAGAGGTGCGCTTGTCATTATGCTCAGCATTATTTTCTGCGTGCTGCTGCATAAATTCAGAGAGGTCCGCTTCAAAAATAAATGGCTCCATCGCGTCATCGGCGCCGTGGTGTTTATTGTCCTGATCCATTACGTGCTTACGCAGACAGATACGCTGGAGACGCAGACCTGGGAGCGGCACGCGAGCGAGCAGGAAGGCTTTATGCTGAATTTCCTCATGAGCATCCGCGACAGCTTCGTGAGTGAGCCGGACGGCTATTCCGAGGAGACGATTGCGGATCTGGAGAAGAAGTATGGCGATTCGAGTGCTGCCGTGCAGAATGTAACGACAAACAAGGATGTCAAGGACCCGACGATCATTGTGATCATGGATGAGTCGTTTGCTGACCTCAGCGTTCTGGGCAACATGACGACAAATATCGGCGATTACATGCCGTTCATTCATTCCATGAGTGAAAATACCATCAAGGGCTATGCGCTTTCCTCTGTCTTCGGTGCAAAAACGCCGAACTCCGAGTGGGAGATGCAGACGGGCAACTCCATGGCATTCCTGCCGGCGGGATCTGTTGCCTACCAGCAGTACATGCGGGATGATCCGACGTCGATCGTGTCCACGCTGAAAAATGACGGCTACACAGCCGTGGCGATGCACCCGTATATGTCGACGGGCTGGCGGAGAAACACCGTTTATCCGAAGCTCGGATTTGATGAGAAATATTTCCTCGATGATCCGTCAGGATATTTTGACGAGACGAAGACGCTTCGCAAATACGTCACAGACCAGGAGCTCTTTGACAAGATCATCGACCGGTACAAGCAGAAGAAGGATGATGAGAAGCTGTACATACTCGGCGTGACGATGCAGAACCATGGCGGATATGATGATTATTATCCGAACTTCGATACGTCGGTCCGTTATCAGTCGATGCTCAGCTTCCCTGATGTTGACCAGTATCTCACCTGCGCCAACGCGACAGATACGGCCGTGAAAAATCTGATCACGTACTTCCAGGGCGTGGATGATCCGGTGGAGATCGTGTTCTTCGGTGATCACCAGCCGAGTCTGGACAGCGGATTCTACCAGACGCTCAACGGCAAGGGCATGAGCGGTCTGACGATGGATGAGCTGGAGGATTTCTTTAAGGTTCCGTTCTTTATCTGGACCAACTATGATTCAGACGCTGTGACCTATGAGTGCACAAGCTTCAACTATCTCTCAACGCTTGCCCTCGAGCGGGCAAACATCGAACTGCCGCCGTACAATGTCTTCCTGTCGAACCTGATGGAGAAGATCCCGGCCATGAATGCGAGAGGATATTATTCCGAGTCGCTGGGAAGATTTATCCATTATGAAGATGCGACGGGAGAAGAGGCGGAATGGCTGGACAACTATAATATTCTGGAGTACAACGGAATTTTCGGTAAGAAAAATACGAGCAGCGTGTTCTTCCCGTATATCAAGTCCGACAGTGTTAAGTCTGGCAGCAGTGAAGCGGCAGGATAAAACATTGGTATACCCTGGCATCCTGTTATCATCATTGCCGGGTCAGTGATGCGCATATGTAACAGAGATACAGGGTTCAACAGTTACGTTATCAGCCACTGTCACACATGGAGACTTCCAGCCTCGACACGCTCTCGCTTGTCCTCGGCGTAGCGGTGGTAAGCTCATCCATCGGCTTCGCCTTGGATTCGCCAACCACCGACGCCTGCGGAGGTCTCGGCTTGGGAGTCTCCATGTGTTCCGTGGCTCTGCAATAGCATTTAACAGAGGTGTATGCTATGAAAAACAGAAATCTCGTCTTCGGCGGCATTGTGCTCGCAGCCGGAGCTGTTTGCGCGATAGCGGGTATCTGCGTATCTGCGGATAATACACAGCTGTATATCCTGCTGGAGGTGATCGCTGCAGCACTGATCCTTCTGGGTATTACGCCTCTCGTTCGCGCATATCAGAACAGGAAAGATCGCGGAGAAACGGGAACGGACCGCTTTCATGCATATGCGGACAGGCTGAAGGACTACTATGGCCAGGCTGTCGGGAATCAGCCATCTGACAGCCGGAATGGCTTTGTTCCGCCCAATGGATGGGTGCTGGCGGAGATCGTCGGGATTACGAGAAATCTTCGCGGCAGCGGGAATGAGCGTGTGGAGTATTATGTGATCTGCCGCTATTATGACGGCGTGACACGCACAAATCAGACATTTACAAGCAAGGCACTGAAGGATTATCCGGGGAAGGAGATCATTGGTAAAAAAGTGAAGGTGATCTTCCATTCAAAAAATCCGGAGGACTACACGGTGGATCTCGATTCCATACAATAATGCAGAACAATACAAAGCCGGGTAGAATATAGTGAGAATGGGAAAGTACATTCCTGACGTTATTATATTTTGACTGATTGTACCTTGTGCAGAGGCAGATCGTGCGGAAATAAATGAAATGGGTTGCCTGCTGTAACTGATAAACAGGGAGAAGTGCGGACATGCACGAGATGAGTTACATGCTGCGGCTGGCGGATCTGGCGATTCGCAGGGCAGAGGAGCAGCACGCGAAAAGAATTACAAAGATCACAGTAGATGTGGGCGAGACGAGCGGCGTAATTCCGTATTACCTGCAGAAGTATCTGCCGGAGGCGGCAGCGGGAACGATTCTTGAAGGTGCCAGGATGGTGACGAGGGAAATCCCGGTGACTGCCGTCTGCTCAGACTGCGGAACTTCCTACAAGCCTTCCCGCGAAAATAATTACAGCTGTCCGTCATGCGGAAGCATTCGTGCGAAAATGACGGGTGGACGCGACGTCGTTCTGGCGTCGATGGAAATTGAGTAGGACATCTGATTCATACATGTTTGCGTCGATCACACATACAGTTTTCTGTCCATGCTTCGCATGTCCGAAAACTCCTTGCGTGTCGGCGGCTTAATACAGTACAAAAGCAGCTGCCGCAGATGACCGGTGAACATTGCACGTTTTTCGTCGTGAGTGAGCCGGTTATCTGCGGCAGCTGCTGTCGTTTATTTTGTTATCAGGCAAGTTTCATATCGCCGTCTTTTACCCAGCCGAGTTTCCGGCAGATCATATTGATCAGCGGGCAGATCACCCCAGGAAGAACAAAACTGATCAGGATGAGGCCGGCCCAGTCGAATCCGGTGATGGCAGCTCTGCTGCCGGCTTCGATATCATTCAGCCACCCCTGGAATACGCCAATCTGGCCACAGAGACCGCAGGTGCCCATGCCGGCATCAATAGACGGCCCGTTCATTTCCAGACGGAAGAGGCATGTGGCAATGGGGCCGGTGATGGCAGATGTCACGATCGGTGCGATCCAGATCCGGGGATTTTTGACGATGTTCGGCATCTGCAGCATGGAGGTGCCGATGCCTTGAGAGACAAGACCGCCCCAGCGGTTCTCGCGGAAACTCATCACGGCAAAGCCGATCATCTGTGC
>ONKP01000020.1:0-42045 GCA_900318405.1 uncultured Eubacteriales bacterium | reverse complement strand
GCAGCTCCGCCGGCCAGTCCCGAGAGGGAGAGGGCAGCACAGATGGCAGCGGAAGAAATCGGGAGCGTCAGGGCGATGCCGACGAGAACGGAAACAGCGATACCCATCCAGAACGGCTGGAGAACAGTCGCGGCATTGATCACGCTGCCGACCAGCATGGCCAGTTTTCCAAGCGGCGGAGCAATCAGCCAGGACAGAAAAACACCGACGCCGATGGTCACCAGAGGCGAGACGAGAATATCCACACGCGTTTCTCCGGCTACCATTTTGCCAATCTCAGCGGTAATGATGGCGACAAAGAGGACGGCCAGCGGGCCGCCGGCACCGCCGAGAGCATTGGAAGCAAAACCAACGGTAACGAGTGAGAACAGAACAAGAGGCGGACATTGCAGTGCGCGTCCGATGGCGACGGCCATGGCGGGGCCGCTCATGGCCATGGCAAGACCGCCGACGGTGTAGTCACTTCCGGCGATGGTCGCCACAGGCTGAAGCAGGAAGGGAATGTTAAAAAGCGTGCCCAGTGTGTTGATGATCGTGCCGACAAGCAGGGAACAGAAGAGACCCTGTGCCATGGCGCCAAGTGCGTCGATACCATAGCGCTTCAGTGAAATTTCAATATTTTTTCTTTTCAGAAAAGCCCTGAATCCTGATTGCTTCTGCTCCGGTTGGGCCGGTGATGCTTCTGTCTGCTGCATGGGAATCTCCCTCCTTATGAAAAATGCTGGAAAATGCTGTCATCTGTCGGAGACGCATGTTGCCGGCGAAACCGATGATGTGTTAAAAAAATATCAGGCCCTATTATACCAAAATCGCGAATAGACGTAAAGACTGCCGGCAGGTATACTGTACATGTGTCTGCGCGAATGCATGGCGGTGGAGAAAGACCCGGAGATATGCACAGCGGGAAACCACAGAAATAATCTGAAGCTAATCAATAACGTGGAAACTGGGAGAACGATACATGGATGAGTACAGAATCCTAAAGAACAGGACTTATCTTTACCTGACGGAATTTTTTTCCGGCATGGCAGTTATGGCGGTGGAGCTCGGCGCGAGCCGACTTCTGGCGCCGTATTTTTCCTCATCGCAGATCGTGTGGACGATCATCATATCGACGATCATGATCGCGATGGCGCTCGGCAATATCTATGGAGGCAGATCAGCGGATAAAAATCCTGACCCGGACAGACTCTATCGCCGGCTTCTGATTGCCGCGGTGTGGATCGCAGCCATTCCGGTGCTCGGAAAATACATCATCATCGGTATCACGGGCCTGCTGGTGATCACGATCAGCCAGAACCTGCTGATCATCGCCGGATTTCTGGCGTGCCTGGTCATCTTTGTTTTTCCCTGCTTTCTTCTGGGAACGGTGACGCCGTCGCTGACCAAATTCGCCGTGCGCAGTCTCGACGACAGCGGAAGTACGGTCGGCAGACTGAACGCCGCCAATACGATCGGCAGCATTATCGGCACATTCACACCGACGTTCATCACGATTCCTGCGGTCGGAACGGCTGTTACGTTTCTGATTTTCTCCGGTGTCGTTCTGGCGCTGGCACTCGTTTATTTTATCAGCAGAAAAAAATATCTGATCCGCTGTCTGATCGCGTGCGGGCTTTTCGGCGTGTGCAGTATTTTCGGACATGCGGGGAATTTCGCCTTCTGGGAAAAGGATCTGACCTGCGAAGGGGAATCGATCTACAATTACCTGCAGGTAAAAGAGGACAGCGACAACGTCATCCTTTCCACCAATGTCATGTTCGGCGTGCAGTCGATCACGAAGAAGGACGGAAGCCTGACAGGCATGTACTATGATTATGCGATGCTGGCGCCCGTGATGGCGGGGATCACGCCGTCCGGAGAAGAAGCCGGAGCTGCCACTGCTTCCGCGGAGACAGATACATCTGGATCGGAGGACGCGGGAGAAGAAGCCGGTGCTGCCACCGCTTCTGTGAAGACAGATGCATCGAATGCAGAGGACACAACGGAAACAGATAACACATCGGATACAGGCAACAGACCGAGCCTCCTGATCCTGGGCAACGGCAGCGGCACCTTTGCGCGCGAATGCGAGAAATATTTCGGCGCAGACATGGATATCAACGGCGTGGAGATCGATCAGAAGATTACGGATCTGGCGCGAGAATATTTTGACCTGCCGGATAATGTGAATGTCACGACCTATGACGGCCGGGCTTATCTGGAGGCGGATAAAAATAAGTATGACGTGATCATGGTTGATGCGTTTCAGGATATCTCCGTTCCGTTTCAGATGTCTTCCGTTGAATTTTTTACCATGGTAAGGGACCATCTGAAGGACGGCGGCGTCATGGTCGTCAATGAAAATATGCGTGCGAGCGGCGAGGGCAGCATCAATGAATATCTCTCGGATACCATCGCCAGCGTTTTTCCTTATGTAAGTACCGTCGATGTGACCAATTATACGAACCGGGAGCTCTTTGCCTCCGTGAAACCGGTCTCCGGTACAGAAGTGAGCAGGCGAATCGCTGCGATACCGGATGAGGATCTGCGCGCCCTGCTGACAGATGTGTGGGCGAATACAACGACGTATACAGGGGGAGATCACATACTTACCGACGACCGGGCGCCGGTCGAGCTTCTCTCCATGCGTGCGGTCGATGAGATCATCCGGGATGAGCTGGCATATTATAAGCAGGTGTTTAAAGAGCAGGGCATTGCCGGACTTCTGTCTGCGTGAATGTCGGCGATAACCGGCCGGGTGATAGGACTGTGTGCGTCCTGCACAACGGCGCACGGCCATATACGAAGTGAGGCACCGTGCACAGTCCGGATGTTTCTGAACGTGAACGGTGTGATGCGCCATGTGTGATATGAGAATGTTGAGGAAAGTGGTGATCGGATATCATGAGTGATCTGATGTTCTGTCTGAATGCGACGCTGCCGGTATTTTTTATGATGGCACTGGGATATATTCTGCACCGGATCGGCTGGGTCAGCGATGCCTTTGCGTCCGGCATGAATTCTTTTGTCTTTAAGCTTGCGCTGCCGGTCAGCCTGTTCACAGAGCTTTGCGACGTCGACGTGGCTGCTGTCTGGGACGGCTGGTATATCCTGTTCTGTCTGGTCGTCACTGCCCTCAGTATCTTCATAGCTTTTCTTTTATCGTTCCTGCTGAAGGACAAAAGCGTGCGCGGAGAATTTGTACAGGGCGCTTACCGAAGCAGTGCGTCTCTGCTGGGCATGACTTATCTGGAAAACATGTACAGCTCGGCGGAATCAGGCTCTCTGATGATGCTGGGCTCTGTGCCGCTGTACAACGTGGCTGCTGTCATTGTGCTGTCGCTGATGCCCGGATGCCTGTCAGAGACCGCAGATTCCCGGGGCGGAGCGGGAGGCTCAGGAGACACAGAGAACAGCACCGTCACTGGGAACGGAATGACAGTTGCAGGCTCAGGAGACAGAGAGAATGGCACTGTCACTGGGAACGGAATAGCAGTTGCAGGCTCAGGAGACAGAGAGAACAGTACCGTCTCCGCTGACGGAAGAACCATAGAAACAGGAGGTAAATCCGCTGGGGTGGCAGGCGGCCGCGCGGAAGGCCTGGATGGCGCGCGTATGAAGAAAACGCTGTACGGCATCCTGACGAACCCCATTATCTGGGGCATTTTTCTTGGATTCGGCTGGGCGCTCCTGAAGCTGCCGATGCCGCAGATGCTGGATACGACGCTGAATTACATCGGCCGCTGCGCCTCGCCGATGGGGCTTCTTGCCATGGGTGCCAGCCTTGATTTCAGTGCGCTTACGAAAAAAATAAAGCCCGTCATCGGGGCTTCATTTCTGAAACTGATCGGTTTTCCGCTCCTGTTCATGCCGCTGGCTGTGCTGGCCGGTTTCCGCGGACAGGAACTGGCTGCGGCACTGATCATGACCGGATCAGCTTCAACCGTCGCCGGCTATGTCATGGCGAAGAACATGGGTCACGAGGGAACTGTATCGGCGGGAACGGTTGCGCTCACGACCTTGCTGGCATCCTTTACACTCACCTTCTGGCTCTTCGTCCTGCGAATCCGGGGATATCTGTAATCCTGAAACGGGTACTTCCCATCCGAAAACCTTCGCAGACGCCGGCGCTTAACGAACCCGACCACAGGGAAGGGTGAGTTTAGCGTCCGCTGCGTCGAGAAAGAGCGAAAGCGATTTTCGGAGGGAAGTACCCGTTTATTATTTGTCAGTCATTTTCAAAGAGAGGCCTGTGGACCTGTATCAGAGGATATCGTCCCTCTTCACATACCCCGGATTCTCCGGCGTACCGATCACCTTATCCACGTGCAGGATCTTAGCCCATTTATCAACCACCTGATATTCCACATCTGCATTTTTTCCGATGGTCGAGTAAGCGAGAACAACACTGTTCCGGACCACGGCGCCCTCTTCGATGGTGACGCCACGGCCGATGATGGAATTTTCAACCGTGCCGCGAATGGTACATCCGTTGGAGATCAGAGAATTCGATGCTCTGCCGGTGTCAAAATAGTTTGTCGGCGCGGAATCCGTCGTTACTGTGTAGATCGGCCAGTTCGGATTAAAGAGGCTGTGAGCTGTCTCAGGGTTCAGCATATCCATATTGGCTTCGTAGTAGCTGCGGAAATCCGAGCAGGCAGCCACGTAGCCATGGTGCAGAATACCACGGACATCATAATCACCGCTCTTGCAGGCGTGATCGACAGTCTGGGCCATGGTATATACGGAAGAATATTCTCTGGACTTGCGGATGAGGTCGATAAACAGATCCTTCTTCATGACATAGGTGTTCAGGAAAATATTCCTGCTGGCTGCTGTGCCACGGTTCTTATCAATGGAGAGAACACCCTTCTGACGGTTCAGGTTCAGCGTATTGCAGTTGATGAAATGGTCCTTTGCATTGTTGACACGGTGGTACAGGCAGGTGATGTCAGCACCGGATTCAACATGCTGATGGAGCAATGCGCTGTAATCCTGAGAGTAGATCATATAGCTCGGAGCGATGATCACGTAATTGTTGGAACTTCTCTCAATAATATTGATGTTTTCCGCATATGCCGCGACATCGGTGTTGTAAATGTCGTTGACGGTGCTGTTATTGGAGAAAAGCACCTGCAGCTTGCCTTTCTTGGAATTGATATTGAAGGCATTGCCGTTGCTCAGATGCTCCGCCAGGGAACGCGGATTTTCGCGTACATAGACCTGGATGCGGTCAATCTCGCTGTTGCTCATGTTTGAAAGCGGAAAATCGATGACGCGGTAACGTCCGGCAAAGGAGAAAGCGCCCATCGGACGGTAATCCTGCAGGCCCTCCACGCGCTGACGGTTGGCGGACGATGTAATTATTCCCAGTGCATCACACATATCAGGTTTCCTCCTTTCCGGCTACGTTATCGGCGACAAGTTCGATATTCTCGCTTCCTGCTTTGCCGACCTTTGCCCCTGCGCCGATCTCTACGTTATCAGCGACGAGCGCGCGGACGACGGAAGCACCTTCGCCCACCACCGAACCGGGCATCAGGACGGAATCGACAACCTTTGCGCCGGGTTCGACCTTCGCACCTGTGAAGATCACAGAATTCGTCACATCACCCTCAATCACGCAGCCCTGCGTGATGTAAGCACGGCGAATATGAGCATCCGGACCGATATACTGCGGCAGACCGCCCATATCCTGTGTGTAGATCTTCCAGGAGTTGTCGGAGAGGTTCAGACCGGAATTCTCATTGAGAAGGTCCATATTGGCTTCCCAGAGCGAATCGATCGTTCCCACATCTTTCCAGTAGCCGGTGAATTTGTACGCCCAGAGCGTACGTCCGCTGTTCAGCATGGTGGGGATGATATCCTTGCCGAAGTCATGGCTGGAATTCGGATTCTTCACATCGGCTGTGAGCAGACGGCGGAGTGTCTTCCAGGTAAAAATGTAAATGCCCATGGAAGCCAGATTGCTCTTCGGTTCAGCCGGCTTTTCCTCGAATTCCTCGATCTTTCCCTCTTCATCGGTGTTCATGATACCGAAACGGCTGGCTTCTTTCATGGGAACCGGGATAACCGCAATCGTCGCATCAGCCTTATGCTCCTTGTGGAAGTCGAGCATTTTGGAATAGTCCATCTTGTAGATGTGATCGCCGGAGAGAATCAGCAGATATTCGGGATCATAATTGTCGATGAAGTCGATATTCTGCGAGATGGCATCGGCGGTGCCTCTGTAGACATCCAGATCAGCGTCTGCTTTTTCACGCGGAGGCAGTACATAGACGCCGCTGTTAGCCGTATCAAGACCCCAGCGTCTGCCTGCTGCCACATAGCTGTTAAGGAGAACAGATTCGTACTGCGTGAGAACACCGACCACATCGATGCCGCTGTTGGCACAGTTACTGAGCGGGAAATCGATGATGCGGTATTTGCCGCCAAAGGATACAGCCGGTTTAGCCACCTTGTTGGTGAGGGCTTTCAGACGGCTTCCGCGTCCGCCGGCGAGGATCATGGCGAGCATACTATTCTGACTCATAAAATATATACCTCTCTTTCCTCGTTTTTTGTAGCTTTTGCACATAGATTTTCGAAATTCACCCATCTATTTGTTAAGTATATCCTATTTATGACGTTTGGTAAACGCCTCATTATAAATTCTGAGATGAATTCTTGCTAAAAATATGTAAAAAAATTACGTGCACCATGTCAAAACCCATGGAAACTGCATACGGGCGGCTGCGTGACCTGTGTTCCGGGAGGACAGAGCGGCTCCTGTGCTGTGTTTCCACTTTTGAAGGACAGAGCGATTGGTATTCGGTTTTTTATTTCTCTGGCAGCATAAAAGAAATCTCGTTGAATAAATCTTTCAGG
Organism: uncultured Eubacteriales bacterium; assembly: GCA_900318405.1. Lineage (GTDB taxonomy): Bacteria > Bacillota > Clostridia > Lachnospirales > Lachnospiraceae > Bilifractor. The sequence continues at coordinate 35,196 of ONKP01000020.1, read as the reverse complement.
CTGATTTTGCATCTTCCGTCCCAGATCAGTACGGGCACTTCGTCGTTTTCGCCGTACAGCTTTGGCATCTCCAGGTGTTCGAGGTCGTACTGAACAAGCTGCTTTTTCACCGGATCAAGAAGCCAGTATTCGCGGACGCCTGCGTTCGTGTATTTGGACAGCTTCAGTGTGAGATCCTTCTTCCTGGTGGATGGAGAGAGAACCTCCAGAATAAAATCCGTTGCGCCGTAAATTCTGCTGAATTTCAGCTTCTCCCGGTCGCAGAGGATCATGACGTCCGGTTGCACAATGGTGTAGTCGTCCTGGTCAAGCTGTACATCCACAGGGGCAATGAAGGGATAGCAGGACCCCTTGTTCTCCTGGACAAAATTAAGAAACCGGGCGTAAATCCAGCCGGCTGCGGCCTGATGAAAAGTCGTTGGCGCGGTCATATCATAGAAGACGCCGTCAATCAGCTCCACGCGGCGCTCTTCCGGCAGGGCGATATAATCAGAGATCGTATAGCGCTTGTCGTGATTTTCCCCTTCTGCGGGCCAGGCGGGAGCTTCTTCCTGGACAATACTGTCATCGGCTGCGGCGGCATGATATCCGCTGCTGTTCTGCGGAGCAGCGTGATCTGCGGAACCGGTATTTTCCCCGGAAGAGGAAAGCGAGTCCGGTGAGAGAAAAAGACTTGTCAGCGCCTGTATGGTCGCTGCGCGGGGGGCCTTCGTTTTACCGGAAAAAATTTTCTGAAGGGTGCTGACCGGAATGCCGGTCCTCTCAGAGATCATCTGATTTGTATAGCCGCGTTCGATCTTTATTCTGTTCATTTCGTCGATGGTCATAGGTGTTCTCCCTTCTGCGTCCGCACGTCATCTGCGGAAGCGGGCAGCTGACGGACAGTCCCGGCGAATAGAGTTCCGATAAAAATCTACGTGTGGGAAGTCCGGGTAAGTATGGCTTTAGTAACTATTATATACATTTACGTCCGTAAATCAACCATAAAAATGCAAAATAATCATAATAACACCATAAAATAACCACGACGGACTGGCCTTCGCGTGTGACGAGCCTGTCTGCGATTCGAAGAACTTATACATAAAAGTTAGCACTCGATAGTTGACAGTGCTAACAACTGATGCTACATTTCTTATGTGTGCAGAAACTTCCTTACAATGCAGACAGAATTTCCGTGTTTTATACACGATGCAGAGGTTTCAGCACCATACAGAACATGAAAGTATATTTGTGAAATACAGAATGGAACAGAAAGGGGGCGTCTGTATGCAGGCAGATCTTTTTACACAGAAATCTGTTGAGGCCATCAACCAGCTGGAAAAGACAGCGATGGATTTCGGTAATCAGGAAATTGAGCAGGAGCATCTGATGTATGTTCTCCTGACGCAGGAAGGCGGGCTGATCCCGCAGCTGATCACGAAGATGGGCCTCGACGTCCATATGGTCACACAGGACATCGAGTCGATGATCGGCAAACGCGTGAAGGTACAGGGCGGTTCTCCATACGTAGGCCAGTATCTGAACAATACACTGAATTACGCCCAGGATGAGATGAAGCGGATGGGAGACGAGAGGATCTCCGTGGAGCATCTCTTTATGGCCATGCTCCGGAATCCCAGCCCTTCCATGAAAGAATTTTTCCGCCGGAACGGCATCACCATGGAGCGGTTCCTGCAGGCGCTGCAGAGCGTCCGCGGCAACCAGCATGTGACGACCGATACCCCGGAGGAGACGTATGACGCGCTCCGGAAATACGGCGAGGATCTCACGGAGAAGGCGCGCGATCAGAAGATGGACCCGATCATCGGACGTGATGAGGAGATCCGGAATGTGATCCGTATCCTCTCGAGAAAAACAAAGAACAACCCGGTGCTCATCGGTGAGCCCGGTGTCGGCAAGACGGCCGTCGTTGAGGGACTTGCCCAGAGGATCGTGAAGGGCGATGTGCCGGAGAATCTGAAGAACAAGACGATCTTCTCCCTTGATATGGGTGCGCTGATCGCAGGTGCGAAATATCAGGGTGAGTTTGAGGAGCGTCTGAAAGCCGTACTGAATGAGGTGAAGAAGAGTGAGGGCAACATTCTCCTCTTCATCGATGAGCTGCACCTGATCGTCGGCGCGGGCAAGACGCAGGGCGCCATGGATGCTGGCAACCTTCTGAAGCCCATGCTGGCGAGAGGCGAGCTGCACTGCATCGGCGCGACCACGCTGAACGAGTACAGGGAATATATTGAGAAGGATCAGGCGCTGGAGCGTCGTTTCCAGCGTGTCATGGTGGATGAGCCGACTGTCGACGAGACGATCACGATCCTCCGTGGCCTTCGTGAGAATTATCAGTCCTATCATCATGTGCGGATCACGGATAATGCGCTGATCGCGGCTGCGGAGCTTTCCAACCGCTATATCACCGACAGGTTCCTGCCGGATAAGGCGATCGACCTCATCGATGAGGCGGGCGCTCAGCTCGAGACCGAGCAGCAGTCCAAGCCGGAGGAGATCGATAATCTGGAGCACAAGAGGACGCAGCTGCAGCTGGACAAGATGTCCCTTGAGAAAGAGACGGATCAGCTCAGCAAAGAGCGTCTGGAAGACGTCAACAAAAATCTCGCGGACATCGAGGAGCAGCTGAAAGCCCTCAATGCACAGTGGGAGAATGAGAAAAATGCAGTTGACCGCCCGGCAAAGCTCCGTGATCAGATCGCAGATGTGCACAGGCAGATGGAGCTCGCGGAACGCCAGGGAGATCTTGGAAAAATGAGCGAGCTGCAGTACGGTGAGCTGCCGAAGCTGCAGAAGGAGCTGGAAGAAGAAGAGAGCAAGATTAAAAATGATGATATGAAGCTCGTCCATGACTGTGTGGATGAGGATGAAGTGGCGGCCGTGGTATCCCGCTGGACGGGAATCCCTGTGGCAAAGCTGACAGAGGGCGAAAAGTCCAAGATCCTCAACCTCGACAAGCAGCTGCATAAGCGCGTTGTCGGTCAGGATGAGGCTGTGGAAAAAGTATCGGAAGCCATTCTCGAGTATATGGACAAGTATTCCGTCTCCCGTCTGATCGGAGCGCCTCCGGGATACGTAGGCTATGAGGAAGGCGGCCAGCTGACGGAGGCTGTCAGAAGAAAACCGTATTCGGTTGTGCTCTTTGATGAGATCGAGAAAGCCCATCCGGACGTGTTCAATATCCTTCTGCAGGTTCTGGATGACGGACGTCTGACAGATTCACAGGGCCGCACCGTTGATTTTAAAAATACGATCCTGATCATGACCAGTAACCTCGGATCCAGCTATCTGCTGGATGGCGTCAACGACAGGGGCGAGATCTCGGAAGAGGCACAGAAGGGCGTACAGGAGGAACTGCGCACGCACTTCCGTCCGGAGTTCCTGAACCGTCTGGACGAGATCATCATGTTCCGTCCGCTGACGAAGGACAATATCGGACGCATCGTGGATCTGCAGATGGATGACCTGAACCGCAGACTGGCGGACAAGCAGATCCGGATCAGGTTGACGGAGCAGGCAAAACAATTTATCATTGATGCCGGATATGACCCGGCTTATGGCGCACGTCCTCTGAAGAGGTATATGCAGAAGAGCGTGGAAACGCTTGCGGCACGTGAGATCCTCGGCGGTGATGTACACGAGGGCGATACGATCGTGATCGACTGCGGTGCAGATGGCCGTCTGACGGGTCGGACAGAGACAACAGCGGATGAAAGGAACTGATGAGAAATGAAACTGCCGAATGATCCGGCAATGCTGCTCAGCCTTGTGAATATGAGACTCAGGGATACCGGTGAGGATCTTGATGAGTTCTGTAAGACAGAGAGCGCCGATCGCAAAGAAGTGATGGAGAGGCTTGCGGAGGTTAATTATTATTACGATGCCGCCGTGAACCAGTTTGTACAGAAGTAAAATACAGCAATAATGCAGGAGCCGCACTGTGCCCGGACGGGTGCAGTGCGGCTCGTCGTCGTTCAAACAGGAGCTTCCGAAGAGTGTGGAGCAACCGCGGGAAATCTGCTAGAATCGGAAGCGGATATACTATCGGATGATGATGGAACAGTGAGGTATGATATGGGCGCATATGAGGCTTTTGCTTCGGTGTATGACATGTTCATGGACAATGTGGACTATGATAAATGGTGCGCATATCTGGTGCATCTGCTGAAAAAATATGGCGCCGGAGAGGGCATAGTCTGTGAGCTGGGATGCGGAACGGGCAGCATGACGGAGCGGCTCTCGGATGCCGGCTACGACATGATCGGCGTTGACAGCTCACCGGAGATGCTGGATGTGGCCGTGGAGAAGAAGATGGCTTCCGGCCGGAATATCCTCTATCTGGAGCAGGATATGAGGGAGTTCGAGCTCTACGGAACGGTCCGGGCGATTGTAAGCGTCTGCGATTCCATGAATTACCTGCTGGATGAGGAAGATCTGCGGAAGGTTTTCCGTCTCGCGAACAATTATCTGGATCCGGGCGGCGTGTTTGTTTTTGATATGAATACGACAAAAAAATATGCCGGGATCGGAGATTCGACGATCGCGGAAAACCGCGAGGAAGGCAGCTTCATCTGGGAAAATTTCTGGGATGACGAAAAACAGCTGAATACGTATGAACTGACACTGTTCATTCCCGAGGACGAAGATGAGGAACTCTATCGGAAATTTCATGAGGAACATGTACAGAGGGCTTACCCCATTGAACGTGTGCGGCAGCTGATCGAGGAGTCTGGCATGTGCTGTGAAGCCGTCTACGAGGCGTTTACGGACAGGGAGCCCGGGCCGGACGCGGAGCGCGTGTGTTTCGTAGCGAGGGAACACGGTAAGAAGCGCTTGTCCTGACGGCGATCGAACACGTCTGTTGGAGGCGTTTTGAAACTATCTGCCATTGAAAATGTGATGTAACAGGCGGATGATGCGACTGGCTGTGTCAACACGTTATACGACAGATCATAGTGGGCAGTATCGTAGTGTGACAGAGCATAACAGGAGGAAAAACAGTGGAAAAATTAAATCCGGCGATTATTGATATGAATCAGTGGAAAAAGGAACACGGCGACTATATTGTGCGTGCGATGGCTGCGGACGGTACGGTCCGTGCTTTTGCCGCAACGACGCGGGATCTGGTGCAGGAGGCGCAGAACAGACATAAGACCAGCCCTGTCTGCACGGCGGCGCTGGGAAGGCTCATGACGGCGGGTGCCATGATGGGCACGATGCTGAAGGGTGCGGATGATCTCGTGACGCTGATGATTCGCGGGGACGGCCCGATGGCCGGGGTGACCGTGACGGCGGATTCGTACGGCGACGTTAAGGGCTTCGTGTCGAATCCGAATGTGTGGCTTCCGGAGAAGACGCCGGGGCATCTGGATGTCGGCGGAGCCATCGGCAAAGGCATTCTTACGGTGGTGCGCGATCAGGAGTTCGGCGATCCGTATTCCAGCCAGGTCAATCTGGTATCCGGTGAGATCGCAGAGGATCTTACCTATTATTTTGCAACCAGTGAGCAGGTACCGTCATCGGTCGGACTCGGCGTGCTTGTGGGACCGGGGCCGAAGGTGCGCGACGCCGGCGGCTTTATCATTCAGCTGATGCCGGGCTGCACGGATGCTACGGCGGAAAAACTTGAGAATAAGCTGAAACAGGTGAAATCCATTACGGAATTTCTTGAGCAGGGCATGAAGCCGGAGGATATCCTGCAGGAGATCCTTGGCGACATGGATCTGGAGATTCTCGATACGCTGCCGACGCAGTTCTACTGCAGCTGCAGCAAGGCGCGCATGGAAAAAGCACTGATCACGCTCGGGGAAAAAGAACTGCAGGGCATGGTGGACGATGGCAAACCCATCGAGCTGAACTGCCAGTTCTGCGGCAATTCCTATAAGTTCACGCCGGAGGAACTGCGGAAGATTCTTGCAACCTGCCGCGCGGCGAAAGCTGCCGGCAGCACAGAAGCGTCCGACGGGGCGAAGCCGGAATAAAGAGGTTACTGGTTACTCTTTATCAGCCACTGTCACACATGGAGACTTCCAGCCACGACGCGCTCTCGCTTGTCCTCGGCTTGGGAGTCTCCATGTGTTCCGTGGCTCTGTCAGCGTCTGAACGGTAACAATGTCTTCTCAATGAGATTCCATGCCCATGACAAAGGAGTTTGTATGTCACTTCAGTTTATCGCAGGCCCAAGCGGCTGCGGCAAGTCCTGGCAGACATATCAGCAGGTGATCAGCGAGTCGCTCCGCCATTCGGAGCGTCAGTTTCTGGTGATCGTACCGGAGCAGTTCACGATGCAGACGCAGAAGGAAATTCTGGAAATGCATCCGAGGAAAGGCCTGCTGAATATCGATATTCTCAGTTTTAACCGGCTGGCGTGGCGCGTTTTTGCCGAGACGGGCGGCAATACGCTGCCTGTGCTGGAGGATACGGGCAAAAGTCTCGTTGTCCGGCATGTGATTGCGGAGAAAAAATCAGAGCTGCATGTGCTTTCGCGTACACTGGACAGACAGGGAGCTGCGGCGGAGATGACCTCTTTTATCTCCGAGCTGCTGCAGTACCGCGTAAAACCCGAAGATCTGGACGACTGGGTCAGCACGCAGCAGGAGACGCATCATGACAGACTGGCGGCGAAGCTTGCCGACATTCGCACGGTGTATCAGGCCTTTCTCGACTACCTGGAGGGACATTACCTGACGACGGAGGAAGTACCGGAGCAGCTGTGCCGCGTCATTGACCGCTCAGCGCTCGTGCGTGGCAGTGTGATCGTCCTGGACGGCTTCACGGGATTCACGCCCGTGCAGAACAAAGTCGTGGAGAAGCTGCTTCGTCTGGCGGCGGATGTGCGGATTATCATGACCTGCGGCAGTCCGGAGGAGCTGATCTCGGGAAAAAATAAACACGGCCTCTTTCACATGAGCAGGCAGATGCTGGATAAGACGATTTCACTCGCGGAGAATGCGGGGACAGAAGTCCTCCCTGTGAAGTGGATCACGCCGTCGGCAGACAGCCGTCTTGCGAACAGTCCGGCACTCACCTGGCTGGAGAGAAATATCTTCCGCTTCGGAAAGAAAGAACCGTTCCGGGGTGATCAGAAGGAGATCCGTCTGCTGGAGGCACAGGATCCGGCGGCGGAGATGCGCGCCGTGGCGGAGCAGATTCTGCGCATGGTCCGTGAGGAAGGATACCGCTGGCGTGATTTTGCCGTCGTGACAGGTGATCTGGAAAACACGGGCGGTATTGCGGCGGATATTTTTGAACAGGCGGGTATTCCGTACTTTCTCGACCAGAAGACATCGGTGCTGGATAATCCGGCGGTGGAATTTATCCGTTCTGCCATCGATATGGAGATCCGGCAGTATTCCTACGAGAGTGTGTTCCGGTATCTCCGGAGCGGTATGAGCGGGTTTACCGCGGAGGAGGCCGACGACCTGGAGACGTACGTGCTCGCGCTGGGCATCCGGAACCGGAGCCAGTATGAAAAAGAATGGATCCGCATGCCGAAGACCGGTGCCGGCGGCGCAGATCCGAGGGAAGCGGATGACGCCGCAGGAGATACGACCGCGGAATATTTCAACCGCCTGCGCGTGAAATTCGTGGAGGAGACGCAGGCCTTTCACGATGGCTTTCACGGGCGGATGAGCTCCGCGCGCCGGAAATCCGAGGTGCTGTACAACTTTATGACAGCGCATGATGTGCAGGGCAGGCTGCAGGAGTACGCAGAAGAATTCCGGGCGAACGGAGACGACGCGTCCGCGTCCGCTTATTCGCAGATGTACCGCGCGCTGATGGATCTGCTCGACAAGGTGGCCGGTGTGCTCGACGACGAGCGCCTTTCCATGGCGGAATATCAGCAGATCCTGGATGCGGGATTCGGCGAGATTACCATCGGAATGGTCCCGGGCGGCGAGGATCAGGTGATGATCGGCGATATCGAGCGTACGAGACTGAAAAAAATCCGCGTGATGTTTTTTACGGGGCTGAATGACGGCGTCATTCCGAAGCCCGTGTCTTCCAAAGGTATCCTCTCGGAGCCCGACCGGTCGTATCTGGAGCAGAGCGGCGCGGAGCTGAGTCCGGGCGTGCGCGAGCAGATGTTTCAGCAGCGCTTTTATCTCTATCTGGCCATGACGAAGCCGTCGGATCATCTCTATCTGTCCTGGCCGGTGACCGACAGTGCAGGCGCTGCGAGAAAGCCTTCTTATCTGGTCGGCATGGTGCAGAAGCTGTTTGATCCGCTTTCCGTGATGAGAGCGGAAGAGCTGGAAGCCGGGGATCTGACGCGGATCTTCGAGACCAGGGCGGGCGAGATGTCCTATCTTCTCGGACAGCTGCAGGCGATGCCGGGGCAGAGGGTGAGCCCTGAAGCCCGGGAGATCCTCCTCCGCATGGCGGTCCGTCCGGAGAGCCGCGGGGAAGCCCGCCGGCTGCTGGACGCGCGCGCGGCCGCGAACCATGCGTCCTCGATCGGAAGCCGGCTGGCAGAAAAAATATACGGCAGGGATATCCACCTGTCCGTGACGCGGCTGGAACAGTTCGCTGGCTGCCCTTTTTCTCATTTCCTGAAGTACGGACTTCGTCTGCAGGAGCGTGAGGTCTACGGCTTTGAAATGCGGGATTTCGGCAATATCATGCATGAAGCCCTGCGCATTTTTTCTCAGACACTGAAAGGCGAGGGACGTTCGTGGCGTACGCTGACGGACAGTGAGCGGAATGCCCTGGCGGATATGGCACTGGAGAGTGCGGCGGGCGGCTACGGCAACGCGGTCCTCGTCAGCACGGAGAGGGATCGTTACCGGATCCGGCGGCTGCAGGAGGTCCTCCGCCGGACGGTCTGGGCACTGCAGCAGCAGATCCTCCGCGGGAGCTTTGAACCGACGGGATTTGAGTATGTATTCGGCAGGGAAGACCCTGATGAGCTGGCGTTCAGCCCCGACGGCCGTGCAAGGCTGTGTCTGCAGGGAAAAATAGACCGGCTGGATCTCTGTGACGCGGACGGTGTGCATTACCTGAAGGTCATCGATTACAAGACCGGCGGGCAGGAGCTGGATCTGAACCGCGTGTACAGCGGGCTTCAGCTGCAGCTGGTTCTCTACATGAAGGCGGCGTGTGCCGGAGAAGAGCGTTACACAGGAAAAAAAGCAGAGCCGGCGGGTATTTTTTACTATCACATTGCGGATCCGCTGATCGATGAGAAGGATCTCAACGGAAAAGATGACGACGGCGACGCGAACGGACTGATCCTGACACAGCTCAGACCGCTCGGCATCGTGCGGTCGGAGACGGCGGTGGAGAGGCTCTTTGACAGCGAGACGCCGGATGGAAAAACGTCCGCCGTGCTGCCTTCGGGTGTGAAGATCGGCCTCGGCGAGGGCGAGAACGCCAAACTGACAGATAATGCCCGGCCGGCAGAGGATTTCCGCACGATCATGGATTACGTGACGCGCGAGACGCAGGAGCTCGGAAGAAGCATGGTCTCGGGCTGTACGGAGGTTGCGCCGGCTCTGCAGTACAAGGGGAGCAATGTAAAGGACGCCTGCACCTTCTGCGCGGCGCGCGGCATCTGCGGGTATGATGAGCGGATCGCGGGCTACAGCCACCGCAGGGTAGACAGCGGGACGGCGGATGACGTGATCTTCAGAATGCGGCGCGAGCTGGCAAACTATAGTATGGCAGCTGAAACATCTGATGGTATGAGAAAGGAGGCAGACGATGGCACGGGAATGGACACCTGAGCAGCGGAAAGTGATCGATCACCGCGGCAGCAGTCTGCTTGTCTCCGCGGCGGCCGGATCGGGTAAAACGGCAGTCCTCGTGGAACGGATCATCCGCATGGTCACGGACCCGGTGCATCCCGTAGATATCGACCGCCTGCTCGTTGTGACCTTTACGCGGGCAGCGGCGGGAGAAATGAAGGACCGTCTGGCATCGGCACTGGCCGCCTGCCTTGCGGAAAGCCCGGAGGATGAACACCTGCAGCAGCAGAGCGTCCTGATCCACCATGCGCAGATCACGACGATCCACGGCTTCTGCAGCTATGTGATACAGAACTATTTCGGACAGATCCATCTCGATCCCTCCTTCCGCATTGCGGATGAGGGCGAGCTGAAGCTCCTTCGCGAGGACGTCATGGACGAACTGATGGAGGAGGAATACGCGAAGGAAGGAGAAGAGGGAGAGGCTTTCCGCCGGTTCATCAGCGCCTATTCTTCCGTCCGGGACGACCGTGACGCTGCCGATATGATCCAGCAGGTTTATACCTATTCAAGAAGCCACCCCTATCCGGATGAATGGCTGGACAGCTGCCTTGAGGTTTACCGGACAGGCAGCTCACCGGAACTTGAGGCGCAGCTGATGACCAATGTCAGGCTCACGGTGACCGGCATGCTGGAGACGGCGAGGCAGCTGGCGGAGAATGCCGCTTCTTCAGATGAGCTCTCCGGCTGTGCCGAAGTACTGCAGAGCGATGCCGCGGAGCTGGCTCATATTCTGCAGCAGGATACGCCCGACGCCTGCAGCGAGGCTGTCAGAGGCGTAAGTCTGGCGCGCTGGAAGGGACCGAGGAAGGGCAAGGCCTCCGAAGAGATTCTGGACAGGGCGGCCGGGCTGAAAAAACAGCGTGACGATGGCATCCGGCAGCCCCTGAAAAATCTGCGCGACAGATATTTTCTGCACACGGCGGAGCAGAATGCGGCTGACCTCACGTTTGTCTATCCTTATATGAAGGAACTCGTCCGGCTGGTGCGTCTGTTCGCGGAGCAGTTCGCTGAGGCAAAGAGGGCGCGCAACATCGCGGATTTCTCGGATCTCGAGCATTACGCGCTGGAAATCCTCGAGGAGAAGGATGAGAACGGGCATCGCGTCAGAACGTTTGCCGCAAAGGAGCTCGCCTCGCGCTTCGAGGAGATCATGACGGACGAATATCAGGACAGCAGCTTCCTGCAGGAGGCGATTCTGTCTGATGTGTCCGGCGAAGCGGACGGACGGAACAACAGGTTCATGGTCGGCGATATCAAGCAGTCAATCTACGGATTCCGCATGGCGCAGCCATCGCTTTTCCTTGAAAAAATGCATGCTTACGCCGCGAATCCGGCAGAAGAACAGGGTGCAGACGCCGGAACAGATGAGTCTGAGCAGAGGACAGGCGCCGGAACAGATGAGGCGGAGCAGAGGACAGGCACGGAAAATCAGGGAGAGAGAATCGACCTGGGGAAAAATTTCCGCAGCCGTCCCGAGGTGCTGCGGACGGTCAATGCATTTTTTGAGCGGCTGATGATCCCTGAGCTCGGCGGCATCCGCTACGGAGCGGATCAGGCGCTGTATGAGGGCAGAGGTGCGTATCCGCAGCTGCCGGACCCGGAGACGGCGAAGAGCGAGCTCCTGCTGATCGACAGGAGCCGGGAGGAATTCGCTGATTTCCGAAGTCGGAATGACAGGATCGCGCTGGAGGCGCAGGCCGTTGGCTCGCGTATTCTGTCGATGGTGAACAGCGGAACACTGATCAGCGACAAGGGTTCAGACCGGATGCGGCCGGTACAGTTCCGGGATATCGTTATTCTGCTTCGCTCGGCGCAGGACTGGGCGGAGACGTATGTGAAGACGCTGCAGGCGCTGGGTATTCCGGCGTTTGCACCGGCGAAGAGCGGATATTTTTCCGCGCCGGAGGTGCGGCTCGTGCTGGACTATCTCAGGATCCTGAGCAATCCGCAGCAGGATATTCCTCTGACGGCAGTCCTGCGGTCGCCCATCGTCGGACTCACAGACAGCGAGCTGGCGGAGATCCGGGCGTTCTGCCCGACGGGCACATATTACTATGCCGTCAATACTTACCTTCAGGCCGGTGAGGCAAATGCAGTAAGCCAAACAGATGATGCGGTACGGCGTCCCGTGTATGACAAAGCGGAGAAATTCCGACGCCAGCTGGAAGATATGAGGCGCCGGGCTGTTTTTACGCCAGTGCACACGCTGATCCGTGAAATTCTCCGGGAGACCGGATACGGTGAATACGCGGCGGCCATGCCCGCCGGGCGGCAGCGGCAGGCCAATCTCGATATGCTCGTTGAAAAAGCAGCTGCCTATGAGACGACGAGCTACCACGGTGTATTCAATTTCATCCGTTACATCGAAAAGCTGGAAAAATACAAGGTCGACGACGGTGAGGTGAATATCAGCGGTGAGGATGACGACACGGTCCGCGTGATGACGATCCACGCCAGCAAGGGACTCGAGTTCCCGATTGTTTTTATTGCGGGACTGGGCAAGCATTTTAATAAGAAGGATCAGACCGGGCCGGTGCTCCTGCACGCGGAGATGGGGATCGGTCTGAAAAAGATCAACCTCGACCGGCGCACAAAGGGTGAGACGATCCTCCGCCGGATGATCAGCAACAGACGCAATGATGAAATGCTCGGCGAGGAGCTGCGCATCCTCTACGTCGCGATGACGAGGGCGGAGCAGAAGCTGATTCTTGCGGCGACCGTGGACAAGGAAGAAACGGTGGAGGACTTTGAGGCGAAGCAGGCAGAGGCCGATCAGATGCGCGATCTGACGAACGGGCAGAAGCACCTGCGGGCCCGCCGCTACGATGAGCTGACATCTGCGAAGGGCTTTTCCGACTGGATCAGGATGGCGATGCCCGATGATTCTCTGATGACGATCCGCGAGATTACGGGCGCTGATCTGGTGCATGCCGAGGCAGAGGAGAACACCAGGATCACGGATGCGGTGGAAAAGCTCAGGGCGGAAATGCTGACGGCGGAGAAGAACAAAGCCGAAGCAAAGCTGCAGGAAGCACCAAAGTCTGAAAAGAAGATGGAAGAAGCACAAAGCGCGGACGATATCCGCGCATTTCTGGAGCGGCGCGACGCCTTCCGCTATCCCTATGAGGCGGCAGCCGGGCTTCCCGCGAAGATGACGGTCACGGAGATCAAAAAGCGGTCGGCGCAGCCGTCACCGGAGGAACAGGGAGAGCTGCTCCTGCCAGAGGAAGAGGAGCCCTGTGTACCGGTATTCATGCAGGAAAATCCAGATGCAGAGGAAGCGGGTGCTGCACGGGGAACGGTGTATCACAGCTTTTTCGAGCATCTCGATTACAGCCGGATAAAGTTTGCGGCTGAGGATGAGACGGCAGAGCAGAATCAACTGACACCGGAGAATAAACAGACAGAGCAGATTCACCTGATGGCTGAGAATGATATGACAGTACAGGGTGAGCTGACGGCGCAGATCCGGGAGATGACGGCAGACGGTTTTTTTTCACCGAAGGAAGCAGAGTGCCTGCGGGTGAAGGACTTTGCCGCGTTTCTGCACACGGCACTGGGGCAGCGGATGAAGCGTGCCGCAGAAGCGGGCGTGCTGCACCGCGAGCAGCCGTTTGTGCTTGACGTACCGGCAAAGGATATTGACAATGCATGGCCTGCGGAAGAAAATATTCTGGTGCAGGGAACGATCGACGCTTATTTTTCCGAGGAGGACGCACAGGGTGAAAAATTCTGGGTTCTCGTGGATTACAAGACGGACCGCGTGAAGACGCGCGACGGGTCGGATCTGGTGGAAAAATATGCGGCGCAGCTTTCTTTTTACAGAAGGGCGCTGGAGCAGATTACGGAGATCCCGGTGCGGGAAATGTGGATCTACTCGGTGACGCTGTCACTGGCGATACCGCTCGAAAACTGACAGCGGCTGCATGGATCATGACAGACTGTGTGGCAAAGTTCCGGAGTGTTCGCTGTGCATACGGAAACGCCTGACTATGACCGGATCTGCAGTAAAAGCGATTGGGATTTTTACAGCACGTCCGGAAACGGCCGGAGGAGCAGCTTTCGGAAACGGCCGGAGGAGCAGCTGGAAGAAATACAATGACATAATGCAGAGAAAGAAATGCAGCGAAAGACAGGAATACGAATAAGGTAACAGAAAATAAAGAAAGGGCAGGGAAACAGAGCATGATTAACAGCACAATGGAGAAACTCGGCAAGGAACCTTCCATCATCCGAGAGACATTCGCCTACGGATGTCAGCGGAAGAAGGAGATCGGTGAGGACAGGGTCTTTGATTTCAGTCTCGGCAACCCGAACGTTCCCGCGCCGGCAGATGTCAACCGGACGATCAAAGAGCTGATCGATGAGAATTCGGATATTTATCTGCACGGCTATACGGCGGGAAACGGAGATGCGGATGCGCGCAGGGCGATCGCGGTGGATCTGAACCGCCGGTTCGGCACTGCTTTTCGCGCCGAAAATCTGTATATGACCTGCGGCGCCGCGGCATCGCTCAAGATCAGCATCACGGCTCTGTGCTGCGATGGCGACGAGTTTGTCACGTTTGCTCCGTTTTTCCCTGAGTACCGCGTGTTCGTTGAGACAGCCGGCGCAAAGCTGGTTGTAAGCCAGACGGACCCGGATACGTTCCAGATCGATTTTGACCGTCTGGAAGAGGCCGTTACGGAGAAGACCAAGGCTGTGATCGTCAATTCACCGAACAATCCCTCCGGTGTGGTGATCCGCGAAGAGGGTATCAGAAAGCTGGCGGATTTCCTGCAGAAGAAGGAAAAAGCATACGGCCACACGATCTATCTGATCACCGATGAGCCTTACCGTGAGCTCGTCTATGATGCTGAGATCAGGGTTCCGTTTGTTACGAAATACTACCGTGACACAATTGTCTGCTACTCCTACAGCAAGTCGCTCTCCATGCCCGGCGACCGTATCGGCTATATTCTGGTTCCGGACGAGGTGGACGGTTCCGCGGATCTGTACGCTGCTGTCTGCGGTGCGGGACGTGCGCTCGGTTATGTATGTGCGCCGGCACTCGCCCAGCATGTCGTGGAGCGCGTGACCGGGCAGGTTTCGGATCTTTCTGTTTACAAAACAAACAGGGATCTTCTGTATGATGCGCTCACAGCGGACGGATTCACCTGCGTGCATCCCGACGGCGCTTTCTACCTGTTCATGAAATCGCCGGTACCGGATGCAGGCGCCTTCTGCCTGAAGGCAAGGGATTATGAGCTTCTGATTGTACCGGCAGACAGCTTCGGCACACCGGGTTATGTCAGAATCGCCTATTGCGTCACGACAAAGCAGATCCAGGACAGCCTGCCTGCTTTCAAGGCACTCGCTGCCGCATACGGGCTGTAATTTTCTTACTGCGGCTGCCGGAACGTGGAACTACCTTGTGGGGATTCCGTGTGCCGGCGGCCGCAGTTGAGTTATGCGTGTCAGCTGTCCGTCTGTTTCCGGGTATCGTCTGAAAATGACAGGACAGGTTAAATTATTCGAATTGTACAAAAAATAAACCGGATAAAAAATCGACGAAATTATCGCCGGAGGCTTATAAGAACTGTTCGACAGCGAAAAATTTCGAAAAAAGTTATCCACAATTTGGGCGTCCTGAAAGCCGCATATTTTAAGGTTATCAACGATTTTATCCACATTATCCACAAAATCGGGTCGAAAATCGATGGTTACATAAGAATTTCAGGAAAACGAACGTTTTGTGAAAGTTATCCAAATCGTCACACGGGGACACTTTTTTGGATGGAACCCCTTGACTTTTGAACTGACAAAACAATAGAAAAGACGATTGTAAATTGCGCCTTAAATTTATAAGTTATCTGATAATTGTAACTGTTAAACCATGATCAGAGCAAATAAGGGCAGGAGAGAAAACCATGTCAAGACTCAGAAACATACCGGGATCCCGCGAGGTGATCGCCGCCAGCGATTTTGTTATTCAGGATCCGGCAAAACAGAAGGGAAGCTGGACCGAAGTGTTTTCTCACCCCGCAAAGCCGGAAATAGAAATCGGTATGGGCAAGGGAAGGTTTCTGATGGATATGGCGGAAAAATATCCTGACAGAAATTTCATAGGCATCGAGCTGCAGAGCAGCGTTCTGTTCCGCGCTATTCAGAAGGCGGAGATCCGGGCACTGCAGAGAGAGGGCGTGGCAGATGCACATTCGATGCCCGCAAGCGTCACTGAGGGGAGGCCGGGCATCTGGGAAGGCTGCAACTTCCGTTTTATCCTGATGGATGCGCGTCTGCTCGGAGACGTATTTGCTCCGCATGAAGTCGCCGGGATCCGGCTGAATTTTTCCGATCCGTGGCCCAAGGAACGCCATGGCAACAGGCGGCTGACTTCGGCGGGATTTCTTCATATGTATCAGCAGATCCTCGTGGAGGACGGTATACTCACATTCAAGACCGATAACCGGCCGCTGTTTGATTTTTCCGTGGAGCAGGTGCGGCAGGAAAACTGGCAGATTACGGAACTGACGTATGATCTGCACGCGGACCCGGTTCTCTCCGCCGACAATGTCATGACAGAATATGAAGAAAAATTTTCCCGCAGGGGAAATCCGATCTTCCTGCTCGCGGCGAAACCACCGCTGGGCTGAAGCTTTCTGCCGTAACATTTCGCCTGCTTTTCCGGTTATCATACTTATGACACCTATATCACTGATATGAAAAAAAGATATGAAAAAACAGGAATTGATGTGATAAAAAAATCTTGCGCGACGATATGAGCCGTGATAAAGTTGACTTTAACTAACAGGAAAAAATGTTCAGTTTTTAATTATTTGGAAAAGAAACATCATTTTCAGTTTATGATGTGAAATACATCAGGAATCAGGAGGGGACCGGTATGGTAAAGGCGATTACATCTGAGAATTTTGATGCTGAAGTTATGGATTCGCGGCGTCTCGTCGTGATCGATATGTATGCGGACTGGTGCGGCCCGTGCAAAATGATGGCACCGATCATTGAAAGTCTTTCCAATGAGTATGAGGATGTCAAGTTCGTGAAGATCAATGTGGATGACAATCCGGATATTGCGGCGCGCTATCATGTGGAATCCATCCCCAATTTCGTATTCATTAAGGATGGAAAAATGGTAAACCAGGTTGTCGGCGCAAGGGATGCAGACAGCTTCGCAGATCTCGTGGACGCGGCAAGGACCTGAATCCACACAGAACACTGTCAAATATAGACAAAAACGTGATGTCGGCGGCATTAGCCGCCGGCAGTTTTCACAAATTAACGTCAGAGCAAAAAATATCTTGATTTTTTACACGCGAGACTCTATAATAGCAATCGTTGCAAACAAAGAAAGCGGTTTGAGATCATTCCGGGTTACATGAATGCATTTCATCGCAGAATATCTTATGCGCCATTAGCTCAGTTGGTAGAGCAGTAGACTCTTAATCTATTTGTCCAGGGTTCGAGTCCCTGATGGCGCACTGAAGCACTGTTTTTGGTGGGAAAGCCACTGGGGACGGTGCTTTTCCTTTATTACTGAAAAACTATTCGAATCACAGACAGGATCATCACACGCGCAGCTTATATAAATGTGGCGCTGTTAGCAAAATGTTAGCAGATGCCGTTGATTTTTGGATTTATCACAACCAGTTTCTGACAATTTTTGCGTTAACAGTTTACCCTTGTGTGACAGAAAAAAGTATGATAATATGTTAAAAGATTAAGAATGATTACATAGATGTTACGACTTTGGTGAGATCCAGAGGGATCCGGTTAATAAGTCGGACGCGGAAACAGAATGATTAAGGAAGCGAAATTATGAAAAAAGCCAGACTTGCAGCATTTGGACTGAGCATTTTCATGACGGGATCATTATTTTGCACACCGGCAATGGCAGATGACACGGTGAGTGCGGATACAGCACAGGCCAGTCTTGACGAGGTGAATGCGTCGATCGCCGTATATGAGCAGCAGCGTGATGATCTGCTGAGCCAGATCGATGATCTGGAGAGCCAGCTCGTCACAACGATCGCAAGTGTTGATCATATCAACGAGCAGCTGGATCAGGTGACAAAAGAACTCGCAGGCACAGAAACGAAGCTTGCCGCAGCGAAGAAGAAGCAGGATACGGAAAAGGAAGCCATGAAGGCCCGTATCCAGTATTATTACGAGAGCGGCGGAGCACCCGGATGGGTGACGGCGCTGATCGAGGACGGAGACGTTCAGGCAGCTCTTGCGACAACCATGGAGCAGGACCTGTATAATTACGATCGTCAGCAGCTTCAGAATTACATTGATGCAGCCAATGAGGTCAAGGAACTGAAATCACAGCAGCTGGAGCAGAAGTCTCAGCTGATGAGCAAGAAGAATTCGCTCGATGAAAGTCAGAGCCAGCTGCAGAGCCTTCTGGATCAGGCAAAAAATAAATACTCCGCAGAGGATTACGACGCAAAGATTCAGGACGCCTATGCGAAGGCAGCAGAATATTCCAGCATTATTTCCAATTATAATGATGCTATCAGCGCCAGCCTGGCACTGCAGAGCTCTTCGACTGATTCGGCATCTACGGTAGATACATCGACAGCTGAGGCAAAGAGCACGATCAATCAGATCGCTCAGCAGATCGCCCAGCAGACCGGTGCTTCCACATCACAGGCACAGGCAGCGGCGAAGAAGGCTTATCAGCAGGCTGGTACGATTGGCAATGGATCGACAGCTTCCGGAGAGGCGCTTCTCAACTATGCCAAGCAGTTCCTCGGCGGCAAGTATGTATGGGGCGGCAATTCTCTGACTACCGGTGTCGACTGCTCCGGATTTGTACAGCAGGTATATAAGAATTTCGGTATCGATACGACGCGTACATCTTATACGATCGCGAACCAGGGACAGGAAGTATCCTATGCGGACGCGCAGGTAGGAGATGTATTCGTATATGATGGTCATGTAGGCATCTATGCAGGCAATGGTCAGATGATCAATGCCGTGGATGAGAACACCGGTATTGCCTATACAAATGTGAATTACGATCAGATCAAGACGATCCGTCGTTTCCTTCCGACAGAAACCGCAACGGGCAGCACAGGATCCGGTACGGATGATACAGCAGTTTCTTCGACAGCAACGACGGATACGGCATCAACGGCTGATTCTTCGGCGGCAGCACAGTAAGCTGCATGGCCGGTGCACAGCACACATAACAGTTTATATAACGAAAAAAGAGATGGGAGACGCAGACTTCAGGCATTTCGCAGTGCCGTGGTCTGCGTCTTGCTGTATCCGGTTATTTTTTATAGAATAGATGTGGATTTGTGTACGAGCGACGCCTGTCGATCCGGGGATCCGCCAGATGATCGAAGTACCTGGCGGAGTGATCGCAGCGCCGTAACCGGGAGAAGGTAATTTACCGGTTTTCCGGATCACTGTGATCCGTCAGCGCAAATGGCATGCCGCATCCTGAGAGGTCGGGATGAGGGGCTGCCATGGCACAGAGGGACAGTCCGGAACAAAAATGTATATGGGAGGCAACTGACAATGACAGCAAAGAAAGATTTCAATTATCCATCATCTGACGGCATTACGCAGATCCACGCGATCGAGTGGAAACCGGAAGGCGAGGTAAAGGGCGTCGTCCAGATCCTGCACGGTATGGTCGAATTTATCAACCGCTATGACCGCTTCGCCAATTTTCTTGCGGCGCGCGGCTATTACGTGGTCGGCAACGATCACCTGGGCCATGGCGCGTCCGTTGTGAGCGATGACAGCCATGGCTATTTTGCCAGAGGAAACGGCAATATGTGCGTGATCCATGACATTCAGGCGCTCCGTGTGATGACGGAGAAAAAATATCCGGATGTCCCGTATTTTATGCTGGGACACAGCATGGGATCCTTCCTGCTCCGGCAGTACATCACCATGTACGGAGAGGGACTGGCCGGCGTGATCATTTCCGGCACTGGCTATACGGATACGGCGATGCTGAACACCGCCATGGCACTCTGCAGGATCAAGGCTGTTTTTCAGGGATGGGATCACCGCAGCAAAACGATCGACAACATGGCGCTCGGCTCCTACAACAATGCCTTCGAGCCGGCCCGCACAAAAAATGACTGGCTGACGAAGGACGAGGCGATCGTAGATGCCTATAATGCCAATCCGTGGAATAATTTCATGTTTACGCTGAACGGGTACTATAATCTGTTCAAGGGCCTGAAATGGGCGGAGGATCCCCGGGAGATCGAAAAGATTCCGCATGACCTGCCGATTCTTATCGCTTCCGGCGGTGACGATCCTGTCGGCAACAGGGGTGAAGGTCCGGCTAAGGCGGCTGAACAGTACCGCAAGGCCGGCATTTCGGATGTGACGCTGGTGATCTACCCGGGCGACAGGCATGAGATCCTCAACGAACTGGATCATGATAAGGTGGACAGTGATTTTCTGGCATTTTTTGAGTCCCACTGTGCAGGGAAGCATGAACGGAGGTGAAAAGCATGCATTTTTTCAACAGAGATGAATGGCATGGCTATCTGCAGAGAAACAAAATGAGAATGACCATTCTGGCTGTCATAGAGATTGTTATCGGTGTACTGTTTCTTGTCTGGCCGTCGGACACGGAAGCGGTAATACTCCGGATCTTCGGCGCCGGACTGGCGGCAGGAGGCATTTTCTTCCTTGTGGGAGGTTCAGCGGCGGTTCTGCCGATGGAACGCTATATGTCGGGTGTACTCGGCGGTATCAATATTCTGTTCGGCATTCTGCTGCTCATCAATCCGATCGGTTTTATCGTTTTCGCCATGGTTATTGTCGGACTGATCCTGATGGTATACGGCATTATGGGGATCGTCTCGGCGTTTGATATCAGAAGCATGGGCAGCGGCGCATGGACAGGCGTGCTTGCGGCAGGCATTATTGCACTGATTCTCGGTATTCTGGCCATGGCACATCCGGTCAATATGATCGGCATCATCGTGGGTATCGCACTGCTCTATGTGGGTGTGACCATGCTCATCGCCGTTCACAGGCTTTCCGATTTCGGAAAGTCCGCGCGCGATTTCATGGATGATCATAACGATGATGTCATAGACACGACCGGTGTAGAGAGAGATGCCGATGACGACAGATAATAACAGAAAAATGAACAGATTCAGTACATGTCAGCCGGACTGTCCGTTTCAGAAGATCGGGACCTTCTGCGCTTCTCAGATCAGGCTGTTTCAGGAGCTTCCGGAACAGGCACAGGCGAAGCTGATCGCGGGTGCCGAACACAAAAGCTATGACAAGGGGCAGGTTCTGATCGAAGAGGGGGCGAAGGTCGACAGCATTCTTGTGATCCGGAGCGGGCTGGTCCGGACCTGCCGCTTTGATGCCAACGGAGAGGAATATCTGCTGGATATCCTTCATGACGGGCAGGCAATCTGGCACGATCTCTTCCTGAAGGATCCCTGCTATCATTATTCCGCCATCTGTGCGACGCACGTGGAACTCTGCAGGATTGGCCGTCAGGCGTTTATGGACGTCATCAGCGGCGACAACGGAGCTGCGCTGAGTCTCATTGCCATGCTGAGCACGGAGCTGACGGAGGCCAAGGAGAAAACGGTTCTTCTGTCCATCCGTGATCCGGAGTCTCGTCTCGCCCGGTTCCTGCTGCATCAGGATGCGCGCAGCAACGACAGAAAAATTCACATGAAACTTGAGGATATCGCGGCCAGTATCGGGCTCCGGCCGGAGACGGTCAGCCGTTATATCACGAAGCTTCAGGATCGCGGAGCGATCCGCCGTACCGGACGTGGTGTCCTGCAGGTGGTCAGCCGTTCTTCGCTCCGCGAAATCTCCCGCGCACAGGGCGCGCCGGAGGATGATACATACATAGCATAGCGATCCGGGAACACGTAGTATAAAGCGGTACGCAGACTTATGCAGATGGGGACATCAAAAAGTCTTGCTGAATAAATTTTATAAATGCCAGTTTCTTGATTGCAATCAAGGAACACATCAGGGTGTCATGTTATCTTCTCCTTGTGAGATGACATGACACCCTGTTTTAGTCGGGCGTTTCATGCAGGAATTTCACAGACCGGAGGCGGATGATATGAATTCCGCCGGAAAGGAGCAGCCAGGATGAAGGCAAAGGTACATTCCATAGAGACATTCGGGGCCGTGGACGGCCCGGGAATTCGTTTTGTCGTATTTCTGAAAGGCTGTCGGCTGCGCTGCAGGTTCTGCCACAATCCCGACACATGGTCGGATAACGGGGCAGACCTGATGGAGGCAGATGAACTGCTCGACCGCGCAGAGAGGTACCGGAATTACTGGGGAAGCAGCGGAGGGATCACCGTAAGTGGCGGCGAACCGCTTCTCCAGATGGATTTTCTCATCGATTTTTTCACGAAGGCGAAAAAACGGGGAATCTCCACCTGCATCGATACGGCAGGCGAACCGTTCACACGGGAAGAACCGTGGTTTTCACAGTTCCGCCGGCTGATGGATGTCACAGATCTGCTGCTGATGGACATCAAGCAGATCGATCGCGAAGCACATATTCGTCTCACAGGGAAACCCAATGACAACATTTTTGATATGTTCCGTTATCTATCGGACACAGGCAAACCGATCTGGATCCGCAAGGTGCTGGTGCCCGGCTGGACAGACAGTGATGAGGAGCTTCAGAAGGAAGCCGCGTTTATCCGGACACTTACGAATGTTCAGCGCGTGGATGTTCTTCCTTATCACACGATGGGCGTATACAAGTGGCAGGAGCTTGGCATCCCCTATCCGCTCGAGGGCGTGAAGCCGCCGACGGATGAGAGCGTGCGGCATGCGGAAGAAGTTCTCACGGGAGCGCTGCAGAAGACAGCATGATCGTCTGGAAGCGAAATATGCGGAGACGCATGATCGCGGGATATTGGCAGATGCATGATGGCATAGCATCGGCAGCTGCGCAGGCGGTCAGGATACAGCACAAATCGGAGAACAGGATAACGGAAGCAGATAGCGGCGCTGCAGATACGGCGCAGGGAGGAAAAAACAATGCAGACAGCATGGAGAGGATTCAAGGGTACACACTGGCTGGATGACGTCAATGTCAGAGATTTCATCCAGAACAACTATACGGCATACGATGGAGACGAGAGCTTTCTCGAGGGACCGACAGAGGCAACCGATGTGCTCTGGGGAAAGCTGCAGAAGCTGCAAAAGGCGGAGCGAGACAACGGCGGCGTACTCGAGTGCGAGACAGAGGTCGTGTCCGGGCTCACGGCATACGGCCCCGGCTACATCGATTCGGAGACAAAGAACCTCGAGAAGATCGTCGGCCTGCAGACCGACAAGCCGCTGAAGCGCGCTTTCATGCCCTACGGCGGTATCAAGATGGCAGAAGAGGCAGCGGAAAATTACGGCGCCCATGTCAATCCGAAGTACCACAAAATTTTTACGGAGTATCACAAGACACACAACCAGGCTGTATTCGATGCCTATACCGATGAGAT
The DNA here is from genome assembly GCA_900318405.1 of uncultured Eubacteriales bacterium. Lineage (GTDB taxonomy): Bacteria > Bacillota > Clostridia > Lachnospirales > Lachnospiraceae > Bilifractor. Next base: position 11,969 of record ONKP01000020.1, on the reverse strand, counting down.
GCGCGTGGCACGTCACTGCCATATCGTGACGGGTCTTCCGGACACCTACGGACGCGGACGTATCGTCGGCGACTACCGCCGTGTGGCGCTGTACGGCATCGATTACCTGATCGCAAAGAAAAAGGAAGACCTGAAGAACTGCGGATGCGGCGTGATGACGGACGATGTGATCCGTCAGAGAGAGGAACTCGCCGACCAGATCCGCGCGCTGAAGGGCATGAAGGATATGGCGGCTGTGTACGGCTTCGATATCTCCGGACCGGCGCAGAACGCGCAGGAGGCTGTGCAGTGGCTGTACTTCGGTTACCTTGCGGCCATCAAGACCCAGAATGGTGCGGCGATGTCTGTCGGCCGTGTGTCAACTTTCCTGGACATCTACATTGCCCGTGATCTCGCCGAGGGAACCCTTACGGAAAAAGAAGCGCAGGAGCTGATCGACCACTTCGTCATGAAGCTCCGCATGGTGAAGTTCGCCCGTATTCCTTCCTACAACGAGCTGTTCTCAGGCGATCCGGTGTGGGCTACGCTGGAGGTCGCCGGACTCGGACAGGACGGCCGTCACATGGTGACAAAAAATGATTACCGATTCCTCCACACGCTGGAGAATATGGGACCGGCGCCGGAACCGAACCTGACGGTTCTGTATTCCGAGAGACTGCCGGAGAACTTCCGCCGTTATGCGGCCAGAATTTCCGTCCGCACATCGGCGATCCAGTATGAAAATGATGACGTGATGCGTCCGATCTGGGGAGACGATTACAGCATCTGCTGCTGCGTATCGGCGACACAGACCGGCAAGGAGATGCAGTTCTTCGGCGCACGTGCCAACCTCGCCAAGGCACTGCTCTACGCGATCAACGGCGGCGTGGATGAAAAATTCACGGATAAAAACGGAAAGCACATGCAGGTCGGACCTGCCTATGCGCCGATCACCTCGGAATACCTGGATTACGATGACGTGATGGTCCGTTACGACAGAATGCTCGACTGGCTGGCGGGACTCTATGTGAATATCCTGAATCTGATCCAGTACATGCATGATAAATACTATTATGAGGCAGCGGAGATGGCGCTGATCGATACCGATGTGCGCCGTACCTTTGCGACAGGTATTGCAGGATTCTCCCATGTGATCGATTCCCTGTCCGCTATCCGCTATGCAAAGGTGAAGACGATCCGCAATGCCGACGGACTTGTCGTTGATTATAAGGTGGAGGGAGATTTCCCGAAGTACGGCAACGACGATGACCGTGCAGACCAGATCGGTGTGGAGATCCTCAAGAGCTTCATGACCAAGATCCGCAAGCACCACACCTACCGCAACGCGGAGCCGACGACCTCGATCCTGACGATCACCTCCAACGTCGTGTACGGCAAGGCGACCGGCGCCACACCTGACGGAAGAGCGGCTTATACGCCGTTTGCACCGGGCGCGTCACCGTCCTACGGTGCTGAGCAGAACGGCCTTCTGGCGTCGCTCAACTCCGTGGCGAAGATCCCCTACGAGTGGTCTCTCGACGGTATCTCGAATACGCAGACGATCAATCCATCGGCGCTCGGACGCAGCGAGGATGAGCAGGTGGGCAATCTCGTCAACGTGATGGACGGCTACTTCATCAACGGTGCGCATCACCTGAACGTCAATGTATTCGGAAAAGAAAAACTCGTTGACGCGATGGAGCATCCGGAGAAGCCGGAGTACGCGAACTTCACCATCCGTGTGTCCGGATACGCCGTGAAGTTCATCAGCCTGACGAAAGAGCAGCAGCTCGATGTCATCGCGAGAACCTGCCACGACCACATCTGAATAAGTAGTCTTATATCTGCATCTCTGGACGTTGTGCTGAGATTGTTATCAGCCAGTATAGCGTTATCAGTGACACAGAATAACAGCATTACCGATGATCATCCTGGTCAGCGCCGTCGGAGCAGAATCCTCGGTGCTGGCCAGAACTGTCTTCTGCAGGCGTATATGTGTGAACTGTACATAAAAAGTTTGCGCTTTTTGTAGATTATTGCCGAATTTTTGTACTATGATAAAGCCAACAGTCATACGACAGGCACAGAAACGGCGGAAAAAGCTGCTGGGCAGGCAGCCGGCCGCTTACGGCAGGAGGGATGTGACAGATATGCGTTATGATACAGCAATTTTTGATATGGATGGCACCGTGCTGGATACGGTGACGGATCTGAGAAATGCGGTCAACTGGGCTTTTGAACAGACGGGACATCGCCATGATTTTTCGCTGGAGGATGCGAAGGCCTTCTTCGGCAGCGGCGTGGAGGTGGCCGTGAGCCGCGCCCTGATCATGGAGAAGCTCGGCGGCAATGCCGGGGATGACGGCATGCTGGATGAGCTGCTGAAGGTCGGTGATACAACCGGCGTGAAGGATTACGGTATTTCGGAAACAGAACTGAACAGGATCGCCGGGGTTTACCGGCCGTATTACGATGCGCACTGCAATGAGCATACGGGCCCTTACCCGGGCATTCCGGAGCTGCTGAAAAGCCTGCGGGCACGCGGCATCCGGACGGCCGTGGTCTCAAACAAGCCGGATGAAGCGGTGCGTACACTGGCGGACAGTCTGTTCCCGGACCAGTTCGATTTTGTCCTCGGCGAAAAAAGCGGCATCCGCCGCAAACCGGCGCCGGATATGACGGATACCTGTCTGAAGGTTCTCGGGAGCAGCCGGAGCCGCGCCGTCTACATCGGTGATACGGAGATCGATCTGAAGACGGCGGCAAACGCCGGCCTCGACTGCATCAGCGTGACCTGGGGGTTCCGCGGGCGCAGATTTCTTGAAGCACATCATGCAAAATTTATAGCGGACACCGCGGAAGAGGTGGAAGCATATTTCGCGCAGTAAACCATACATCAAAACAGGCCTGCCAGATCTTCGCGTCTGACAGGCTTGTTTTACCGGTAAAAATGTTTGGTTATCTTCCGTGCGTTCAGATACCGTCCTGCGCGGATTTCAGCCGCAGGATCGTCTGCAGCACCCATCCGGCCGATTCGCGGATCGCGCGGCGGGTTCTCGTGTCGGCGCCGTTGGACGCGCGCAGTGCTTTTTCCACGCGCATGCGGTCATTCAGGGAACCGGGCATGAAGAGGTTGTTGCCTGCGACGACCGCCTCTGCCGGGTCAGGCGCTGAAAAAATACCCTTGTGCTCCGTCCAGCGGATCATCGGCACGACCCAGTCGGACATGATCAGCCCACGGTAGCCCCACTCACCACGGACGATATGGCGCAGAAGATCCGCGCGCGTGGATGTGTGAGCGCCGTTCACCAGATTATAGGACGTCATGACGGCGGCCGGCTCTGCTTCCCTGATGCAGATCTCAAACGGCTTCAGATAGATATCCCGCAGCGCCCGTTCACTGATGACGCTGTTATTGTTGTAGCGATTCGTCTCCTGGTTATTCGCGGTCAGATGCTTGATCGTGACACCGCGGCCGGGGTGCTGCTGCACGCCCTGTGTGATGCCGGCGGCGGTCAGGCCGGCCAGAAGAGGATCCTCGGAAAAATATTCGAAATTCCTTCCGCACAGTGGATTCCGGTGGATATTGACACCGGGCGCAAGCCAGAGATCCACATGGAACATCTCCATTTCACTTCCCACGATATCCCCGCATGCTTTCCATACCTCGGGATTCCAGCTCTGTGCGAGCGCCGTTCCGATCGGAAGGGCTGTCGCATACTGGTGGTATACCGGTTTTTCCGGCATCGCCGCAGACGCCGATTTCACAAATCTGCTGTCACGGATATTCCCGAGAGCCGTCTGCAGCGTCTCCGGCAGATATTCATCCAGGTCTGTGAGATCCGGTTTCGGCGGACCGGGAAGGCCGTCAGCGCCCATCGTATAGTCCGGAGACAGGCGGAGTCCGGCGGGACCGTCTGCCATAACAAGCGGCGGAAGCCCCGGAATCTCAGCCGTGGTTTCTCCCGCAGCGCCGGGTACGGTGGTGGAGGCGCTGCCGATGATGCCGGCGAGCGGATTCAGGCTGTACCGGCCGGTGACGAGTGCCGCCAGGTCGTGATCGTTCAGAATATCCAGACGTCTCATAATGTCCGGGTCAGGGACGGCAGGCGAAGCCGCTGATTTTTCATTAAAAGCGTCCGGGTCAATGATGAAGACCGGGAGATCTTCCGGGACGGGAACGGAGAAACGTTCTTTGTCGGAAGGCTTCCAGTCGTCGAAGGAACACTTGCCGCCGCGATGGCTGAGACTGCGGACGGTTACGTCCTCTGCCAGACGCAGACAGCACAGAGACTCAGTATCCCGGCTGTTTCTTCCCGCGCGGACGATATAATCTCCTTTTTCCAGAATTTCAGAGGCTGTCACTGTGTCATAAGAGGCGAGCTGGTCCATGCGGAAGGAAAGCGTGACAGTCTCTGCCTCTCCCGGCGCGAGCGTCTCTGTCTTGGCGAAGGCGGCCAGTACCTGGTATGGCTGGTCAAGCCTTCCCTCCGGAATGGATACATAGACCTCGACGATCTCCTTCCCGGGGCGACTGCCCGTATTGCTGACGGGGATGCTGACCGTGACAGCTGTGCCGTTTACGGATACGGAGGCTTTGTCGTAATCGTAATCGAATGTGGTACAGGAGAGCCCGTAGCCGAACGGGAACAGGACATTTTTATGTACGGTGTCAAAATAACGGTAGCCGACGTAGATGCCCTCGCGGTAATGCGTCTCGTTCCAGACGCCGAAATCACCGATCGTGGGGAAATCCTGCCAGCACATCCACGTGTCCGTGAGCTTGCCGGACGGAAAGCTCTTCCCCAGAAGAACATCCGCGAAGGCGTCGCCGACCACTGCGCCCGGCTGGGAGAGCAGAAGAATATTGCGGACGCCGGACACCGGGCTGAGGTCGATCATGCCGGGTGTGTTCAGGACGAGAAGGAAACGCGGATATTTTTCTTCCATGCGATGGATATCGCGGATCTCGGTTTCTGTGAGAAAGAGGTCGCCCTTGACCGCGTGGCGGTCGCTGCCCTCACCGCTGGTGCGGCTGAGCACGTAGACAGCCGTATCGCCTTCGCCCTCAATGGGAAAAATATATTCCGGCTCAGGCATGACAGCACCCATGCCGTAAAAAACGGCCGGCAGATGTTCGGCAGCTGCCCGGCGGCGTATTTCCCCGGCGAAGCGCTTCCGCGCGGCGCGGATGACGTCATCATAATTATCCAGCCATTCCCCGGTCGTGATGGTAAAGCCCGCGTTCCGAAGGCCTTCCTCGACCGATACCATGTGATGGGAATGGACATCGCCTGATCCGGTTCCTCCCTTGCGCGTGCGGCGGGCGCCGCTTCCGTAGAGAGCGATCTTTCCGGGCGCATCCAGCGGAAAGCTGCCGTCCGAGCGGAGAAGGACCATGCATTCGGGCGCCAGACGGCGCACCGAGTCCTGATGTTTGATTTCGTATTCACTGTAACTGATTCCCATAGATTCGAATCCGCCTTGTGTATAATTTCAGGCATCCAGCGCGATGAGCGCCGCACCGATGGCACCGCAGAGCTGTGCGTCAGGAGAGACAAACACCGGCGCACCGAGCTTCTCTTCCAGACATTTTACAACACCTTCGTTTTTTGCAACACCCCCGGTGAGAATATAGCCCGGCTGTTTCTTCACACGGGCGGCGAGACCGGCAGTCTTGGATGCGATCGCCTTATTCAGTCCGTGGATGATATCAGCTGTGTCAACGTTCTGTGCAACGAGCGAGACGACCTCCGATTCGGCAAAAACCGTGCACATGCTGGAGATATTGATGTCTTTTTTCCATTCCAGTCCGCGGCGGCTCATCTCAGGCATGCTGAGTTCAAGCGCTCTGGCCTGCTGCTCCAGGAAACGTCCGGTTCCGGCGGCGCATTTGTCGTTCATAACGAAGTTGAGTACGTGACCCTGTTCATCGATGGAGATGACCTTGGAATCCTGTCCGCCGATATCGATGACAGTGCGTGCTTCCGGATCCAGATAGACGGCGCCCTTCGCGTGGCAGGTGATCTCCGTGACATCCTCTGCACCGTCAATGCCGATCGTGGTGCGGCCGTAGCCGGTTGAGACGATCGCGGAGAGGTCTTCTTTATGGAGGCCTGCCTCGCTGAGAGCCGTCTCCAGCGCACGCGATGCCGTGTTGACAGCACCGGCACCTGTCGGGATAATGGCGCGGCCGAGAATTTTCCGGTCCGCATTCATGATGACGGCATCGGTGCTCGTTGAGCCGGAATCAATGCCGGCAGTGTATACGGGGCCGTCCCCTGATTTTTTCTGAATATGCATGGCTATGTCCTTTCCGGTTTTCATGTCCAGTTCTTCGCGGAATGCTTCCAGACGCGTCAGCAGCTGTCCGCCGCTCTGAAGGGACGAGTCGGTCTCGATCTTCACGAGAGGTGCACCGCTGTTTTTCTCGTTCAGGTAGCGGAAGCTGTAGTAGTCGCAGAATTTGATTGTGTGAAAAATAGTGCCGAGCGGAGGATTTTTCTTTCAGTTTCACACTTTCCGCTTTTTCCATTTTCAGTTGGAAGCGGTTCATACGACAGCGACCGGTTGCCGGTACAGGTCTCGTTGACAACGGAAACATCAGGAAAAACCTCCCGGATCTGCCGCATCAGTTTGGCGCTGGCGTGCGCGCCGCCGACAGCAATCCAGGGTCCGTCAGGGGTTTGAAGCTTTTCTTCTGAGGCTTTGCGGAAAGCCTCTTCTGCCTTCGCCAGGTCAAACGTCTGCCCGGAGAAAGCGGCATAATCATCCTTCAGTGCCTTCAGCTGGGCGGCAAAGAGGCGGATCTCCCGCTCACCTGTCATATGGGGCAGAGAGATCATGCGGACAAATTCCATGTCGTCCCTGGCCTTCAGGACATCGCAGGTGCGCCGCATGGCATCACAGCAGTCTGTGAGCACGATGCGCCGTATGCCCCGGTCATTGACATCTTCGATGACGGCCTTGGAAAAACCGCACATATTCGGGTGCGAGCAGGACTCTGCGCAGGAAAATCCTGAGGGCGTGGGGTCGAGCCGCTCCACAGGTTCGCCGAATCCGGCAAACAGTTCAGCCGGTGCGTACCGGCAGGTGATATATATCATGATTTTTCTCCAATCGTGTCCTGATTTTCCAACATTTCCAGAAATGCGCCGATTCGCGTGGATGTCTGTCCGTCCGATGCATTGTGCCGGTCCACACCGTCACCGTTCAGCACAAGACAGGGGATGCCGCTCTCCTCGATGCCTTTCTTGATCAGTCCGCTCGCGCCGCAGGTCTCCTTGCAGCCCCAGTGGCAGAAAAGAACCACGCCGGTCGCGTTTATTTTTTTTGCCATGTCACGGGTAAACGCCATGCGATCCTGCACGGGACCGTTGAACGGGTCATAGACCAGGCGCTGCGCCATGAAGCGGAACGGATCCGAGGGATCGAAGCGCTGCCAGACGTCGTAGGACATTTCGGTCGCGGCGATGTGGAAATCCGGGCGGTAATTCAGTGCGTCCATCACCGGCTTCTGCCAGAACGGGTTCGAATGCATCCAGACGATCCGCTTTCCCGTGTCCAGAGGCGCTTTTCTGTAATCGTCGAGGAGACGGCAGGCGTACTGGTAAGCTTCCGGTGTGCCGAGGCAGGTGTGCATCATCAGCGATTCATAGAGCTCACTGGTGAGATCGCCGGAAAGCCAGCGCGTGCGCCGCCAGGAGATGGTCTCCTGCATGATGCGGATGGTCTCGGCGCTGCGGCGTGTGATGGCGGACAATTTGTCCATATCGAGCTTCCTGCCGGTTTTTTCGCTGATGAAGTCCGCGAGACTGTGCAGCTGTTCCGCCACATAGGCGACGGCGTAATCATCTTTGCTGTAGGGAACGTCGATGTAAAACTGTTCCTTTCCGTATTCCTGCGCCAGCGCGCGGAACGTCAGATTGTTTGCGTCGCAGGCGAGCGATGTATTGATGATATAGGCAGGATTCGGCAGAAAACGGGTGACGGCGGCGCCGATCAGGATTTTGTGGTAGCTGCAGTACGTCTCGGCGATGCCTGCGGATTCCGCTGCATCGACGAAGGGCTTTTCACAGCCCGCGCCGTTCAGAAAGGTAGAGAACATCTCTGCGCAGACGGGGCTCAGATCGAAGGCCTGCAGGATCTCACAGGGGGTAAAAATAGACACGAAGGCCGAGCGTTCCGGGTGCGTGTAGGCGGAGAGCATGACGTTCATGCAGATATTGGCGAGGTACTGACGTGACGGTGCACGCCCTTTCTCAGGAAAGTGTTTCTGGTAGAGAATCTGCCGTGCGCGCTTCGGATCGGTATGCAGCTCTTTCTCTACAAGATTGCAGAGGACATCTTTTGCTCCCATTTTTCCTCCTGTTCAGACATGCGCGCTGTGCGCAGCTATCTGTATTAAGCTTATAAAGCATACAACTATGCAATTTTACCATAAAGAGGAAGCGTGTTTCAGCCGATTTGCCCAGAAATAAAGATATGGGGTGTTAGAGGCTGTTGGAGAAAGTTGTTGCAGACCTGTGGCGGACTCCTGCAGGGGGTGAAATTTAATCCTGGGTATTTTTTGAATTGCGCGACAATAGAAGTGCGGTAGTCAAAAGATTAATAAAATGGTAAGATTTTGTATAACAGAAGTAAACGATATATTGTTTCGCTACCAACGAGGAGAAAAATGAACGATAAAGAAAAAGAAGCTATTTTATCTGCCGCTCAGAAATTTTTTCGGGAGAAATTGGCAGAAAATCATTTGAAAAACACGGAAAAACTGATTACAGAGGATGAATTCAATATTAATCCGTTTACATGGCGCTATCTGGCAAAGTTCGCTTTTGGAGATACTTCGCCAGAGTCATTGGCGAAGGTCCTGATCTATCCGCGGGCTTTAGGAACGTCAATTGCCACGAGTTTTGGGACAATGCTGCAGTATTTTTCAGTAGACGTCCTGAAAGGGTACGCATCTACTACCCAGGGGATTGATATCGAGTTTGACGATGCAATTGACGGGCATCATAAATATTGCCAGCTGAAAGCCGGCCCGAATACGATAAATAAGGATGATGTCAAGACGATCGAAGACCATTTCAAAGGCGTGAAATCGCTCGCAAGAACGAATGGGATGAGAATCTCAACGGATGATTGCGTTGTCGGCGTACTTTATGGTGAAAGAAAAAAATTATCTGTGCATTACAAAAAAATAGATGAGGACTATCGCGTTCTCGTCGGGCAGGAATTTTGGGAGCATCTTACCGGGGATAAAGATTTTTATTATGAGCTGATTGATGCCTTTGCTTCGGTAGCTGACAAGATAAATTCATCATACGCTATGCAACAAACAATAAGAGCACTTGCATATGATATAAAATACCGTGAGATGAGAAAAACGGAGGATAATTAATCCTCCGCATCCTCCAAAGCTTTTTTAATCTGTACGCAGATTCGTCTTGCCAGTTCTACGGGAAGCGCATTGCCGATTTGCTTGTATTGGTCACCGATTCCGCCGCAGAATTCCCAATCATCCGGGAAAGACTGGATACGCGCATATTCACGGACGGTAAATGGCCTTGTTTCATCAGGGTGGCATCTCTCTGTTTGTTTTTGCGAGGGAGAGCAGGTCAATGTAAGGCTTGGCTCATCCCAGGATATCCTGCGTGCCATACCCCTGCGGCCGCCACCGCTGTAATAGGACTTTCCCATATAAGCTTTGGCGATGTCTTCCGGCAGGTCAACCCAGCATCCTCCGGGCGGAACCAGGTCGAGAACCTCCCGCTTCCGTTCGGAATATGTTTCGCCTTCAGATGGCGGACAGTCTTTCAAAGCCTCGCGAAGGGTCGTCATCCTTTTTTCCGGTTTCGGATATTCAAAATGAATTTTATCTGAAAGATCCTTGCGGATACCAATAATAATAGTTCGCTCGCGCTTCTGCCCAACGCCATAATAGGCTGCGTTGAGAATTTTATACTGTACATCATAGCCGAGAGAGGTAAATACGTCTAAAATTGTCTGTAACGTTCGCCCGTGGTCGTGTGACACAAGTCCCCGGACGTTTTCGGCAAAAAACATCTTCGGTTCTACTTCCTGGATACATCTGGCAAGCTCATGGAACAGGGTGCCGCGGGTGTCTTCAAAACCGAGCTTTTTTCCGGCATAAGAGAATGCCTGGCAGGGGAATCCTCCTGTTACAACATCGACTTTGCCTTTATATTGTTTAAAGCTGACGTTATGGATATCAGAGCACACAACATTCCAGTTAGGCCTGTTTTTACGGAGAGTGTCACATGCTGTCTTGTCAAATTCGACATATTCGACGGTGTTCAGACCGGCTTCCTCCATGCCAAGGGCACAGCCGCCCGCACCCGCGAATAACTCGATAGCGGTAATTCCTGAAAAAGAGGAATCTTTTTGCACTGGATGGGAATCGGGCTCAATAATTTCCATGGGCTGAACATTGAGTAGTGAGCAGAGTTCCACCACCCGTGCTTTTATTGGACAATAGGAGTCGGAAACCATAACAGACATTTGCTGCTTTGTGATTCCGAGTTTATCAGAAAGATCTGTAAATGACTTGATGCCTTCCTTCTCCATATATTGTTTTATTTTTGAACGCGATAATTTCATGAAATCCCTCCCGGGCAGTTATGATTTTATTTTAACAAATAAGTTCCATAAACGCAATCTGTTTTCTGCAGGCGGGGTAGAAGAATGACACCAATGTGGATTGAGATTTTCACCAAGTGATTTTTCATGTAAGAAGATATTATGTCAGACGTATTAACACCAGAGCAAAGAAAAAAATGTATGCAGCACATCCGATCCAGAGATACGAAACCGGAATTAATCCTGCGCAAGGCTCTCTGGCACAAAGGGTATCGATACCGGAAGAACTGGAGGGCTCTGTGCGGCACTCCTGATATTGTCATTACGAAATACAGGATTTGCATTTTCTGTGATTCCGAATTTTTCCATGGGAAGGACTGGCCGGAGTTGGAGAAAAGAATCATGCGCGGTTCTAACAGCGAATACTGGTATGGGAAGATCACCAGGAATATGGCGAGGGATCAGGAAGTGAACAGGGAACTTTATGGTGCCGGATGGGTAGTCCTTCACTTTTGGGGCGAAGATATAAAAAAACATGTTGATGAATGCGTCAAAGTGGTAGATGAGGCGGTTTTTGATCAAAAGGTTGATGCAGATCTTTGCTATGGGGAGAACGAATGATAAGCCATATTTCCTACACCAATGCTGCTTACTTTCGTAGTATTTTCCATTTGTACCCATCTATAATACAGGAAGAATGATCGATCGGTTACAAAAGCTGTCTGGAGAGAAAATATGGAACACCATCCCATCTTAAAAGTATTTTACTGGGTTGTTGGAAAACTTGCATAAGTTTACCGGCCGCCCATTTTTTTAATTCAGAATTTTAGTAAACATACACACAGACACATATCTGTGTGTGTAATTGCTTAAATGCATCGTTTTTTTGATTGGGGGATACTTTTGAATCCTTCCGTGTATATGATCTCCTGAATTCACCCCGGCTTAACGTTTTGGCGGTTGTAATTTTTTTCTCCTGCGATAGACTGTTACATAGGCGCTCTGGCAGACTGGTGTCGTTCAGAGCATCGGGATTTGAAAGATTTGACGTAGCAGGATTTTACAGCTTTGACGCAGTGGGATGATTTTTCAGCTTTGACGATGATAGCCGCCGGACGGGCGGCGGATGGGAGATCATTATGGAAAAACCCCTGGTATGGGCGCACCGCGGTGCGAGCGGCTACTGCCCTGAAAATACACTTCCGGCGTTTGAGAAGGCTGCTGAGCAGCATGCGGACGGCGTTGAACTCGATATTCACCTTACAAAAGACGGTGCGATCGTCGTCACACACGATGAGAGGATCGACCGCGTGTCGGATCACAAGGGCCGCGTATACGACTACACGCTGGAGGAACTGAAATCCTTTGATTTCTGCAACGGCAACCTGGCC
>ONKP01000007.1 GCA_900318405.1 uncultured Eubacteriales bacterium | reverse complement strand
GGTTGTATACTCTGCTCTGAACTTTGAGACACCGATGACGGAAATGATAAGACGATGGAAATAGTGCGTGACAGTTCAAAGCTGGATCCTGAATTCCCGATGTGCATCAGGAATGTGACGGTTTACGACGATGGGAGCGGAGATGCTGTGTTTCACTGGCATCCCTTTCTTGAGATTACGTGTGTGGAATCGGGCTCGGGTGTGTATTATGTCAACGGGGTCAGCTACCGGATGAAGGCGGGCAGCCTTATTATTTTTAACGGAACGGAAACGCACGGCTGGAAAGTGGAAGAGGGACGGATGGACCTCCTGGTCATGACGTTTGCGGAGGAACTGATCGCCTCGCCGGGTGTTCCGATGGATGAGGAATATCTGAAACCTTTTGTTGCAAGGGAAGAAGGATTCAGCAACAGGATCGACGCCTCGGCGGGATGCGCGCCGCAGATCCATGAGCTGATGAAGGAGGCCCTCAGGGAATCCAATCTCCGCGAGGCGGGTTATCGTCTGATGATGAAGGCGATCGTGATGCGGATTCTCGCAATGCTCGTGCGGCACTATGATTTCCGCGCCAGCCTGGAGCCGGACAGGGAATTTCACACGGTCCCGGTGCGGATGTACAAGCGGCTGGAGCCGGCACTGTATTATATCAACGCCGGATATACGGGCAGCGTGACACTGGAAGAGGCGGCCCGGCGAGCCTGTATGAGCCCGAATTATTTCAGCACGTGTTTCCGGAAAACGCTGGGGAAGAGTTTCAGCAGGTATGTGACGGAGCTCCGACTTCACCGGGCGAGGGAACTTACGGAGACGACAGATATGAGCATGACGGAGATCGCCGGAGAGTGCGGCTTTCGCAATATGTCGAATTTCTACAGACTGTGGAAAAAATATGGCGGAATGCAGCGGTAAAAATAAGTACGGTGATATACGGAAACGCAAGTGGTCCGGCACAGTGACGGAGGATCGGCTGATCCTCTTCGCTGTGCCGGTTTTATTTTCTGAGTAATTTCATAAGAAATAATTGCCGGCAGGGTACCTGATGAAAAAGCAGAAAATGAGTCCGCAGACCCATATTTAAAGGCATTTCTGACGATGAAACTGCGGCCGGGAGATCGATGGATTCCGCTTGTTTTTCTTATTATAGCCATAGGAAAAATACAGAAAGTTTTACGAAATGTGTGAAAAAAGTACAAGAAAAAGGTGAAAAATGGCAATGGATTGTGCAATTCGATTGAATAAAATAAGAATCATCATATAAGTGGCCGGCGATTCGACGAATTAAGAATGCTGACCGGTTCGGCTTCCGGGAAGGGGAGCCGGGCATAGTAACAAATGTGTTGGGTGTTGTAAGGAGGAAAGGTATGAAAAGGAAAGTCGTTTCAGCAGTTCTTTGTGGGGCCATGGCAGTCAGTATGCTGGCCGGCTGCGGCAGCAGCTCATCTTCATCATCGGCAGCGGCGGAGTCAGCTGCTTCAGCAGCTCCCGCAGCTTCATCGTCATCCGCTTCGGCAGAATCCACCCAGGAGGAGAGCTCCTCTTCCTCTGAGTCAGTAGCTGCCACATCGGCAACAGAAGAAGTTGCATCCACATCAGCATCTTCTTCCAGCAGCGATAATGTTGTAGTAGAGGCGGTACCGAATAATGGGCAGTTCGATGGCGAGACGCTCAGTATTCTCGTATCCGCCGGCTGGATGGACAACCGTTATGACGCGACGATCAAGAGATTTGAGGATACGTACGGCGTAACCGTTGATCTGCAGACGATTCCTGCAGACCAGTACAGTGATGTGCTTCAGTCCGATCTGTCCAACGGACAGTGCCCGGATATCTTCTGGATTCAGTCCAACCCGTTCGCCATCGAGTCTCAGATTGTAGATCCTGAGAGCTACTGCATCGATTTTACCGGCGCTGACTGGCAGAATGTTATGCCGAAAACCCGTCAGGCATCCTGCATTTACAATGACAAGCTCTATGGCCTGCAGATCTGGCATAACTCACCTGAGTACGTGATGGTTTACAACAAGACCCTGTTCAACGAACTGGGCATCAAGGAAGCTCCGACGACCTACGAAGAGTTTAAGGCGGACTGCAAGACCATCGCCGACGCAGGCATCACGCCGTGGTTCATGCCGGGCGCTGACGGCTGGCAGCATCAGCTGGCATTCTTCCAGATCGGCGGCGTTTATACCGAGGACAACCCGAATCTCTATGATGACCTGAATACCAACAAGGCTACGTTTGCTGACAACAAGAAGATGCTCGAAGTTCTCAACGAGTTCAAGGAACTCTCCGATGCAGGATATTTCGGTGAGGACTGGATCGGCACGGATTCCAGCAACCTGGTCAATGAATTCGGCGACCGCACCTGTGCAATGGCTATGGCTAACTCCTCCTTCATCAAACAGATCCAGGATGAGACCGGTACCTCCGATGAGTTCGGCATGTTCCTGATCCCGCTCGGCGACAACACCTGGTATCCGACCAACCCGGCCGGCCCTACGATGTTCGGTTACAGCGGCGCACAGGATCCTGATCTCGTAAAGGCATTCTTCCAGTTTGTATGCACACCGGAAAGTCTGCAGGAGATCCTTGACAATTCACCGTCCTACACCAACCTTGACGTGAATGTGGATATCGAACAGCACTGGCTGCCGGAAGAGGAAGAATTCATGAAGTCCGTTGATCCTGACAAGATGGGCGTTCCGGTTCTTCAGACAGGCACGAAGTACACCAACGACTACTGGATGCAGTTCGGCGAGGATATGATCTCCTTCTGCCAGGGCTCCATGGAAGCAAACGATGTCCTGAAGAATATGGACAGCAACCGTGCTGAGGCGGCTGCCACAGCGGGCGATTCTAACTGGCAGTGATGCCGACAGGATATGAAAACTGTCTCTCTGATGCACTGCAGCATCAGCGTCTGGAAAAATTTGAAACCACAATATGAAACATAGATTCTGCATGACGCAGAGATGCGTACAGGATCTGAATGAATGACATGAGGACGGGGCATGGGGCTGCAACAGCTGCGGCCCGCATGCCCCACCCTGTTTCTGTAACTGCTGTTATGTAGAAAACCTTTCGTATCCTGAAATTGAGCTGCAGCCACAGGGTGGTCAGTCTGATGACGGATGCACATGGGATTATACAGATATGCATCTCCCTGATGAAGGTAACAAGGCGGTGCCGTGATGATCGCAGGCTTCTGCCGGACCGGTCACAGGGATGACGATGGCGAAGGAGGAATATCGTGAATAAGAAGAAGGTATATCCGTGGTGGTTCGTAGCCATTCCTCTGATCCTCTATATACTTTTCTTCCTGCTGCCGTCTGTGCTCGGTGTGTTTTATTCCTTTACGGACTGGAGCAGAATGACGCCGAAGAACGGACTGCACTTCGTGGGTCTGAAAAATTACAGTGAGATCTTCAGTGGTAAAAGCCAGTATGCGAATGGTATCCTGAACACGCTGAAATTTACGATCATCTCTAACATCGTGAAGATCATTCCGGCGCTGTTTCTGGCAATTCTTCTGCAGGAGAGTGTGAGAGGGAAAAACTTTTACCGGACGGTATTTTACCTGCCGTCTATTCTTCCCTTCGTCGTTATCGGACTGATTTTTACCTCGGTGTTCAATTACAGCAACGGCCTTCTGAACAACACACTGGATTTTCTGCATATGGGCTTTGCCAAACAGAAGTGGCTGTCCGATCTGCATGTGGTGTGGAAATCCGTATACATGGTCGACGCCTGGAGAGGCATCGGCTATGTCATGACGATCTTCATCGCCGGCCTGAATGCGATTCCGAAGGAATACTACGAAGCGGCGAGGATCGACGGCGCAAATTTCTGGCAGAGACTGCGCTATGTGACGCTGCCGATGATGCGCGGCGCGATCATGATCAATGTCGTATTTGGCGTGACCTACGGACTCAAGGTATTCGATATCATCTATGTGCTCACGAACGGCGGACCCGGTCATGCGACCGAAGTCATCACAACGTATGTATATGAGCTGTACGGCAGCGGAAAGTACGGTGTCTCGACAGCACTTTCATCTCTGCTGCTCGCCGTATCGGCGGTTGTCGGATTCCTGATCGTTAAGCAGATGAGAACAAAGGAGGAGGATGCAGCATGAAAAGGAGAAAAATAAAGCCGTCCTCGATCATTAAGCAGATTGTATGTATTTTGCTTACCCTGATCGTTCTTGTGCCCTGCTATATGGTCGTGATCAACTCCTTTAAGACGAGAAGTGAATCGGCCAGGATGAATCTGAGATTTCCGGATGTATGGCAGTTTTCCAACTATCTGGATGTCATTCAGAAGGCGAATCTCCTGAAGGGACTCCTGAACTCCCTGCTTTATGCGGGTGTGGCTACCTTCCTGGGCGTTATGCTCTGCGCGATGGCTTCGTTCGTGCTCTCCAGGAACCGCACGAAGATCAATAATTTTATCTATTATTTCATTATCTGCGGTTTGTTTTTCCCTGTGAACTACGTAACGCTCGTCCGCGTGTTCCAGTGGTTCCATCTCACGAATACCAGACTCGGCATTATCGTCGTCTATACAGCCATGATGATTCCGTTCTGCGTGTTCACGATCTACAGTTTTGTGGAGACGGTTCCGAAGTCGATGGATGAGGCAGCAATCCTGGATGGCGCGAGTCCGATGCAGATGTTTTTTATGGTGGCAGCTCCGATGATGAAGCCGACGCTCGTGACCTGCTTCATTCTGGAGTTCATGGGCGTGTGGAATGACTTCATGACACCTCTTTACCTGTCCACGAAGAGTAACCTCTTCCCGGTGACAATGTCCGTGTACCAGTTCTTTGGCCGGAACACGAGTTACTGGAACATGATCTTCGCGGATATCGTGATGACGGTCATCCCTGTACTGATCATCTACGCGGTCGGACAGAAGTATCTGGTTTCCGGTACCAATGCAGGTGCAGTGAAGGGCTGATATGCACATGCAGGCGGGGACAGCAGTCGCTGTCTCCGCCTGTAATTGTATATATAGGATGATAACAGTGTCAAAAGTCATCACCCACGTTGCACTTGTGCAAAAGTGGGTGAATGACTTATTGACACGCCCCCTTAGCGAGGGCGTAGTGGGGCGAAGCCACACGAGAGCCCGAGCTGAGGGAGGATCGCGAGAGCGCGCAGCGCGTAGCGATCCGGTTATCATACTTACTTATGACACCTGCATCATAGGATTGCGGAAGTGCGAAGTACGGAGCAATCCGCAGCTCATACAATTCTGACATGAACAAAGATAACAGGAGTGTTTTACAGGTGAAGATTTTAAAATACGAGATATCTGCCGACAGCACAGAAGTCCGTCTGTCCACCGACGAGGGTGTGCTCAGAATCTGCGGCATCAGTGACAGCGTAATGCGCTGTGTATACTCTCTGCATGAAGAAAAAAATGATGCATCGCCGATCGGCGTCATGCGTACACAGGTTCCGCTGACAGTAAAGGATATGGAAGACGGCACAGAGATCAGTACGAAAGGGCTGACCCTTCGCGTGAATCGCGAAGACGGGCGTTTCGTCTGGATCCGCCGCGCGGACGGAAAAGTTCTTCTGACAGAAGGGGATAAGGAACTGACGGAGATCTCTTACATGGTCTGGACGACGGGAAGCGAAGCACCGAAGATCCGGCGTGTCAAAACGGTCGACGGCGAGCGGAATTTCATTGATAATCTCCACGCCGTGGAAGACCATCGCGCGTACAGCGCCAAGCTTGCCTTCTGCTTCGCACCCGATGAGAGGATTCACGGTCTCGGGCAGGGAGAAGAGGGAATTTATGACTATCGCGGCCATGTGCAGTACCTCTATCAGCACAATATGCGCATCCCCATTCCATTTTTTATGTCGGATGCCGGCTATGCGATTCTCGTCGACTGCGGTTCGCTCATGACCTGGAATGACGATGAGCGGGGGTCCTACCTCTGGTGTGATACCGTGGAACAGCTGGACTACTATTTCTGTGCGTCGGATACAGCGGCCGGTCTGGTGGATGACTTTCGTCGTCTGACGGGGCGCGCGGCGATGCTGCCGAAGTGGGCCTTCGGCTATATCCAGTCGAAAGAAAAATATACGTCGCAGGAGGAACTCGTGCAGACGGCAGCGGAATACCGTAAGCGCGGCGTCGGACTGGACTGCGTCGTACAGGACTGGAAGACCTGGCCGGGGGATGACTGGGGCTGCAAGACGCTGGATCCGGAACGCTATCCGGATATGAAGGATGCATCGCGTCGTCTGCATGACATGCATGTGCATTCCATGGTCTCCGTATGGCCGAACATGAATTCCGGCACACGGGATTATGAAGAAATGATGGCGGCCGGTCACATGCTGAACGATCTCGCAACATACGACGCCTTCAGTGAGGAAGCGAGGGCTTTGTACTGGAAACAGTGCGAGCGGGAGCTTTTCTCCGGCGGCTTTGATTCCTGGTGGTGCGATTCCACGGAGCCTTTTTCCGGCCCGGACTGGAATGGTCCGCATCGCCGTGAGCCCTGGGAGAGATTCCGGCTCGTAGGAGAGGAACACAAGAAGTTTCTCGGCGCGGACAGGGCCAATCTCTATGCCGTTGCGCACGCCGAGGGTATTTTTGAAAATCAGAGAAAGGCGGCGCCTGATAAGCGCGTGCTGAACCTGACGCGCTCCGGGTATGCCGGCAGCCAGAAATACGGCACGATGCTCTGGTCCGGCGATGTCTCTGCGCGCTGGGATGTCATGAAGGCGCAGATCGCCGAGGGCCTGAACATGGCGATGAGCGGCATGCCGTACTGGACATTTGACATCGGCGGATTTTTCGTCGTGCATAAAAACTGGAAACACAGAGGCTGCGACTGTGCGAACGATCCGTTCATGAAATGGTTCTGGCACGGCGATTACGAGGAAGGCGTCGACGATCCGGCGTACCGCGAGCTGTACACGAGATGGTTTGAGTTCGGCTCGTTCCTTCCGATGTTCCGCTCACACGGCACCGATACGCCGCGCGAGATCTGGCAGTTCGGTGAAAAAGGAACGATGTTCTATGATGCCCTTGCGGAGACAATCCGGAATCGCTACTGCCTGATGCCGTATATCTATTCGATGGCGGGTCAGGTCGTGCAGCAGAACGACACCATGATGCGGAGCCTGCTCTTTGATTTCCCGGAAGATCCGAAAGCGGCTGCGTGCGGGACAGAGTACATGTTCGGTCACAGCCTGCTCATCTGTCCGGTGACGGAGCCGATGTACTACGATATCGGCGGAAAAAAGCTCGACCGGCCGCATACCTGGAAGGTATATCTTCCGACCACAGCACAGGCAGTCGATGCGTCGGCAGGTGCTGTGTCAGCAGATAAAGCTGATGGCCGCAGGACTTCACTGCATGCAGGAGAAACAACCGGCTGGTACGATTATTACACCGGCGAATATTATCCGGGCGGGCAGGAGATCACGGTGGATGCGCCGATCGGGCATATCCCGGTATTCGTGCGGGAGGGCAGTATCCTTCCGATGGAAGAAGAACTGACATATGCCGAAGAAAAGGCAGACGCTCCACTTCATCTGCGGCTGTATCCTTATCACGGCAGTATTTCTTCGCCGATGCATTTCCTGTGGTATGAAGATGCCGGCGATGACTATGGCTATGAGAAAGGCATCTTCAATCAGATCGACATGACATATGATCAGCAGCAGCGCGTTCTGTCCATCGGTTCGTCAGCACATACATTTGACGGCGGTCTGGCAGGACGGGATATCGTGGTGTCCGACGGCGAGACGACCGCACACCTGCATTATGACGGCAGAGAGATGCGCATGAACATATGACAATTGGAGGATTTCATTGTGATCACTGCAGAGGACCGGGCCTGTATAAGGCTCCGGCCCTCTTTTTACGTGAGAAGTGAGCCGGTCGCTGCGAAAGCTTTTTTTAACGAAAATGTTTACATTGCGTTAACACACTGATACTTTTGGAGTTAACAGTGAAAACTTTACAATGAATTTACATAGAGTAAGATGTTTACAAACACCTCCGGACTTGCGGAAAGAGCTAATCCGTGCGGAAACTTTACATTGAAAGAGGACAGGCAATGGCTGAGAAAAATACGGACAAAGAGAAGACAGGACGTCAGGGGAAGAACGGAAAAGCAGTAAAAGCCGAAAAGACAGCAGGTAAAAAAGAAAAAGAGTTCCATGAAGAGGAGAATCATCACGGAAAGGTCGGCGCAGCCGAGCTTCTCGGCCAGGAAACGCCGCTGATCTATATTCTGGAGGACGATGATAACATCCGAAAACTGGTAAGCTATGCGCTCGAGCGCGAAGGTTACGAGGTGAGCGGTTTCGGCGAGCCGAGGAGCTTTCACAAGGCGATGGATCAGCAGATACCGGCACTTGTACTGCTGGACATCATGCTGCCGGAAGAAGACGGCCTCACCATTTTGAAAAAGATCCGCAAGAACAGAGCGACAGAAAACCTTCCGGTTATCATGCTGACGGCGCGGGACAGTGAATATGACAAGGCCAACGGTCTGGATATGGGCGCTGATGATTATATATCGAAGCCATTCGGCATCGTTGAACTGACGTCGCGGCTGCGTGCGGTTCTCCGTCGGAGCCACCGACGGGAAGAAGAGAGCGAGATCTACGAGGTCGGGAAGCTGTATGTAGATCCGGGACGTCACATCATCCGCGCCGATGACGAGGATGTAGAACTCTCCTATAAAGAATACTGTCTGCTGATCACGCTCCTGGAGGCAGAGGGAAGGGTCGTGCCGCGGGAAGAACTGCTCAGCCGCGTATGGGGTGAGTATTACGGGGAATCCAGAACACTCGATGTGCATATTCGGAAACTCCGTGTCAAACTCGGCGACAAGGCGGGCGGTTATATCAAGACGGTCAAGGGAATCGGCTATAAACTGGAAAGTAATGTCGGATAGAAAGGCGGTTCTTATTGATGAGCCGGAAAATTTTTAAATCTACATTTGTGATATCTGTTATCATCTGCCTTCTGACGATGGTGGTTACGGCTTTTGTGCTTTTCCAGTTTATGGAAGGGCGTTCCGAAGACGAACTGAAGGAGACGGCAAATATGATCCGCCCCGGTGTGGAGGAGACAGGAGAATCCTACCTGAAAAAACTGGAGGATGTCGGAACAGATAAGAGGATTACCTGGATTGCCGGAGACGGAAAAGTGCTGTATGACAATCAGGCAAACGTCGACACCATGGAAAATCACAGCAACAGGGCAGAATTCCAGCAGGCACTGAAAAAAGGCAGCGGCAGCAGCGTCCGGCGTTCTGACACACTGATGATCGAGACCATATATTACGCCGAAAAACTCAGCGACGGCACAGTCCTTCGTGTGGCTATTGATCAGGAGTCCATCTGGGCGGTATTTTCGGGACTGATCCGTCCGGCTGTCGTAATGTTTATGGTTATCGTTCTGCTGTCGATGTTTCTCTCGATGAAAGTATCGCAGATCATTCTGCGTCCGCTGAACGAGATCGACCTGGATCATCCGGGAAATAACGCCACCTATGAGGAACTGAAACCACTGATCGATAAGATTCAGGCACAGCAGAACGAGATCCGCGAACAGCAGCGCACGGAGATGGAGCGGGCAGAAAAATACCGCCGGGAATACACGGCGAATGTATCCCATGAGCTGAAGACGCCGCTGACGTCCATTTCCGGCTTTGCCGAGCTGATGATGGACGGAAGTGTGCCGAAAAATATGGTGAAGGAATTCTCCCGTTCCATCTATGACGAGGCGAGCCGCCTGATCACACTGGTCAATGATATCATACGGCTGAGTCAGCTCGATGACGGATCCGTGACCTATGAATGGGAAACGGTCGATCTCAACGCCCTGGTGCAGGAAAATATCCATGTGCTGCAGAATGCTGCTGATAAGAAGGATGTCCTTCTCATGTCAGCAGGCGAAAAAGCAGAGATCCGTGGCGTCCGCCGTCTGCTGTCCGAGATGATCTACAATCTCGCGGACAATGCGATCAAGTACAACCGCGAAGGCGGGAAGGCCGTTGTGACGGTGAAAAAGAATCTGACGACGGGCGGTGTCGACCTGCAGGTGAGTGATACCGGTATCGGAATACCGGAGAAGGACGTCGAGCGTATTTTTGAACGGTTCTACCGTGTGGACAAGAGCCATTCGAAGGCGGTCGGCGGTACCGGCCTGGGACTTTCCATCGTGAAACACTGCGCGGCGATTCACGGCGCGCAGATCGAGACGGAGAGTGATGCCGGCAAGGGCACGAAGATCACGCTGCATTTCAGCGCACAGAGCATGGCGGAAAAATGAAAAATGGCCTGTTTATCTCAGACGCACAGAGATACAGATGCTTCGGGGCATCTGTATCTTACATTATCTGAGCGGTTCCGGCCAGCCGGACCGGATTGCTGCAACCCGCAACCGGGACATTGCGCGGATAAAAGAAAAATGTTATGATTACATATCAGGAAACGGGATATACGAAATGCTGCAGGAAATGTGGAAAACAAAGGGGAGCCAGATCGTTTTCCGCACGAAAGGGGGAGCAGTCAGATGAGATGTCCTTATTGCGGACAGGATAATCCGTCTAACGCACAGAAGTGTATCAGGTGCGGACGGCGCCTGGATAAAATAAGAGAGAAGCGCAAGGAGAAATCCATCCTGGTCGTCGGGATTCTTTTTGTTGTGGTGATTCTCGCGGCCGGCGTCGGAGCTATGTATGGCGTCTCCAATCTTCTCAGCAATACGGTAAGCAACGACAACGAACCGCAGAAAGTAACCATTATCAGCACACCCAAGCCGACAGAGGAGGCGGTGGCGTCTTCTTCGTCTTCCTCGTCATCGGCGGAAGCAGAACAGGTACAGCCGATCACGGCGACATCTGTCAGCACACCGACGCCGGCACCGGTGACAGCATCCCTCACAGATGAGGATGCGCTGCAGAAACTGGTGGATGATGGTTATTCGCAGGTGAAAGTTGCTTCCTCTGAGGCTACATCCACCATTCAGCAGGAGAACGTGGATAATGATCCGCATGTTCTGTATGACGGTGCTGACTGGAGCAGCTGGCAGGAGGGCGTGGACGGACCCGGTCTCGGGGAGTCTGTGACGCTTACGTTTGATCAGACCTACAAGGTGCGCGCCATGGCGCTCAAGCTCGGCAACTGGTACAGTGATATTTCCTATTACACAAGAAACAACCGGCCGAGTCAGCTGACATTCAAGCTCGGAAGTCAGGAAGTAACCGTAGATTTTCCTGATGAGAAGCAGGTAATGTATGTGGAATTCTCTGAGGATGTGGACACAAACTTCCTGCAGACGATCATCGATGAGGTGTATTCCGGTACGATGTATGACGATACCTGCATCTGTGAGATCACGATTTACGGAAAAGCCGCAGACGGATCGACAGGGGATACCACAGTGGTGACGACGGCACCGACGTCGACGCCTCAGCCTGTACAGACCTGGGATACGACACAGACGCAGGATACCACAGATACCGGTGCCGGAACGGCTGATACGGGAACAACTGGCGACACGGGCGCAGCGGATACCACAGGAACGGGAGATAATACGGGTGCGGCTGATACCACGGGGACGGATACGGCAGGCACAACGCAGTAGTATCGGAAACCGGAACAGCGGACACCGGCGGTGACTACGCGGTCGGATACAGCGGTCACGGCGAAGTGATGGACGGTCTCCTGGCTAAGAAAGCAAAAACAAATGTTTTTTATAAAAATCCTTCCCATTTCGAAAAAGCCGTGATATGATACGGGCGAAACCGGGAGGATAAAACGAGTACATTTTCTTTTGGAGGAAAATCATATGAAGATTACAAACATTACTGATATCGATGGATTCTTCAAGGCTGTTGATTCCTGCAAGGGCCGCGTTGAGCTGGTTACCGGTGAGGGCGACAGACTGAACCTTAAGTCAAAACTCAGCCAGTATGTATCTCTTGCCAATATTTTTTCCAATGGCACTACTATTCCGGAGCTCGAGATCGTTTGCTCTGAGCCTTCCGATGTAGATATTCTTATGAAGTACATGATTCAGGGCTGATGTGCTTTATCTGAATCAGATAGCAGATGCAGGGTATCGTATACAGGCCGGACCTGTTTTGACCGGGCGGGTATGATCTGCATGTATTATGGAAGGCGGAGGAATTTTCCTTCGCCTTCCATTTCGTAAACGAAAACGGATGAAACCCCGGAAACCGGGGCGGATCCGTCAGTTTCAGACAGAAGGAGTGATGCAATATGGCAACGATAGATATTATCTCCGGCTTTCTCGGCGCCGGAAAAACGACACTGATTAAAAAGCTTCTTGCCGGTCCGCTCAAGGGTCAGCAGGTTGTTCTGATCGAGAATGAGTTTGGCGAGATCGGTATCGACGGCGGTTTCCTGAAGGACGCCGGCATCGAGATCCGTGAGATGAATTCCGGCTGTATCTGCTGCTCGCTGGTCGGAGACTTCGGAACGGCTCTGAAGGAAGTGACGGAGCAGTACCATCCGGAGCGCGTGCTGATCGAGCCATCGGGCGTTGGCAAGCTTTCCGACGTCATCCGCGCCGTACAGCGCAATGCAGAAGAAGCACATCTCGAAATTGGCAGCGCTACGACAGTCGTCGACGTGACCAAGGCGAAGATGTATATGAAGAATTTCGGTGAATTTTTCAAAAATCAGATCGAGGCAGCGGGAACAATCATTCTCAGCCGTATGGATACACCGAAGGCTACGGATGAAAAAGTGCAGGAAGTGCTGGCCATGATCCGTGAGATCAATCCGAATGCGACGATCATCACGACGCCGGTGGAGCAGCTTTCCGGAGAGAAAGTGCTTGATACCATGGAGGGCAGAAAAATCGATCTGACGGCACCGGCAGATGATGATGACGACGATGACGATGCGTGCTGTCATCACCATCATCACGACGGTGAGGACGGGCACGAGCATCATCACCATGATGACGACGAAGAGGACGAACATCATCATCACGACCATGATGAAGATGAACATGATCATCATGAGCATCACCACCATCATCACCATGGACATGACGCAGATGATGTCTTCATCAGCTGGGGTAAGGAAACCATCCGGAAGTATACACAGGATGAGATCCGCAGCATCCTGAAGACACTGTCGGAAGACAGATCCTATGGCATGGTGCTCCGTGCGAAGGGCATGGTAGAGGCTAAGGACGGCAGCTGGATCTATTTCGACATGGTTCCGGAAGAAGCGGATGTCCGCAGCGGCGCACCGGAGTACACCGGTCGTATCTGCGTCATCGGTTCCGACCTGAAGGAAGACAAACTGGCAGAGCTCTTTGGCATTGCCTGATGTCATTGCCTGACGCCGGTGCAGCGAAACGGATGTTTTTACACATGCAGATGTGCCTGCGCAGTGTGCATGCCGGTTTATCAGATGTGATGTATTATACATGCGATCATGCGGGCGAAGCCTGCATGACCGTTGCATAACAGAATAGGCCGTCGTCGTATGGCGCCGGCATGGTGGTTTGTATGGATGAAGAAGAAATTGAAGTCCCGATTTATGTGGTTACGGGATTCCTGGAGGCCGGCAAGACGACCTTCCTTAATTTTACGATGCGGCAGGATTATTTCCAGCTCGATGAGCCGACGCTCCTGATCAATACGGAGGAAGGCGAAGAGGAATACGATGAAAAGGACCTGCTGAAGTATCACACGCTGGTGGAGACTGTGTCGGAGCCGGAGGAATTCTCCTATGACAGGCTTCGTGAGTTCCAGAGAAAATACGAGCCGGGACGGGTCGTTCTCGAATTCAATCCGCTCTGGGATGTGGACAAGCTCTGGCAGATGAAGCTGCCGCGTGGCTGGGGCATCGTGCAGCAGATCGTTGTCATCGATGCTTCGACGTTTACGGTCTATCAGAAAAATATGCAGTCGCTTTTCGGCGCCATGGGCAGAAATGCGGATATGGTGCTGTTTAACCGCGCTTCGACGGATATGCCGCTGGCCAATTTCCGCCGCAACTTCAAGGCGGCGAATCCGGCCGTGGATGTGCAGTTCGCCGGAGAGGACAATGCGCCGATCGATATTTTTCAGGATTCCGTGCCTTACGATCTGAAGGCGGATGTGATCGACGTCGACGATACGGATTACGGCATCTTTTTTGTGGATCTGCAGGATAACCCCGATCGTTATAAGGGCAAGACTGTCCGCTTCAAGGGACGCGTGCTGAAGAGCAGAGAAGAAAATTCCGAATTCTTCATGCCGGCGCGCGAGGTCATGACCTGCTGCGCCGCAGATATGCAGTACATGGGGTATCTGTGCAAGAGCAAATTCGCGGCGAAGCTGAAGCAGGGAAGCTGGATCCGCCTGACGGCAAAGGTCGGCTACGAGTATGTACCGATGGCCAAAGACACGGAGCCGGTATTTCAGGCCATCCGGATCGAGAGTGCGGAGAAGCCGGCGGTGGAAGCCGTGAGCTTCAACTAAGTGTATAAGTCTGACGAAGTCGGGCCAGGTATGAGCATGGAGCGCCGCGCAGACTTATACAGTACAGGGGAGGACACCATGTATCTGATCGCAGGGCTCGGGAACCCGGGACGCAAATACGAGAAAACAAAACACAATGTGGGGTTTGAGGTGATCGATGAACTGATCGAGCGCTATCACGTGCCCTACGGCGGCCTGGATCGAAAGGCGCTCTACGGCAAGACGGTCATCGGCGGGCAGAAGTGCATTCTGATCAAACCGATGACCTATATGAACCTGTCCGGCGAAGCGGTCCGCGCCTATCTGGATTATTACAGGATGAACCCGGAGACGGATCTGATCGTCATCTACGATGACATCGATCTGGATCCCGGGCAGCTGCGCATCCGGAAAAAAGGAAGCGCCGGCGGCCACAATGGCATGAAGAACATCATAGCCATGACGGGCACCGATGCTTTTGCCAGGATCCGCGTGGGAACCGGGGCAAAGCCCGAGAACTGGGATCTTGCGGATTATGTGCTGGCACCGTTCGGAAAGGACGAGCGGAAGGCGGTGGACGAGGCGGAAAAAAATGCCGCCGATGCCGTGGAACTGATCGTTCAGGGCGATATGGACAGGGCGATGAATCTGTTCAACCGGAAGCCGGAGAAATAAGGAATGAGAGTACTGAGAGACTGAAGCACTGAAGAACGGAAGCTTTGAGGAATAGAAGTGCCGGGGAACCGAAGTACTCAGGGGTTGAAGCCATAAGGAATTGAAGAAATGATAGAAGCACTGAAGCTTCCGGCCGGGGAGATCGTGGAATCGGATGAGATTCTGCAGAGCTGCGCGGAGAAGGGGATCACGGAGATATCCGGGTGTATTGATTCTCAGAAAGCGCACCTCGCAGCGTGCCTTCACCCGGAGGGCGGCGCATCTCTTCTCGTTTCTGAAAATGAGAAGAAGGCGCGTGAGCTCTTTGATGACATGCAGCTTTTTGCGCCGGATGTGATGTATTTCCCGCGGAGGGATCTGCTCTTTGAAGGGGCGGATGTCGAGGGAAATCTGCTGACAAGGCAGAGAATTCAGGTTATCAGAGCACTGATCGAGCAGGAGAATGTTACCATCGTCACCAGTACAGGGGGATGTATGGACCACCTCCTGCCTCTTCGCGTGTTTGAAAAAAGCATTCTGCGCATTGAGACAGGCGGCACGCTGGATCTTACGAAGACGGCTGCCGTGCTCGCCCGGATGGGCTATGAGCGGACGGCGCAGACGGATGCCGCCGGTCAGTTCTCGATTCGCGGAGACATTCTCGACATCTATGATCTCACGGAGGAAAAGCCGTGGCGCGTTGAGCTCTGGGGCGATGAGGTGGATACGATCCGCACGTTTGATCCGGACAGCCAGCGTTCTCTCGGTGAACAGAATGCGATCAGCATTTTTCCGGCGACGGAGTGGATCGGCAGAGATCAGAAAAGCCTGACGGACACGTTCCCGGATTATCTGCCGGAGGGAAGCATTATTTTTCTCGATGAGCCGATGCGGATCATGGATGCCGCGAAGAGCATCTCGGAGGAGTACCGGGAGGCTGTCCGCCGGCGTGCCGAAGAGGGAAAAGCAGATCCGGCGGCGGCAGACCGGATGATCACCGATGACATGCTGGCAGCGGATCTGGAGCGCAGGCGCTGTACGGCACTCTGTCTCATGGAGCAGCACCATCTGCCGATGGAGATCCGGCGCCGCTTTTCCGTGACGGCGAGGGCCGTCAGTCCCTACAACAATCAGTTCGGCATGCTGGAAAAGGACCTGAAGCGGTGGAAGGACAACGGAAACCGCATCATCCTGCTGTCGGCGTCGAGATCCAGGGGAATACGGCTGGCGGAAAATCTGACTGCAGACGGCATCTCCGCGTTTTTCAGCGAAGATGAAAGCAGGAAGCTGAATCCTGGCGAAATCATGGTGGCGCACGGGTCGATCGCCCGCGGTTTTGAGTATCCGCTACAGAAGTTCGTGGTCATCACGGAGTCCGACATCTTCGGCGCGCAGCGCGTGAGAAAAAAGCCCGCAGCCCGCACCGAATCGGATGCGCAGAAGGTCATTCACGATTTTTCCGAGCTCTCCGTCGGTGATTATGTCGTACATGAGGACCACGGCATCGGTATTTACCGCGGCATGGAGAAAGTCACCTCCGACGGTACGACACGTGATTACATACGCATCGAGTATGCGGGCGGCAGTTCGCTTTTTATTCCTGCCTCCCAGCTGGAGCTGCTGCAGAAGTATTCCGGCGCCTCGGAACAGCGCCCGAAGATCAGCACGCTCGGCGGCAGGGAGTGGGGCGAGTCCAGGCGGAAGGTGCGCAGCGCGGTAAAAAATATCGCGAAGGAGCTCGTCTCACTGTATGCGGCGCGGAGCAACGCGGAGGGATTCCGCTACGACCCCGACACGGAGTGGCAGCGGGAATTCGAGGAGATGTTCCCGTTCGAGGAGACGGAGAGCCAGCTGCGCGCGATCGCGGAGACCAAGAAGGACATGGAGAGCGGAAAGGTGATGGACCGTCTGATCTGCGGCGATGTGGGCTACGGCAAGACGGAGGTCGCAATCCGGGCCGCCTTCAAGGCCGTGCAGAACCAGAAGCAGGTCGTGCTTCTCTGCCCGACAACGATCCTTGCCCAGCAGCATTACAACACCTTCACGCAGAGAATGAAGGACTTTCCGGTGCGCGTCGATCTGCTCAGCCGCTTCCGGTCGTCTGCCCAGCAGCATAAGACGCTGAAGGATCTGGAGAAGGGCATGGTCGATATCCTGATCGGCACCCACCGTGTCCTGTCCTCCGATGTGAAGTTCAAGGACCTGGGGCTGCTGATCATTGATGAGGAGCAGCGCTTCGGTGTGTCCTCCAAGGAAAAAATAAAGGAGCTCCGTAAAAACATCGATGTTCTGACGCTCACGGCGACGCCGATTCCCCGGACGCTCCACATGAGCCTGATCGGCATCCGGGATATCAGCATGCTGGAGGAGCCGCCGCTCGACCGCATGCCGATCCAGACCTATGTCATGGAGTATGACGATGAGATCGCCAGGGAGGCGATCAGCCGCGAGCTCGCGCGGGGCGGACAGGTTTACTTTGTGTACAACCGGGTGCGCGGCATCGCGGAGATGACGAAGCGGATCCGTGAGCTTGTGCCGGATGCGGTGGTGGAATATGCGCACGGCCAGATGGATGAGCGTCAGCTGGAGAAGATTATGGTCCGCTTTGTCAACGGGGAGATCGATGTGCTTGTCTCGACGACGATCATCGAGACAGGTATGGATATTCCAAATGTGAATACGCTGATCATCGCCGATTCCGACAGGCTCGGCCTCTCCCAGCTCTATCAGCTGCGCGGACGTGTGGGACGGTCCAGCCGGAACGCCTATGCTTTTCTCATGTATCAGAAGAACAGGGTCCTGAAGGAAACGGCGGAAAAGCGTCTCGCTGCGATCCGCGAGTTCACGGATCTGGGCAGCGGCGTGAAGATCGCGATGCGTGACCTTGAGATCCGGGGCGCCGGCAATCTGCTCGGCGCGGAGCAGTCCGGTCACATGGAGAGCGTGGGCTACGATCTCTACTGCAAGATGCTCCGTGAGGCTGTCCTGGAGGAAAAAGGCGGCGAGCCGGAGGAGGAATTCGAGACTTCCGTGGATATTCAGGTCACCGCTTATATTCCTTCGACCTATATTGAGGAAGAAAATCAGAAGCTGGATATTTACAAGAGGATCTCTTCCATCCGGAACGAGACGGAGGCGGAAGACATGCTGGATGAGCTGCTTGACCGCTTCGGTGAACCGCCGGCAGAGGTGCGGAGCCTGATCGATGTCGCGCTTCTCCGGGAGGAGGCGCACCACGTCTTCATTACGGAGATTCGTCAGACGGGCGATGAGATCCGGTTTACATTCCTGAAGGATGCAAAACTGGACGGAACGGTGATTCCGGAGATGGTGAGTGATCCGGCCTATGGCGGACGGCTCAGCTTTCATCCCGGTGAGGCGCCGTATTTCCTGTATATCCGGGAAAAACAGCCGGCCCGGCCGGTACGTGCGGGAAGAGCGGCAGGTCCGCGCGGCATGCGCCGTCCGATGCCCGGTCTGAAGACGGCGGGCACGAAGACAGCTGCCGGAGCGAAAACGGCTGCGGGTCCGGCAGCTGCTGCCGTGCGGCAGCCGAAGCGGAAGAGTGTGCTGCAGGAGACGAAGGCGCTGGTGCAGGATATGCAGCGGATGCTGCCTCGCTGATAATTTCGCGCGGATGGAAGCACCTGCGCTTACACAGTGGCGGGCGGAAGCGTTTGCACTGTCACATTAACTGAACAGTGAACTGTGCGGGCGTGGTCTGGAGCTATTTATGTGTTGCCCCGCACGCGCAAAAAGGCTATAATCGGTGAAGCGGTCTGTTTTTCAGATCAGATGCCGGAATATCACGCGTCAGGTATATGTGGGTGATAAACATATAATACTGCGTGATGCGTTGTTCGGATCTGTAGTGAAAGCAGCCGCAGATTGAATATGGTAACGGAGGAATTTTTTCATGAAATACAGAAATAAGGCACTTGCTGCCGGACTGCTTACGATGTGCCTGGCAGGGTCCATGCTGGCAGGATGCGGCAGTGTGGATGGCTCGGCGACGGCTATGGTGGTCAATGATGAGAAGATCAATCTCGGAACGGCTGCGTTTTATCTGAATTATCAGGTGGCGGAGACAACAAGCCTTCTGACGAGCTACGGCATGGGTACGGTCGGCAATATCTGGGATAATGTCTACCAGGTGGCTACCTCTTCTGCCGAGGAGCAGACGTACGGTGATAACCTGAAGGAGACGTCGCAGAAGAATCTGATCCAGGCGATCGTTCTGCGGCAGCATGCGGATGAGTATCAGGTGACGATTCCGGATGATCTCCAGACGAAGATCGATGATGCTGCTTCCTATACCTATTCGCATAACCAGGATGCGCTGGATGCCATGGGTACGACAGAGGATGACATCAAAACCTGCCTTGAACTGTCCACGATCCAGAGCCTCATGTATGATCCGATGGTAGCTGACACAGACAAAAATGTGTCTGATGATGAGGCTGCTGAGTCTACGATTACATACGCCCGTACAGCGCTGACAACGACGGACAGCTCCACGATGACGAAGTCGGAAAAAAGCGATGACGAGAAAAAACAGCTGCATGATGAGCTGCAGGAACTTCTGGATATGACGAATCAGTCTGACGATCCGGCAAGCTATGACATGAAGACGGCCGCTTCAAATCTGGATTCCACGAACATCGCCTGCACGACATATTCTTTTGACAAGGATGATGATGTGATGCCTTCTGAGGTGCTCGATGCGGCAAGGTCGCTGTCTGACGGCCAGCTCTATGATGGTGTCATTGATACCGGCGATTACTATTACATTGTCCGGATGGACAAGGTTCACGATGATGAAGCTACGGAAAATAACCGCCAGACGATCATCTCCCAGCGAGAGCAGGATAATTATCAGAGCAAGCTGGATGACTGGGTCAATGCTTCGACAGTGACATTGGAGAAGCCGTGGACAAAGCTGGTGGTATCTGATAAAAACGGCTATAACGTCAAGGCGGCGACAACCTCTGCGTCGGGCAGCGAAGCTGTTTCGTCGACATCAGCCAGCACGTCTGTTTCGTCAACTTCGGGCAGTGCGTCAACTTCATCGACATCAGGCACATCTGCTTCGTCCTCAGCCGGCAGCACATCTGCTTCATCGACAGCCGGCAGTGTGTCTGCTTCATCGGCAGAGTAAGGTTCTATCTGTGTGATTTGCCATCAGATCCCGGACATTTTTGCCCGCCTTCTGGTGGCTTTGTTATCATAACGGCAGAGACTGCATGATTATGCTGACACAACGTGAAAAAGAGTCTGGAAAGGATACGATATGTACAATGATCTGTTTTCCATAGGTCCGTTTACCGTGCATATGTACGGAGTGATGACGGCAGTCGGGATCATCTGCGCTTATTTTATTGCTTCACATCGCGCAAAAGTAAAGAGACTGACACAGAGGAAGAGCGATGAGATCTTCGGCCTCGCTGTTTTTATGATCCTCTTCGGCTATCTCTGCTCGAAACTTCTCTATATTGTCACGATCATTCCCTATCTCATGGATGGGAGCATGACACTGTCCGGCGCCATTACCGGCGGATGGGTCATCTACGGCGGCCTTTTCGGCGGTCTTCTCGGTGGTATTATCTACTGCAGATGGCGCAAAGTTGATTTCTGGGAATACATGGATATTGCCGTGCCGGCGGTTGCTTTTGCCCAGGGCTGCGGAAGAATCGGCTGCTTTTTCGCAGGCTGCTGCTACGGACTGGAGACGGACAGCAGCTGGTTTTACCTTGAGTTTTCGAACTCTGCCTTCGCGCCGAACCACGTGCATCTGATCCCGACGGAGCTAATCATGAGTGCGGGCGATTTCCTGCTGTTTTTCGTACTGCTCTGGTATGAGAAAAAGGTGCAGAAACGTGAGGGTGAAGTTCTCGGACTGTACCTGACGTTATACAGTATCGGCAGATTTATTGTCGAGTTTTTCCGTGGCGATACGATCCGCGGGCAGATCGGCATTCTCTCCACATCGCAGTTCATCGGTATTTTTGCCGCGGTTGCCGGTCTGATCATTCTGATTGTCCAGCGGCACAACGGCCGGCTGGTGGAGGAGCTGCTGGCTGAAAATATCCGCGAGTGCGAAGCTGCAGAGAACGCGACAGCGGTTACTGAGGCGTCAGCGGAGGACACAGATGCTGCCGGAGAAACAGACACAGCAGCTGCGGCAGAAAAAACAGATAACAACGAATCGACGGATGTGTAACCGTCGAAACGAACAGGTAATGACGGGTCGGCGGACATGCGCCGGGAGGATAAAAAATGAGTGAAAAGCAGAGCATTATGGATATCGATACAGTTTCTCTCGATGAATCAGATCATTCTATTGTGATCATCGATCAGACACTTCTTCCTTATGAGACAAAGACGATTCATCTCACAAGCCAGAAACAGATCTGGGACGCTATCTATACACTTCAGGTGCGCGGCGCGCCTGCCATCGGTGTGACAGCGGGATTCGGCATGTATCTGGCAGCACGGGAGATCGCGGAGAAGGCGGATTCTTTCGATGATTTTTACACAGCGTTCAAAAAAGCTGAGGATTACCTGGATTCTTCCCGCCCGACGGCGGTCAATCTCTCCTGGGCACTGAAGCAGATGGATAAAGTGGCGCTCGCCAACCGGGACAAATCACTTCCTGAAGTGGTTGAGGCACTTCATCAGGAGTCCGTGCGTATTCAGGAAGAGGATATCCGGGCATGCCATAAGCTCGGCGAGTACGGCCTGACCCTTGTGAAGCCGGGTGACGGACTGCTCACACACTGCAATGCCGGAAAGCTGGCGGCGACGCGCTATGGCATGGCGACGGCACCGATGTATCTGGGACAGGAAAAGGGCTACGGTTTTCATGTGTACTGCGACGAGACGCGGCCGGTTCTGCAGGGTGCCCGTCTGACAGCCAGGGAACTGATGGATTCGGGTATCGATACGACGGTGATCTGCGACAACATGGTTTCCTCTCTCATGAAAGAGGGAAAAATACAGGCAGTATTTGTCGGCTGTGACCGCGTGGCGGCAAACGGCGATACGGCCAACAAGATCGGCACTTCCGGCGTTGCGATCATTGCAAAGCACTATGGTGTTCCCATGTACATTATGGCACCGACATCTACGATCGATATGAATACAAAGACCGGAGATGAGATCCACATTGAGCAGCGCAATCCGGATGAAGTCACGGAAATGTGGTATAAGAGAAGGATGGCGCCGGAAGGCGTGAAGGTTTACAACCCTGCCTTTGATGTGACGGATCATGAACTGATCACGGCTATTGTCACGGAGTTTGGTATTGCGAGAGCGCCTTACACCGAGTCACTGAAGCAGATGATGGAGCGCAAGGCGGAGGCCGGCAGACAGCAGTAATTCTGTGGAACGGATATACAAAGACCGGCAGCTGACAGCAAAGCTGCCGAAAACAGGGGGACAGAGCGGAGGTCAGAAGGAAGCTGCGATGGAAGATACAGGAAAAACTGAGAAAACAGAAAGGCCGGATGACGTTCAGAACCTGACCGGTGAGCTTAACCGTTATATGGAGAACAAGAAGATCATGGAGCCGGACACGAATACGTCGAGGCTGGTCGAGGCTGTTCTGGACAGCTACGAGCGGTACCCGATCAGCACAAGGCTGCACGTCTCCAGCATACTGAACCGCAATCTGATCATCGATGTCACGGAAAAAATCCGCCAGATTCTTTTTCCCGGGTATTACGATGAAAACCGCATCCGTGGAGAATACGTGCGCTATATCGTCGGCGACAAGATCGAGTATATTCAGTACCATCTGACCAAGCAGGTGGCGATCGCGCTCGGGACCGATGAGATGTGTGCGGA
Source organism: uncultured Eubacteriales bacterium (assembly GCA_900318405.1). Classification (GTDB taxonomy): domain Bacteria; phylum Bacillota; class Clostridia; order Lachnospirales; family Lachnospiraceae; genus Bilifractor. Next base: position 17,549 of record ONKP01000007.1, on the reverse strand, counting down.
CTGCAGCAAGTCTGTTCTTCTGCAGCGAGCGGAGAAAATCGTGAATCAGCTCCTCGAAAAAATACCGGATCTGCGTGAGGTTCTTGCGACGGATATTCAGGCTTTCTACGACGGTGACCCTGCGGCTTACAGCTATGATGAGATCATCCTGAGCTATCCCGGCCTGATGGCGATTTCCATTTACAGGATCGCACATGAGCTCTGGCAGCTGAAGGTGCCGCTGATTCCGAGAATCATGACGGAATATGCGCATTCGCACACCGGCATCGATATTCACCCCGGCGCACAGATCGGCCGTTATTTTTTCATTGACCATGGCACGGGCATCGTCATCGGTGAGACGACGGTCATCGGCGATCACGTGAAGATCTACCAGGGCGTGACGCTCGGCGGTCTTTCGACGCGGAAGGGTCAGCAGCTCAAGGGCGTGAAACGACATCCGACACTCGGCAACAATGTCACTGTTTATTCCGGCACGTCTATTCTGGGCGGTGAGACGGTGATCGGTGACAATGTTACGATCGGCGGCAATACATTTGTCGTGCGCTCTGTGCCGTCAGACATGACGGCAATGGGCCGTGCACCCGAGCTCGAGTACAGGAGAGGCGGAAATCAGAAGGACGAATTTGATGACTATGTGATCTGAGTCTCGTTGAGCGGGAACCGGACATACAATAAACACCCATACAGTTTTCTGTGAGTGCTTCGCACGCCAGAAACTGCCTGCGTGTCGACATTTCAAACAACATAACCGCACGGAAGCACACATGACAGCAATCAGTGCTTTCCGTGCGGTTTTCTATGCATGGGATCGCGAGAGCGCGCAGCGCGTAGCGATCCTGTTATCATACTTATGACACCTGTATGATATGTTGCGTGCTCCAGAATACAGATGCGGTCTGTGTGTTGATTTGGATGAAAAATTGTGTGGTTTTGTGTGAGATGTTGACAATTTGCATACCACATCCTATACTGAAAAAGGTCTGATATTGTCGGCTTCGAAGCCGTATCCGGGATTCTGCGAATATTTTCTGCGTGGAGATCCCGATGGCGATTCGAAGCGTTTATATAATGCTGGACGGGAGGCTTTATTTTTCATGGATGAGAACAGACTGGCAGAGAATATCGTGAGTCAGATCAGGGGCTCGGTCTCCCTCAGCACGGCGAAAAAACTGATGGAACGCGTGGAAGATTATGCGCGCAGCAAGGGTATGGCGTGTGTGATCGCTGTGGATGATGCGCATGGCAATCCGGTGGCTGTCCATGTCATGGAAGATGCTTTTCTGGTGAGCTATGAGGTTGCGACGCAGAAGGCCTATACGGCTGTTGCCGTAAAAATGCCCACGACGGAGGTGCATAAGCTTGTACAGCCGGGCGGTACATTCTACGGACTGGAGTCCATGGAGCGCGGACGGATCATCGGTTTCGGCGGCGGTGTTCCGCTGAAGATCGGCAATAAGGTTGTCGGCGGCCTCGGCGTAAGCGGCGGCACCGGAGAACAGGATGCCGATATTGCGGAATACGGCGAGCGTATTTTCCGTGAGATGACAGGACAGACATCCGGAAAATAAGATGACATGTGCGCTGCGCACATATGACGATATAACGTAAGGCTTTCTGCTTTATCGCTTTGCGATGTATGCAGCAGGCCTGAGGTGAACAGGATACCGGCGATTTGACTTGCTGAAGGACAGCAGAGAATGAAGGTATACACAAAGAACGGGGACAACGGCAGAACCCAGCTGCTGAACGGCCAGAGTGTTCTGAAGACAGACGACAGGATCGAGCTTCTCGGAACCATTGATGAGCTGAACAGCCATATAGGACTTGCGAAGGTTTTGTCGGAGGATGATCTCCGGGTTCAGCTGACGCATATTCAGAAGACACTGATGCATATCATGTCCGGTATTGCGGCCCCGCTGAAGAAGGAATTCCGCTTCGATGAGAAGGAAACGGAGCAGCTGGAGGCGTGGATCGATCACATGGAAGATTCTTTCCCGCGTCCGAAGGATTTTGTCCTTTACGGCGGATGTGAGGAGTCGGCGAGACTGGACGTGGCCAGATCCATTGCAAGACGTGCCGAGCGGCGTTTCCGCGTGGTGGCGCAGAAGTATGTGGCGGATAAAAAAGCCATGCAGTACATGAATCGCCTGTCAGATTTTCTATATGTCGCAGCGCGGTATGCTGATTATCGGGCGGACAATATCCGCAGCGAGGGTGTGCGACAGGAAGTTATCCGGGATGTCATGAAAAACAGCGGCAGACGGAAGATCGAAAACTGATGCATAGATGCATCGGCAGAAACAGGAACTGATGCGTCAAAGCCGCATCGGCGAAATCGGAAACAGATGCAGCGTTCGTGCAGACGGGATACGGTGTCAATGAGGGTATACAGACTGGCCGATCTGACGGTCGGTGTTGATACGGAGCAGGCGGGCGCAGAGCTCTCCTCTTATATACAGAAACAGATGGAGCCTTATCGGACAGAAGAGCCGGGCAGAGGACGTCCTGATATCATCGTGAGGCTGACGCCGGCGATGATTGATGAAGAGAGACGTCTGGAGGGAACGCAGTTTCCCGACGAATACCTTGCCTCTATCGCAGTCTACCGGGCATTTTGTGAGCAGGCCCTGTACCGGGACGTGCTCTTTTTTCATTCTTCAGCGGTGGCTCTGGACGGAAAGGCCTATCTTTTTTCCGGACCCTCCGGCTCGGGGAAATCCACACACGCAACGATGTGGAAGAAGGCTTTCGGCGATGCGGCACTGATCGTCAATGATGACAAGCCGCTGATCCGTTTTCTGGGTGATCGCGTATATGTATACGGAACGCCCTGGGACGGTAAATTCCATCGAAATGTGAATATCCGCATGCCGGTGCAGGCTGTCTGCTTTATCGGCAAGGCGGAGCGGACGGAAATACACAGGATTTCATGGCGGGAAGCACGGGAACTGACAGCGGACCAGTCTTTCCGTGCAGCCGGATATGAGCACAGAACGCAGGAAAACGGTCTGATCAATATGCTGATCAACCGGGTGCCGGTTTACCGGATGCAGTGCCCGATTTCCGTACAGGCGGCTATCATGGCGCGCGATGTCATGAGCCGCGGTTGACAGACCGGGGACTGTGCGTCGGACACAGCGTGCCGGCTGCAGAACGGAATCGGCGCTGAGTACAGTATTCCGGCTGCAGAATTGAATGCGTGCCGGATACAGCAGTCGGCTGAAAATCCACTTCGGAAGGGCTGACAGGAGGAACAGCAGGATCATGTATACATGCGATATGCATACGCATACCATAGCGAGCGGTCACGGGACGAGTGCCACGATCGCGGAGATGGCAAAGGCCGCTGCCGCAAAAGGCATGACGATCCTTGGCATCACAGATCACGGTCCGGGAACGATGGCGGCAGGGACAACGTCTTATTTCCGCGGCATCTCCAAATCGGCACGGCTTCGTTCCGGCATTCGGGTCTGCCTCGGGGCGGAATCCAATATCATGGATTATGACGGACGGCTGGATCTGCCGGACGATATCCTTCAGGATCTTGACTACGTGATCGCGAGCATCCACTACGGATGCCTGAAGCCGGGAGGCCGGGAAGCCAATACACGGGCCTATGCGCTTGCCATGCGCCATCCCTGTGTAAAAATTATCGGCCATCCGGATGACACACGTTATCCTCTGGACTATGACCGCCTGGCGGAAGCAGCCGGTGAATACGGCGTCGCACTCGAGGTAAACAATGCCTCTCTTGCGCCGGACGGATGGCGGGGCGACGTGCGGCCGAACATACTGGCCATGCTGAAGGCATGCAGGGAGAAGAAGGTACCCGTGATCCTTTCCAGCGACAGCCACGGACCGGCGCATATCGGAGATTTTACGTATGCGGAGAGAGTTGTCGAAGAGGTGAATTTCCCCCGCAGCCTGATCCTCAATGCAGACCCGGCGCATATGCTTGATTTCCTCGGCGTCGGTGAGGCGGACCGGAAGGTGCCGCGCTACAGGGATCCTTTTGAAGAGACACACTATATTCCGTAAGCTGAAAAATGAGCTGCCCATGCTGTAGGTTTTTTATCTGCCGGAGCGGAGTTCTGCACCGGCGGGGACGGCGCAGCGGCATTATTTTTGACAGAAGTTATACAGCATTCCCGGACACAGCAGCAGAAAGAATGAACAGGAGAGAGTAATGGGATATACGGATCATATGACGCCGGAGACCAAGCAGCGGATCATTCAGGAGCTTGTACCCGGCAAACAGATCACACTCGCACATGTGATCGCCGGACCGGTGCCGGAGATGTACACGAAGCTGGGCCTGGATCCGACGGTGGACTACGGCAATGCGGCGATCGGCATCATGACGGTCACCCCGTGCGAGACGGCTATTATTATGGGAGATATCGCTTCCAAGTCCGCCGGCATCCAGCTGGGTTTTGTCGATCGTTTTTCGGGAACCCTGATCATCACGGGCACGGTGTCAGAGGTGGAAGCCGCGATCCACGCTGTGCTGGACTATGTGGAGGGTGAGCTGGGATACAGCTGTGTACCACTCACAAAGACCTGATGAGAAAAATAGCCCTGATGGGCCGGAGTGAAGCGGGAAAAACAACACTGACGCAGGCGCTGAAGGGTGAGAAGATCGCATACCACAAGACGCAGTACGTCAATCATTTTGATGTGATCATTGATACGCCGGGTGAGTACGCGCAGACGAAATGGCTGGGGCACGCTCTGGCCATGTTTACCTATGAGGCCGATGTCGTGGGACTTCTGCTGTCGTCGACGGAACCGTTTACGCTTTTTCCGCCGGGGTGTACGGCGGCGTGCAACCGGGAGGTCGTCGGGATCGTGACGAAGATCCACCATCCTTACGCCAATGTGCGGAGAGCTGAGGGATGGCTCAGACTGGCCGGGTGCCGGAAGATATTTTTTGTCGATTCAAAGACCGGGGAAGGCGTCACTGATATTCTCGAGTATCTGAGGGAGCCGGGAGATGTCATGCCGTGGGAGAGAGTCATATCCAAACCTGTGAACCCCACATAATTCTCACATAAAACAACACAAAACAACGTCGATCTATTGACAGATTGCATACCTACTTCTATAATGACAACAGGATTTGCACCAGAAGATCCATGAATCCACATGCCCGTTCTGCCGCAGGAGACAGGGCGGATTACAATGAGATGCAGCAGAAACATGAACCAATAAATCAAGGAGGAGCATCAAATGGCAGTAAATGAGTTCGAAATCAAGAAACAGATCTGCGACATCGGCAAGAGAATCTACAACCGTAACATGGTAGCAGCAAACGATGGCAACATTTCTGTAAAGCTGGATGATCATACCTTCCTTTGCACACCGACCGGTGTATCAAAGGGATTTATGACACCTGAGTACATCTGCAAGGTTAACGAGAAGGGAGAGGTAATCCAGGCAAATCCGGGATTCAGGCCTTCATCGGAGATCAAGATGCATATGCGTGTATATGAGAAGAGACCTGACGTAGGATCTGTTGTTCATGCTCATCCGGTATATGCCACATCCTTCGCTATTGCAGGCATTCCGCTGACACAGCCGATCATGCCGGAAGCTGTTATCGCTCTCGGATGCGTACCGATCGCTCCTTACGGAACACCTTCCACCAATGAGATCCCGGATGCAGTTGAGAAATATCTCCCTTATTTCGACGCTGTACTTCTGGAGAGCCATGGCGCACTCACCTATTCCACAGATCTGCTTTCCGCATATATGAAGATGGAGTCCGTTGAGTTCTACGCACAGCTGCTGTATCAGAGCAAACAGCTCGGCGGCCCGAAGGAATTCGACAAGGCTACTGTTCAGAGACTGTATGAGATTCGTCGTAAGATGGGTCTTCCGGGCAAGCATCCGGCAAACCTCTGCCAGAACAAGGGCTCACTGAACTGCCATAACTGCGGCAGCTGCGAGAATGACGGCCTTGGCCAGCACACAGGTTCCACCTATGCACACGGCGCTGAGAACAATTCCGTAAGCGCTGATCAGGTTGCTGAGATCACTAGAAAAGTTATGGAACAGCTGGGAATGAACTGATCAGAAACTGATCATACGTGAAAAATTCAACTGAAGGAGGGTTTCATCGTGCCAGTTGATGAAAGCATGGTACAGAGCGTCGTTCGTGAAGTCATGGCGAAGATGAGCATCAATGATTCCCCGAAGGGAAAACATGGTATCTTCGCAGATATGAATGATGCGATCGCAGCGGCTAAGAAATCGGAGCAGATCGTCCGCAATATGTCGCTGGATCAGAGAGAGAAAGTTATTCAGGTTATGCGCCGCAGGATCCATCAGGAAGCAGAAGTGATGGCCCGCATGGCGGTTGACGAGACCGGAATGGGCAATGTCGGCCACAAGATTCTGAAGAATCATCTCTGCGCTGACAAGATTCCGGGAACCGAGGATATCACGACAGAAGCTTATTCAGGTGATCGCGGACTGACCCTTGTGGAAGAGGGGCCGTTCGGTGTCATCGGTGCCATCACACCGTGCACCAATCCGCAGGAGACCATCTTCTGCAATACGATCGGTATGTTCGCTGCAGGCAACACCGTTGTTTTCAACCCGCATCCGCAGGCTGTAAAGACAACGATCTATGCGATCAATATGATGAATGAGTGCTCACTCGAGGCAGGCGGCCCTGACAACATCGCCGTTACCGTTGAGAAGCCCACACTCCAGACAAGCGGTATCATGATGAAACATCCTGATATCAACCTTCTGGTAGCAACCGGCGGCCCTGGCGTAGTTACCGCGGTTCTTTCCTCCGGTAAGAGAGGCATCGGTGCAGGCGCCGGCAATCCTCCGGCACTCGTTGACGAGACCGCTGATATCCGCAAGGCAGCAGAGGATATCGTCAACGGATGTACATTTGATAACAACCTCCCCTGCATCGCAGAGAAGGAAATCGTAGCGGTACAGTCCATTGTCGATGAGCTTCTTCATTACATGGTGACCGAGCAGGGATGCTACCTGGCTTCCAAGGAAGAGCAGGATGCACTGATCCGCACCGTTATGGATGAGAAGGGCAAGCTGAACCGTAAGTGCGTAGGCCGTGATGCGAGAACGCTTCTTGCAAAGATCGGTGTTAACGTAGGACCGGATATCCGCTGCATCACATTCATCGGCGAGAAAGAGAACCCGCTGATCGCTACAGAGCTGATGATGCCGATCCTCGGTATCGTTCCGGCTACAGATTTTGATGATGCACTTGAGAAATGCGTATGGCTTGAGCATGGCAACCGTCATTCCGCACATATCCATTCTCATGATGTCGTACGTATCACCAAGTACGCAAAAGCAATGGATACGGCCATTCTGGTTAAGAACGGACCGAGCTATGCTTCACTTGGCTACGGCGGTGAGGGATTTGCAACCTTCACGATCGCTTCCAGAACCGGTGAAGGCCTTACAAGCGCAAGGACATTTACGAAGAGAAGACGCTGCGTAATGGTAGACAGCCTCTGCATCCGGTAACGGAAAGGAGAAAGACATGGCAATGGATTCACAGAATATTGAGGAGATCGTCAGACAGGTGCTTGCCGGTATGAGCGGCACATCTGCAGCTCCGGCTTCTTCATACAGCGCTTCGAGTGCTGCTGCAGGTGTTCCGAAGACGGCGCATGTAGCTATGCTCACAGCACTCCAGCATTTTGATGTGAAGGAATTCCCGATTCCACCGGTTGGCGATGACGATATGCTCGTAAGAGTAGAAGGTACCGGTATCTGCGGTACAGACCAGCATGAGTTCAAGAAAGATCCGTTCGGCCTCATCCCGGTTGCACTGGGACATGAGGGCACCGGCGAGATCGTACAGCTCGGCAAGAACGTAAAGACCGACTCCGCAGGAAAACCCGTGAAGGTCGGCGACAAGATCGTCACCTGCATGATGTTCAAGGATGATCCGGACATCACGATGTTCGATCTGAACAAAAAGAATGTCGGCGCAGCTGATGTATACGGACTCATTCCGGATGATGACACCCATCTCAACGGATGGTTCTCCGATTACATTTTTATCAAGGGCAGCAGAGGATCAACGTTCTTCAATGTATCCGACATGGATCTGAAGAGCAGAATCATCATCGAGCCCGCAGCCGTTCTTGTACATGCTGTAGAGCGTGCGAAGACGACCGGAATTCTCCGCTTCAACAGCCGCGTATGCGTACAGGGCTGCGGACCGATCGGACTTCTCTGCGTGGCAGTACTTCGTACGATGGGCATTGAGAACATCGTAACCGTTGATGGCAATGAGTCACGTCTCGAGTTCTCAAAGAGACTGGGCGCTACGAATACCGTCAACTTCATGCAGTACAAGGGCATTGACAATCTGGCAAATGCCGTGAAGGACGCTTTCGGCGGACATCTTGCAGATTTTGCTTTCCAGTGCACGGGTTCTCCGATCGCACACAGCAATATCTATCATTTCATCCGCAACGGCGGCGGTCTCTGCGAGCTGGGATTCTTTATCAACAACGGCGACGCTACGATCAATCCTCACTTTGATCTCTGCTCCAAGGAGATCAACCTTGTAGGATCCTGGGTATACACCCTGAGAGATTACGCGACGACGTTTGACTTCCTGAGGAGAGCAAAGGAGATCGGCCTTCCTGTTACGGATCTGATCACCGACGCATTCCCGCTGAACAAGATCAATGAGGCGCATGAGTTTGCGCTCGCCCAGAAGGGACTGAAAGTTGCCGTAACGAACGTTCCGCTCGACGGCAATACAAACAATCACTGATCACATGATGCATGTGATTCTGCCGGACCGGAATTCTGAGCCGTTTCCGGTGTATAATACAGGAAACAGGAAAGGAGCGCAGGCACAGATATGGCACAGGCTGTTGGTATCCTGGAAGTATTCGGACTTACATGTGCTTTTGTAGCCGCCGATGCGGGATGCAAGGCAGCCAATGTTCATCTGGAAGTGTTCGACAAGAACAAGCCAGCGCATGCCGACGAACTTCCGGTTCCGCTTCTGGTAACCATCAAATTCCGTGGAAATGTATCGGAAGTTGAGGCGGCTATGGAGGCAGGAATCAAAAAAGCAAATGAAATCAGCGGCGTCGTTCAGCATTATATCATTCCGAATCCGGATGATCCGGGTGTGGAGAAGATGCTGAAGATCAGTGCGCTGGATAAGTTTTAACAGGAGGACAGAAAAATGTCACAGGAAGCTTTGGGAATGATCGAGACCAGAGGTCTTACCGCTGCGATCGAGGCGGCCGATGCCATGACAAAGGCTGCTGAGGTTCATCTGGTAGGAACCGAGAAGATCGGATCAGGACTTGTTACCGTTCTGGTAAGAGGCGATGTAGGAGCTACCAAGGCAGCCGTTGAGGCCGGAAGCGCAGCTGCTTCCCGTCTGGGCGAGCTCGTAGCTACCCATGTCATCCCGAGACCGCACGAAGATGTTGAGTATATTCTGCCGCACAATCTCGAGTAATCTGCAGAAGTAAGCCGCGGGCCTGTTGCAGTAATTGCAGCGAATGACCGACGGTGATATTCTGAAAGACATCGAAAACTGTGCAGCAGGAAGGACAGGAAACCATGGGTGGAAAAGCGTATGGCTTCGTTGAGATCGTAGGCGTTACTGCTGCCATGGATGCCGTAGACATCATGTGCAAGGCTGCAGACGTGAACCTCGCATCCTGGGAAAGGAAGCTTGGCGGTCGTCTGGTAACGCTGATCATCGAGGGCGATGTCTCATCGGTGACGACGGCTGTGGACGCAGCTGTCGAAAAAGGAATTAAAAAACCTACGCTGCATGCGGTCATCGCGAACCCCCATGAGGAAATCGTCAAAATGGTTCAACTGAGCGCAAGCAGATGGAGAACGGTAGGAGATTACGCATGGCGGAAATAAAGAGGACAAAAGTCGGCGCAGCCGGCGGCCAGCAGCAGGCAGCGGCAGAAAAGAAGCAGCCGCAATCCAAGAAGCCCGAAGCTCCTGCGAAGACGGCCACAGAATCAGTTACCAAAGCGGCTCCGGCCGCAGCGGCAGCGGAAGCAGTTACCAAAGCGGCTCCGGCCGCAGCAACAGGCACCGCAGCCGCACCGGAGAATACAAAGGCAGATAATAAACCAGTAAAAGCGGCAGAGCCCGCAAGACACTATGTCAAGGAGGAAACTACAATGTCACAGGAAGCTTTAGGAATGGTTGAAACCAGAGGTCTCGTAGCTGCTATTGAGGCAGCCGATGCAATGTGCAAAGCTGCTAACGTTAACCTGATCGGTACCGAGAGAATCGGTTCCGGACTCGTAACCGTTATGGTTCGTGGAGATGTAGGCGCTGTTAAGTCCGCTGTTGAGGCTGGTGGCAACAATGCTTCCCGTCTTGGCGAGCTGGTAGCTACACACGTCATCCCGAGACCGCACAGCGATGTTGAGATGATCCTGCCTCATCTGGATAAGTAATTTATTCGATCAGAAACCTTCAGGCGGACAGAACTCCTGTCCGTCTGAGCTGTAGTCGAAAGCGGCGATTGCCGCAGACTTATTATCAGAGGAGAAAGGTGTCGTCATGGACCAGAATCAGGTAGAAGAGATTACGAGATTGGTCTTTGAGGCCATCAATCAGAGCGAAGAACGCGATAACGGGTTTCTCGTTCCGGTAGGCGTATCTGCCAGACATGTCCATCTGACACAGGAACATGTAGAGGCTCTTTTCGGCAAGGGATATCAGCTGACGAAGAAGAAGGATCTGATGGGCGGCCAGTTCGCATCTAACGAGCAGGTTACGATTGTCGGCCTTAAGCTTCGCGCGATCGAAAATGTCCGCATTCTCGGACCTGTCAGAAGCAAGACACAGGTTGAGATTTCCGCTACAGATGCCCGCACGCTCGGTATCAAAGCACCGATCCGTCAGTCGGGAGATCTGAAGGGAAGCGCTCCGATCGCCATTGTTGGCCCCAAGGGAGCTCTTTATCTGCAGGAGGGCGCCATCGTCGCCATGCGTCATATTCACATGACCCCTGCGGATGCTGAGGCTGCCGGACTTAAGAACGGAGACATTGTTTCTGTAAAGGCAGATAATGAACGCGGAACGATCTTTAATCATGTGGTTATCCGTGTAGATCCGAGCTTCAGTCTTGAAATGCACATCGATACCGATGAAGCCAATGCTGCCGGTATTAAGCAGGGAGATACCGTACGTATCATCCGCTGAAAAGCAGGGAAGGCTTAACTGTCAGATACAGAAATCAGGTATCGATACAGAGATGTTCTTAATCGCAGCCGAGCCGGGTGCACCGGGAGATCCCGTTCCGGTTGCGGCTGCGTACTTTTGTCATTCCGGAGATCATCCGGTGTCGTAACTTATGAAATTAACTGGAAGAGCATTTGTATCTGCCATGCGATATGGGCATGAAGATTTCAGATGGTTTTTTCCCGGTAGGAGGAAATATGATAGCAGGCAAGGTCGTTGGCAGCCTGATCTCTACCCGCAAGAGCGAGAAACTGATCGGTAGCAAATTTATGATCGTTGAGCCTCTGCGTCATATGGCAGCCGATACGCGTCAGATCATTGCCATAGATCTGGTAGGCGCTGGTATCGGGGAATATGTGATCGTAGTTCAGGGGAGTTCCGCCCGCATCGGAGCGGATATGCAGGATGCCCCTGTGGATGCAGCCATTGTGGGTATCATCGATGACGGCGGCGTGTTTGAAAGCGGCGCAGAAGAAGACACATAACGGTTGTTAAGCATTCTTAAATAGAAAATAACCCGTCGGCCTTTACTGTCGGCGGATAACCGGAATGGAGCAGTGCATGGATATTGATTTCGAAGAATTTCAGAAAAGACTGCGTGAGGGCGGCGTCGTAGGTGCCGGTGGTGCCGGTTTCCCGTCCTATGCAAAACTGAATAAAAATGCAGATACCATTCTGTTAAACTGTGCGGAGTGTGAGCCCCTGCTTCAGCCGCACAGAAGACTGATCACGGTGCATGCGGATGAGATTATCGCCGGTCTGCATATGGTTGTGCAGGTTACCGGGGCAAAGCAGGCTGTGATCGGCGTCAAGGGAACCTATAAAGAGGCCATTGCGGCGATCAGGAAAGAAGTGGATAAATATCCGGAGATCCACATTCACTATCTCCAGGAAGTATATCCCATGGGTGATGAGGTTGTACTGATCTATGAGTGCACCGGACGTGTTGTGCGTCCCGGCGGACTTCCCATCGAGCAGGGGTGCATTGTATACAATGTAGAGACAATGTACAACATTTACCGTGCTGTTGTGGAGAGAAAGCCGGTCACCTTCAAATATCTGACGGTTATCGGTGAGGTCACCCATCCGGTTACGGTTCCGGTATCTGTCGGCTGCAGCTTCAAGTCTGTCGTCGACCTGGCGGGAGATGTGACGTGCAAGGATCCGGTTTATTTTGTCGGCGGACCCATGATGGGACGCATTCAGCCCCCGTCAGGGCGTGTGACGAAGACGACAAATGCAATCCTCGTACTGCCGCAGGACCACCCCGTTGTCATGAAGAAGAAACGGAAAACATCCATTGATCTGAAGCGGGCGGCATCCATATGCTGTCAGTGTGAGACATGTACGAACATGTGCCCGAGACATGCACTGGGTCATCCGATCGACCCCGCGCGTTTCATGCGCTCGGCTTCCAATGCTGATTTCCAGGATCTCAATCCGTTCCTGAATACGAATTTCTGTTCCGGATGCGGCGTGTGTGAAATGTATGCATGTCCGCAGGATCTGGCACCGAGGACGCTGATCGGTGAATACAAAGCCGGACTGAAGAAGAAAGGGATCAAACCGCCGAAGGTTGAGGCAGTTCCGGTCCGTGAATCCAGAGAGTATCGCAAGGTTCCAGAGGAGCGTCTGATGGCACGTCTCGGACTGTCGAAGTATGATCTTCCGGCTCCGCTGGATGATGAACTGCAGCCGGAGGATACGGTTACCGTTATGCTTCGGCAGCATATCGGCGCACCTGCGATCCCCATTGTAAAAATCGGCGATACGGTTGAATACCGGCAGATGATAGCGAAGCCAGGTGACGGTCTCAGCGTTGCCATGCATGCATCCCTTCCCGGCGTTGTCACCAATGTGACAGATGATTATATCCGCATCGAGAAGAGATAGAAAGGACGAGCACTGTAATGAGCAGAGCAATCGGAATGGTTGAGTTCAAAAGCATACCGACCGGCATCACGGCAGCTGATAAGATGGTCAAGACTTCGGAAGTCGATATCGTCGAAGCGCAGACGGTATGCCCCGGAAAGTATATCGCCATCATTACCGGAGATCTCAGCGCTGTTAAAGCCGCAGTTGAGGCGGCAAGCACCGAATACGAATATGATCTGATCGATAATTTCGTTCTCGGCAATCCGCATGAGTCGCTGTTCCCCGCAATCTATGGAGCTACATCAGTAGACCATGTCGATGCACTCGGCATCCTCGAGACATTTGATGTCGCTTCTCTGATCGAGGCAGCAGATATGGCAGCAAAGACGGCAATCGTCAATGTCATTGAGCTTCGTCTCGCAAAGGGTATGTGCGGAAAATCATTCATGGTCATCACCGGCGAGGTTTCCGCTGTAACAGCTTCCATCGAGAAGGCAAAGCAGCTGTCGGGAGAGAAGGGGATGTTCCTCGATTCTTCCGTCATCGCACATCCGGATGAGAAGATCATTCGCACCATCCTGTGATACGCAGCCTGCATACATATCTGATAATAGAACAGGAGTACGATCGTGCTGGCACTTGAGAGAAGGAATCTGATCCTTGAAGAGCTCCAGGATGAGAAACGTGTGGTTGTCAGTGAGTTGAGCCATCGGTTTAAAGTATCTGAGGAGACGATACGAAGGGATCTGGAAAAGCTTGAGGCTGACGGATACGCCACAAAGAGCTATGGCGGCGCAATCCTTAATGAGAATGTGGGCTTTGATATGCCGCTGACGATTCGCAGCAGAAAAAATGTAGCGGAGAAGCAGAAGATTGCAAATATCGCGGCAGAGCTCGTGCACGACGGCGATCATATCATGCTCGACGCCAGTTCCACAGACCTGTTTATCGCCAAGGCACTCAGGAATAAGCAGAAGCTGACGGTTGTCACGAATTCCATTGAGATCCTTCTCGAGCTTTCGGAGATACCTGACTGGAACCTGATCTCCACGGGCGGCATGCTGAAGAGCGGATACCTTGCCCTGGTCGGAACCATGGCAGAGGAAACCGCGGAGAATTATTTCGTTGACAAGGCTTTCATATCCTGTAAGGGCCTTGATTATGAGCGCGGGATCATGGATTCTTTTGAGACGTTCTCCCGTATGAAGAAAAAAGCGCTGCAGTGCTCGGCGAAGAGCTATCTGGTGCTTGACGGCAGCAAATTCGACAGTACGGCTTTTACCCGCACGGCAGGTGTGGAGGAAGTCAGCGGGGTTATCACGGACAGAAGGCCGGATGATCGCTGGACAGAACTCTTCCATAAATCAGGTGTAGAACTGATCTATCCTGGCAGCGAAAAGGATCATGAATAAGGACATGATGATCAGAGCCCGTTGTCTGGCCTGGTGTCTGCAAAAGACTGATAATACATAGCTTGTTCGACTTTTTTCGGACAACAGAAATTACATATGACTCCTTGACAGAGGATCCCCTTCATGCTATAGTTTATTGGCGACTGAAAGGCGGGTCCTTTTTTTTTACGCTTTTTTTAAAGAGGCGGTTAACGTGACCGTTTCCCCTTGCGCAGGAAAGAAGCAGATCTGGTCTTTTTGTTGCGTATAAAAAGTGTCTGAATAAATAACAGTGTGGGAGGTAACCGTCGATGCGTACAAGAATTACACTCGAGTGCACAGAATGCAAGCACCGTAATTACAATACGACGAAGGATAAGAAGAATCATCCTGAGCGTATGGAAGTGAAGAAGTACTGCAGATTCTGCAGAAAGCATACGGTTCACAGAGAAACGAAGTAATCGGGATGTGTCGCCTGTCAAAGGCAGTGGAATGGAGATTATTATGGCAGATAACAATACAGCTGTCGAGAAGACGAAACAGACGAAAGCTGTGAAGAAAAAGAAAGATAAAAGGAACAGCTGGACCAAAGGGCTCAAGACCGAATGGGACAAGATCGTCTGGACAGACCAGAAGACGCTGGTAAAACAGACAGGCTCTGTCGTCGCTGTTTCTGCAGTCCTCGTTCTCCTGATCACACTCATCGATAATCTGGGATTGCAGCTGATCCAGCTGATCATCAAATAAGGAAAGGTGAATTTGATGTCTGAATCATCAGAAGCGAAATGGTATGTGGTTCATACATATTCCGGATATGAGAACAAGGTAAAAGCCGATATTGAGAAGACGATTACCAATCGACATCTGGAAGAGCAGATCCATGAGGTGCGTGTGCCGATGGAAGATGTCGTCGAAGTCAAGAATGACGTCAGACGCACAGTCCAGAGGAAAATGTATCCGGGATACGTGCTTGTGAATATGGTCATGAATGATGATACCTGGTACGTTGTTCGGAACACCAGAGGCGTGACGGGCTTTGTCGGACCGGGATCCAAACCTGTTCCGCTGTCAGCTGCGGATATGGAGCCGCTCGGCGTCAAATCTGAGGAGAAGATCCTTGTTGATTTTGAGGTCGGCGACGAGGTTGTCGTGATCGCCGGTGCATGGAAAGATGCGAGCGGGAAGATCACATCGATCAACCCGAACAAGCAGAAGGTCACGATCCTTGTAGAGATGTTCGGCCGTGCGACGCCGGTAGAACTTGGCTTCGCAGAGGTTCGAAAGGCCGGTTGACGGCCGGTGGGAGGGAAAATCCCCGCAAATACCACATTATATTAGGAGGTGCCGAAAATGGCAAAGAAGGTAGAAGGTTACATTAAGTTACAGATTCCCGCAGGCAAGGCTACTCCTGCTCCGCCGGTAGGCCCGGCCCTTGGTCAGCACGGTGTCAACATCGTACAGTTCACCAAGGAGTTCAATGCCAGAACAGCTGACAAAGGCGATCTGCTGATCCCTGTTGTCATCACTGTTTACACCGACAGAAGCTTCAGCTTCATCACGAAGACTCCGCCGGCAGCGGTTCTGATCAAGAAAGCATGCGGAATCCAGAAGGCATCAGGCGAACCGAACAAGACAAAGGTCGCTGTTCTGAAGAAGGATCAGCTTCGCGAGATCGCTGAGACCAAGATGCCTGACCTTAATGCTGCAAGTGTTGAGAGTGCCATGAGCATGATCGCCGGCACAGCCCGCAGCATGGGTATCACTGTAGAAGAATAATCCGTTCGCTGAAAGCGCAAAGATGGCATAGCGCCGGAACGGAAGAACCGCAGAAACGGCCGCCCGTCCGTCACGGTATCGGGCAGTCGTCATAAGAGAAAGTGGAAGGGACGTCAGGTCCCGCAACTACCACAGGAGGAAAAATAATGAAACACGGAAAGAATTATGTGGAGGCTGCCAAGGCAGTCGAGCGTGGCAAACTGTACGAGCCGGAAGAGGCAGTTGCTCTGGCAAAGAAAACGGCAAGAGCTAAATTTGATGAGACCATTGAAGTGCATATCCGCACAGGCTGCGATGGACGTCATGCAGATCAGCAGATTCGTGGCGCTGTCGTTCTGCCGAATGGTGTCGGCAAAACTGTCCGCGTTCTGGTTTTCGCCAAGGGCGCAAAGGCTGATGAAGCCAGAGCTGCAGGCGCTGATTTCGTAGGAGATCAGGATCTTGTAGAGAAGATCCAGGGCGGCTGGTTTGATTTTGATGTCGTTGTTGCAACACCGGATATGATGGGCGTTGTAGGACGTCTTGGTCGTGTACTCGGACCGAAAGGCCTGATGCCGAACCCGAAGTCCGGTACGGTTACGATGGATGTAACAAAAGCCATCAACGATATCAAAGCAGGTAAAGTTGAGTACAGACTGGACAAGGCAAACATCATCCATGTAGTCATCGGCAAGGCTTCCTTCGATGAGGCGAAGCTTTATGAGAACTTCCAGACACTGATGGCGGCAATCAACAAGGCAAGACCTTCAGCACTGAAGGGCCAGTATCTGAAGAGCGTTTCCGTATCTTCAACAATGGGCCCAGTATCTGAAGAGCGTTTCCGTATCTTCAACAATGGGCCCCGGCGTGAGGATCAACCCTATGAGACTTGTCGGCTGATATATTGAAAATAAGTCTGATCCAGGCGCAAAGCCGTCAGACCGACTGAATGAAAACGGGACTGCTGCTGACGGGCGGCGGTTCCGTTTTCAGTAGTTTCGGAGTACAGACGCCTCCACCCTTGAGACCTGTTGCGTAATAGCTGTCGGCAGATTTGAATAAATTCTAATACACCCTTGACAAATATAGCACCTCGTGATTTAATACAATTTGTATCGCGCCGAAGACAGCAGGTGTTCCCATAAAGGAACGTAAGCACAGCATGCGCCTGCCGAGGACAGCTTCCTGAAAAGGATTGTTCCGCATGTCTTTGGACATGCGTTTTTTATTGCATAAGTTCGTGCGCTGGTACACAAATTCTATAAGGAGGTATACCAGATC
>ONKP01000003.1:99563-102593 GCA_900318405.1 uncultured Eubacteriales bacterium | reverse complement strand
TGTATAAGTCCGTCGCATGCCAGGGGCGGACTGCACACCCGAAGGGTGCGCAAGGCCGACTATGGCTTTGCGACGACATACGCGGGCAGTGAGCCGCATCCGTACACGCGAAGCGTGATACGGTGAGGCGAACGCCGCGATAGCCCGACAAAGTCGGGCTTACTTGTAGCGACGCGGGAGCACGCAGTGCGAAGCGGCGCGTAGACTTATTCAGTATGTGGCATAAATTTTAGTATGGGGTTTATTGAACAGCGAACCGCTGGATGCGGTTCTTCATGGAGGATGACATATGATCAGTGATAATGTAAGAAAAGGTATGGCGGCAGCGCCTGCCCGCAGTCTTTTTAACGCACTCGGCATGACCGAGGAAGAAATGCACAGACCGATGATCGGCATCGTAAGCTCATATAACGAGATCGTGCCGGGTCATATGAATATCGATAAGATCGCGCAGGCGGTCAAAATGGGTGTTGCCGAGGCAGGCGGAACGCCGGTGATGTTTCCGGCAATCGCTGTCTGCGACGGCATTGCGATGGGCCACATTGGCATGAAGTATTCGCTGGTAACCCGTGATCTCATTGCGGATTCGACAGAGTGCATGGCCATCGCGCATCAGTTTGACGGTCTTGTCATGATCCCCAACTGCGATAAAAATGTACCTGGCCTTCTGATGGCAGCGGCGAGAATCAACATTCCGACCGTTTTCGTCAGCGGCGGCCCTATGCTCGCCGGCCATGTCAACGGCAGAAAGAGAAGTCTGTCCTCGATGTTTGAGGCAGTCGGATCCTTCGCGGCAGGTACGATGACAGAGGATGATGTCCGCAACTACGAACAGAATGTCTGCCCGACCTGCGGCTCCTGCTCCGGTATGTACACGGCCAATTCCATGAACTGCCTGACCGAGGTTCTCGGCATGGGTCTCAAGGGCAATGGCACGATCCCGGCGGTTTATTCCGCAAGACTGCAGCTCGCCAAGCATGCGGGCATGCAGGTGATGGAGTGCGTGAAGAAAAATATCCGTCCCCGCGATATCATGACGAAAGAGGCTTTTGTCAATGCACTGACGATCGATATGGCACTCGGATGCTCAACCAATACGATGCTGCATCTGCCGGCAATCGCTCATGAGTGCGGCATTGATTTTGAAGTTTCTGTTGCCAATGAGCTCTCTGAAAAGACACCGAATATCTGCCATCTGGCACCTGCCGGTGCGCATTACATGGAGGAGCTGAATGAGGCCGGCGGTATCTATGCGGTGATGCATGAAATCTCCAAACTCGGCACGCTCCATCTCGACTGCCAGACGGTTTACGGCAAACCCATCGGTGAGCTGATCAAAAACTGTGAGATCCTGGATACGGAAGTCATCCATACGATCGATCATCCGTATATGGAGAAGGGCGGCATGGCTGTTCTCTCCGGCAATCTGGCGCCTGATACCTGCGTGGTCAAGAGATCTGCCGTACTCCCTGAGATGATGGTACATGAAGGCCCGGCCCGCGTGTTCAACAGCGAGGAAGAGGCAATTGCCGCGATCAAGGGCGGAAAAATCAACAAGGGCGATGTCGTAGTCATCCGCTATGAGGGACCGAAGGGCGGCCCCGGCATGCGTGAGATGCTGAACCCCACCTCTGCGATCGCAGGTATGGGTCTCGACAAGGATGTGGCACTGATCACGGACGGTCGTTTTTCCGGCGCATCCCGCGGTGCTGCGATCGGGCATGTGAGCCCGGAGGCAGCGGTCGGCGGCCCGATCGCTCTGGTAGAAGAGGGAGATATCATCTCCATCAATATTCCCGAGTATAAGATCGAGCTGAAGGTCAGCGATGAAGAGCTGGCGAAGAGAAAAGCCGCATGGAAGCCTGTCGACAGACATGTCACCGGATATCTCGCGAGATATGCAAAGCTCGTCACCTCGGCAAACCGCGGTGCTATTCTGCAGGTTCCGGAAGACTGATTATCAGTGCTTTATTTTCGGGACTCCTCTGTGCAGAGAAGTCCCGAAGACAGCAGATTTCTGACAGGTGATCAAGATAACTTTGATATAAAAAAGAAGGGACAGATATGCCAGAACTTACCGGATCACAGATCGTGATCGAATGCCTGAAAGAACAGGGGGTTGACACCGTATTCGGTTATCCGGGAGGGGCAATCCTCAATATCTACGATGAGCTGTACAAGCACCCGGAAATTCACCACATCCTGACCTCCCATGAACAGGGAGCGGCGCATGCGGCTGACGGCTATGCGCGGGCGACCGGAAAAGTGGGCGTCTGCATGGCGACCAGCGGCCCCGGAGCGACCAATCTGGTCACCGGCATTGCAACGGCTTATATGGATTCCGTGCCGATCGTAGCCATCACGGCAAACGTCGGAACCAAATTTCTTGGCAAGGACAGTTTCCAGGAAGTTGACATCACAGGTATCACCATGCCGATCACGAAGTACAGCATGATCGTCAAGGATGTGAGCAAACTGGCCGATGCCCTCCGCAAGGCTTTCCGTATTGCAAAAACCGGACGGCCGGGTCCTGTGCTCGTCGATATCCCGAAGGATGTGACGGCGGCAAAGACCAGCTATCACAGGGAGCAGCCGGAATCGATCAAACCCGCCGTGGACAGGATCCGCGATGAGGATATCGAAAAAGCACTGCACCTGATCAACAGTGCGAAAAAGCCGTATATTTTTGTCGGCGGAGGCGCTGCCATTTCCGGTGCACAGGATGAGATCATCCGTCTCGCGCACATGCTGCAGGCGCCTGTCTGCGATACGCTGATGGGCAAGGGCACCTATCCGGGCACCGATCCCGCGTATATGGGCATGCTTGGCATGCACGGAACCAAGGGCGCCAATCTGATGCTCGGCAAGTGCGACCTGCTGATCGTCCTCGGCGCACGTTTTTCCGACAGAGATGCGGGGAGTCCGAAGAATTTCGCCAGACAGGCAAAAATTCTGCAGATCGATATTGATCCGGCAGAAGTGAATAAAAATGTAGTGGTCAGCGCGAGTGTGACCGGCGACCTGAAGATC
>ONKP01000003.1:28273-99543 GCA_900318405.1 uncultured Eubacteriales bacterium | reverse complement strand
CCGCATGCTCCCGCAGATCCAGGCAAAGTCCAATCCTGCATGGACTGAAGAAATGAAGCAGATGCAGGCGCTTGTCAGCGACGACATCCCCACCGACCGTCTCTCCGGTCAGATGATCGTGAAAACGATCTACGACGTGACAAAGGGCGATGCGCTGATCACGACAGAGGTTGGACAGCATCAGATGTGGACAGCACAGTACTATAAGTTCACGCGTCCGAGAACGCTTCTCACTTCGGGCGGACTCGGCACCATGGGCTACGGCCTCGGCGCTGCCATTGGTGCCAGGAGCGGATGTCCGGACAAAACCGTGATCAACATCGCGGGTGACGGCTGCTTCCGCATGAATATGAATGAGCTGGCTACCGCTTCCAGAAACGGTATTGCCGTCATCGAAGTGATCATCGACAACAGCGTGCTCGGCATGGTGCGGCAGTGGCAGACGCTTTTCTATGGAAAGCGTTATTCACAGACGGTGCTCAACGACAAAGTGGACTATGTGAAGGTTTCTGAGGGACTCGGCGTAGATGCGGTTCGCGTCACAAAGCCGGAGGAGTTCCGCCCGGCACTGGAAAAAGCGCTGGCATCGGGCAAACCTTATGTGATCGACTGCGTGATCGACCCGGATGATAAGGTTTCGCCGATCATTCCGGCGGGCAAGCCCAATGATGATATCTATGATCAGAAGGATATGGCCAACTGGAAAGGTTAACTCGTTACTGTTCAAACTTTATCAGCCACTGTCACACATGGAGACTTAACGCATTTACTGTGACCAAATAGTTACGGGATGACTTTATTGCGTTGACAAGGCAGTGTGAAATGTTTATCATTTCTTTTTAGTGCGTGAAGTTTTACGCATGAATTTCTTATTTACTGGCGTGTGTGGGGAAGCAGACAGATGCTGGCTTGCACAGGCCCAGAAGGATGGAGGAACAAAAAATGGGAAGAGTTTACAATTTTTCGGCCGGACCCGCAGTGCTTCCGGAAGAGGTGCTGAAAGAGGCACAGGCAGATATGCTCGATTACAAGGGCTGCGGTATGTCTGTAAATGAGATGAGTCATCGATCTAAGATGTTCGACGACATTATCAAGACGGCAGAAAAGGATTTCCGTGAACTCGTAGGTGTTCCCGATAATTACAAGGTGCTTTTCCTTCAGGGCGGCGGCAATATGCAGTTTGCGCAGATCCCGATGAACCTGATGAATAAACATCACAAGGCAGATTATATCGTTACCGGTCAGTGGGCAAGAAAAGCATATGAAGAGGCGAAGATCTACGGCGATGCTGTGAAGATCGCATCCTCTGAGGACAAGACGTTCTCTTATATTCCGGACTGCTCCGATCTGCCGATTGATGAAGATGCGGATTACGTATATATCTGCGAGAACAACACCATTTACGGCACGGAGTATTTCCAGCTGCCGAATACCAAGGGCAAGCTGCTCGTAGCCGATGTATCTTCCAACTTCCTGTCCCGTCCGATCGACGTGGAGAAGTACGGTCTGTTCTTCGGCGGCGTTCAGAAGAACGTGGGACCTGCCGGCATGGTTATCACGGTTATCCGTGATGATCTCATCACTGACGATGTATATCCGGGCACTCCGACGATGCTGAAGTACAAGACACAGGCTGACAAGGATTCCCTGTACAATACACCGAACTGCTGGTGCATTTACATCTGTGGTCTTGTGTTCAAGTGGCTGAAGAACCTCGGCGGTCTGGAAGAGATGAACAGACGCAATGAGAAAAAAGCAAAGCTTCTCTATGATTATCTGGATCAGTCGAAGCTTTTCCATGGCACCGTGAGAAAGCAGGATCGTTCGCTGATGAATGTTCCTTTTGTCACCGGAGACAAGGATCTGGATGCAAAGTTTGTTGCCGAGTCCAAGGCGGCAGGTCTTGAGAACCTGAAGGGCCACAGAACTGTCGGCGGCATGAGAGCATCCATCTACAACGCTATGCCGTATGAAGGTGTGGCAAAGCTTGTCGAGTTCATGGAAGACTTTGAGAAAAAGAATCTGAAATAAGACAGAAGAGGAGCTGACTATGTTCAAATATTTTTGTCTGAATAATATTTCTTCCCGCGGTCTGGACCGTTTCAATGATTACTATCAGCCGGCAGATGATTTCAGCATGGCTGATGTGGCCCTTGTCCGCAGTGCAAAAATGCATGATATGGATCTTCCGGATCAGCTGCTTGCGATCGCGCGTGCCGGCGCTGGCGTGAACAATATTCCGCTTGACCGCTGCGCAGAGAACGGTATCGTGGTATTCAATACACCGGGTGCCAATGCCAACGCTGTAAAAGAGCTGGTGATCGCAGGCATGCTTCTTGCATCCCGTGATATCGTCGGCGGCATCAACTGGGTGAAGGAAAATGCCAGTGATCCGGATATCGCCAAGACGGCAGAGAAGGCAAAGAAGCAGTTCGCCGGCAGCGAGATCAGCGGTAAGAAGCTGGGTATCATCGGCCTCGGTGCCATCGGACAGCTGGTTGCCAATGCGGCTACACATCTGGGCATGGAAGTTTACGGCTATGATCCCTACATCTCTGTAGATGCTGCATGGAACCTTTCCCGCTCCATCCATCATATCCAGGATGTCAGCGATATTTATCAGAACTGTGATTTCATCACGATCCACGTACCGGCGACAGACAGCACAAAGGGCATGATCAGCCGTGAGGCGATCGGCATGATGAAGGAAGGCGTTGTCCTTCTGAACTATGCGCGTGACGTCCTCGTTGATGAGCAGGCGCTGGTTGAGGCACTGCGTGCAGGTAAAGTCAGAAAGTATATGACGGATTTCGCAAATCCGACCGTTCTGGGTGCTCCGAACGTTGTGATCACACCTCACCTCGGTGCTTCTACCGAAGAGGCTGAGGATAACTGCGCAGTAATGGCGGTGAAGGAACTCCGTGACTATCTGGAAAACGGTAATATCAGCCATTCCGTCAACTATCCGAATCTGAACAACGGTGTATGCACAGATGCATCCCGTATCACCATCTGCCATAAGAACCAGGCAGATATGATCCGTCAGTTTGCGAGAATCCTCTCCGACAGCGGTATGAATATTTCGAACATGTCGAATAAGAGCCGTGGAGAATTCGCTTACACCATGATCGACCTGACGACGCCGATCACGCAGGCGACGATGACAAAGATTTCCGCAGTGGATGGCGTATATCGCGCAAGAATCATTAAATAAAGATTTATTCACACTCGATTCCAGGATAGCCTGGTAATATATCACCAGACCTGAATATCATGAGTAACAGGCATCGTATCTGCAGTTTCCGGGTGCGGTGCCGCTTTTCATGTCAGTTGGTTATGCCGCTTGCGGCTAAGAAGAAAGGAGCAGACATGGTTACGATTCGTCCGTTCAGGGCACTGAGACCGGTAAAGGAAAAGGCTGCTGAGACAGCTGCCCTTCCTTATGATGTGTACAGCAGGGAAGAGGCGAGGAGGGAAGTGGAAGCTCACCCGCATTCTTTTCTCGCGATTGACAGACCGGAGACGCAGTTTTCACCGGATCATGATATGTATGCGCCTGATGTCTATGAAAAAGCGGATCAGATGATCCGCGACTGGACGGAGCAGGGTATTTTTACAGAGGACAGGGAGCCCTGTTATTACCTGTGGGAGCTGACCATGGACGGCCGCTCTCAGACCGGGCTTGTATGCTGCTCCTCTGTGGATGATTACCTGCATGGCGTGGTGAGAAAACATGAGAACACGAGAAAAGACAAGGAAGCGGACCGGACTCGTCATGTGGATGTCACAAGCGCCCAGACCGGACCGATCTTTCTCGCATATCGCACCAGACAGTCGATCCGGCAGCTTCTTCAGCGTATAAAAAATTATCCACCGTGTCTGGCCTTTACTTCTGATGACGGCGTCGGACACCGCATCTGGCGAATCGAGGACGCCGGCATGTGCGGCGATATTACGGCTGCTTTCGGTGAGCTGGACTGCACCTATATTGCGGATGGACATCACAGAGCGGCATCTGCCGTATCTGTATCTCTGAAGAGAAGAGAAGAGCACCCGGATTATACTGGCGAAGAGGAGTTTAATTACTTTCTCAGCGTCCTGTTTCCGGATGACGAACTGAAGATCATGGATTACAACCGCGTTCTGAAGGATCTGAACGGCTATACGCCGGAAGAAATTCTCAACAGGCTGGGTGAGCGTTTCATTGTGGAGCCTGCCGCGGTTTCCCCGTATCGTCCGCAGAAGAAGGGCGAATTTGGCCTGTACCTCGATGGAAAATGGTTCTGTCTGAAGGCACGGGAGGAATTCCTGAAGACGGATCCGATCGGTGCTCTGGATGTGCAGTATCTGCAGTCGAATGCGCTGGAACCAGTATGGGGAATCAAAGATCCCAAAACCGATCCGAGGATCGATTTCGTCGGCGGAATCCGCGGGCTGGGGGAGCTGGAACGCCGCTGCGGAGAAGACTGTCAGGCTGCCTTTTCCATGTATCCGACATCTATTTCCGAGCTTTTCACCGTGGCTGACGCGGGACTCCTGATGCCGCCGAAGTCCACATGGTTCGAGCCCAAGCTCAGAAGCGGACTCTTTATCCACCGGATTGAGAGATGACATCTGTATCTCCGGAAATAACGAAACTGATATTCGGGAAGCATTCAGCGTATTTACAGAAGTTGGGAAAATTAGTACAATACATGCGTTGATGACGGGGGATAAGACTTTGGTTACAGGATACAGAGGCAGAAGATGAGTAACGAAATGGAAGATGATATGACGACAACTGTTGAAAATGGTACTATACCTGCGTCAGATACAGCTCCTGCTGATGCGGCAGCAGAAACCAGAGAGACCGGTGTTGATACCGATGCAACAGCAGGAACAGAGGGTGCAACGGAGGATACCGGAGCATCGGATGAGACAGACGCAGCGAATGAAGCCGGTACTTCGGATCACGGAAAAAAGCGTGAGCCGCGCTGGAAGTCTTACCACTATTCGTCTAAGTATAAGAAGTTCTGGGCGATCTACTGGGGCGTGACGCTTGCGCTGACGATCTGGTTTTCTAAGGCCATTATCCTGGGAGATACGGGACTGGAGAGGGCGGCTGACAGCAAAGGCCCTGTCATTCTCGTGCTCACTTTTATCGCTGTGCTGGCATCGGCCGGTATCGCTGCGTTTATCCTGAAGCCCATGGTGGAGAAGGATACAGCACATGTAAAAACGGACCGAAAAGGCCGGGAGAAGATAAAAAATAAATCCTATCAGATGAAGCCTTATCATCTGCTGATCATGCTGGCTGTCGATATTTACTGCTTCTGGATCATGGAGTATGTCAATAATCCTGATTTCAGCCTGATGCAGTTCAAATATATGGTCATGAATGTGGCAGGTATCTTCATTATCAATATGATCCTGCTGCTCTGGCTGAATTCGATGAACCGGGCTGCCGTTGTCACACTGCTCACATGGACCAGCTTTGCCATCGCCTTTTATCTGGTATATACCTTCCGTGGAGAGCCGATGCAGGCGATCGATTTCTTCAGTATCTGGACAGCGACGACAGTTATCGGCAACTACACAACCACGATGACCAGAGGACTTTCGCTGGACATTATTTTTGCCCTTTGTATTCTGGGAATCTTCCTGAATATGCGTCATTACGTGGTCTTTAAGAAGGGTCTGATCAGAAAGATCCTGATGCGTGTGGTCGTGGCCATTTTCATGGTCGCAATGGTGCCGTTCTACCTGGAAGTGAACTGGAATGGTGCGGCCGGAATCGTCACTGATCTTTTTGCACCGTATAAAACCTATAAAGAAGTCGGCACGACGGTAGGATTTTTCTGCGTGGCGAAGTACATGCGCCTGACGCCGCCGGACGGTTATTCAGTTTCCGAGACGACGAAGATCGCGGAAGAGGCGAGCAAAGATCAGGATCCGAATACGACAACGGATGTCAAGCCGGTGAATATCATCTGCATCATGAATGAGTCGTGGGGCGATTATGAGTACGGCGGCAATTTCACGACGAATAAGCCGATCATGCCTTTTTATGATTCACTGACGGAGAATACGATCAAGGGCCACAACATGGTCTGCATCATCGGCGGCGGCACGGCGAAGACAGAATATGAATTCCTGACGGGCAATTCCGTGAAGCGGTTCCCGGCGATGGTGCCGTATGTGAGCTATTTTACGCACAGTCAGTATTCTCTCGTATCAACACTGAAATCACAGGGCTATACGTGTTATGCGATGCATCCGTACAAGGGAAGCAACTGGAACCGGCCGACGGCCTATAAACTGCTCGGATTCGATCATTTTTACACGATCGACGACTTCGATACGGCCAACGCGACCTATTATCACAGCCATATCAGTGATCAGACAAACTATGAGAAGATCATCGATATGGTCAATAATAAGAAAAATAAAGACGACCCTCTTTTCCTGTTTGATATCACCATGCAGAACCACGGCGGCTACAGTGCTGATGATGTGGACAGGACCATCACGGTTGACGGTCTGGATGATTACATGCAGAACAAGGATGATCTGGCTGTCGTTGAGAGATACCTTTCTCTGGTAAATCTCAGTGATCAGGCGCTGGAGTATCTGATCGATTATTTCAAGGATTACGATGAGCCGACGATCATCTGCATGTGGGGCGATCACTATCCGTCAATGCCGGATGATTTTTATCGCTATATCGCGGGTGATTCTCTGGAGAACCTTCCTCTGGAGGAGAAGCAGAAATTCTATTCCACACCTTTCTTCATCTGGGCGAACTACGATATCCCTGAGGAGCAGGATGTGGTGACCAGTACGAACTATCTGTCCACCATGCTGCTGGAACAGACCGGCCTGCAGATGACGGATTACAACTATTATCTGAAGAATCTGCAGAAGGATATCCCGGCCCTGAACCATTTCGGCTACCTCGGTACAGACGGTCAGTATTACACATGGGAAAACGGATCGCAGGATGTGCTGCAGAACGAGTGGAATTATGAATGCCTGCAGTACAATGAACTCGCGGAGATGAGAAAGCGTCTGAAGTGGTTCTTCACACTGGACGGCTGACTGTGCCTGACGCTGGAGCAGCGAAGCGGCAGGTTTCATACAGTCATATGGATGATAAGGTCGACACGCAGGCAGTTTTCGGGCGTGCGAAGCACGCATGAGAAACTGCAGAAAGGATTTCTATGATAGCAGCATCCAACATATCGCTCAGAGTCGGAAAAAAGGCTCTCTTTGAAAATGTAAATATCAAATTTACCGATGGCGGGTGCTACGGCATCATCGGCGCCAACGGAGCCGGAAAGTCTACCTTTCTGAAGATCCTTTCCGGTCAGCTTGAGCCGACGACGGGCGAGATCACCATCACGCCCGGCCAGAGACTTTCCTTCCTCGAGCAGGATCACTTCAAATATGATGACCAGACGGTCATGGACACCGTGATCCAGGGCAATCAGCACCTCTATGACATCATGAAGGAAAAAGATGCACTGTATGCCAAAGAGGATTTCACGGACGCCGACGGTATCCGGGCGAGTGAGCTGGAGGGTGAATTCGCCGAGATGGACGGCTGGAATGCGGAGACCGATGCCGAAACCCTTCTGAACGGACTGGGTGTGAGCACAGATCTGCATTATGCCGTTATGGGAACGCTGGACGGCCCGATCAAGGTCAAGGTGCTTCTCGCACGTGCTCTGTTCGGAAACCCGGACATCCTGCTCCTCGATGAGCCGACCAACCATCTGGACCTGGATGCGATCAACTGGCTGGAGGAGTTCCTCATCAATTTTGAAAATACGGTCATTGTCGTATCCCATGACCGTTATTTCCTGAACAAGGTCTGCACCAACATTGCGGATATCGATTACGGCAAGATCACACTTTATGCCGGCAACTACGATTTCTGGTTCGAATCGAGCGCCCTCATGCTGCGTCAGCGCAAGGAGGCCAACAAGAAGAAAGAGGAGCAGATCAAGGAACTGAAGGAATTCATCGCCAAGTTCTCAGCGAATGCTTCGAAATCCAAGCAGGCCACATCGAGAAAAAAAGCACTCGACAAGATCGTACTGGATGAGATCAAACCGTCCAGCCGTAAATATCCCTACATTGATTTCAAGCCGAACCGGGAGATCGGCAATGAGGTGCTTGAAGTACATGATCTCACGAAGACGGTTGATGGAGAAAAGGTGCTGGATCACGTATCCTTCACGCTCCGTCGCGAGGACAAGGTGGCATTTGTAGGCTCCAATGAAAAGGCCGCCAGTACGCTTTTCCAGATCATCTCCGGAAGAGAGGAGCCTGACGAGGGTTACTACAAGTGGGGCATCACCACATCGCAGGCCTATTTCCCGAAGGAATACAACGAGGAGTTTGATTCGGATCTGACCATCACGGACTGGCTCACGCAGTATTCTGAGATCAAGGATGTCACCTATGTGAGAGGCTTCCTCGGCAGAATGCTTTTTGCCGGTGAGGATGGCGTGAAGAAGGTGCGCGTGCTCTCCGGAGGTGAGAAAGTGCGCTGCATGCTCTCAAAAATGATGATTTCCGGCGCGAATGTCCTGATCCTCGATCAGCCGACCAACCATCTGGACATGGAGTCGATCCAGGCGCTGAACAATGGACTGATCAAATTCCCGGGCGTTGAGCTCTTTACCTGTCACGATCATCAGTTTGTGGAGACTACGGCAAACCGCATCATGGAATTCATGCCGGACGGCACGATGATCGATAAGGTGACGACGTACGACGAGTACCTGGCATCCGATGAAGCGGCGAGAAAACGCACGGTTTACACTTCTACTGAGGAAGATAACTAAGCACAACGAAAGGACAAGATCATGGCAGCGAAACAGCATCCGGTTCTGGTCATTATGGCAGCAGGTATGGGCAGCCGCTACGGCGGACTGAAGCAGATGGATCCGATGGATGATAAAGGACATCTGCTCATCGACTATTCCATATACGACGCCGTAAAAGCGGGTTTTGACGAGATCATCTTCGTGATCCGCGAAAAAGACAGGAAAAATTTCGACGATCGGATCGTCAATCGGATTAAAAACAAGGTGCAGGTCAGCTACGCCTATCAGCGAATCGCCGATATCCCGGCGGGTTATGAGGTCCCGGAGGGACGTGTGAAGCCGTGGGGAACGGGGCATGCGCTGATGTCGGCATTTTTTGCCGTGAATGGCAATCCGTTTGCCGTGATCAATGCCGATGATTTTTACGGGCGGGAAGCATTTAAGAAGATCCATCTGTTCCTGTCTCAGACGACGGATGACGCGGATATGTACCACTACGGCATGGTCGGCTACCGGCTTGCCAATACGGTGACCGATAACGGAAGCGTGTCACGTGGTATCTGTGATGTGACGGGCATGGACATGCTCAACAGCATTCAGGAGAGGACACGCATAGAAAAGCGACCCGACGGAATCGCCAGCACGGAAGATGACGGTAAGACATGGCAGCATCTGGATGACGGTACGATCGTCTCCATGAACATGTGGGGCTTTAATTTCAGCTTCATGCACGAGCTTGTCGCGGGATTTCCGTCGTTTCTGGAAAAAGGCCTGAAGGAGAATCCGCTGAAATGTGAATATTACATTCCCTCCGCTGTACAGCGTCTGCTGGATCAGAACCGGGCAGATGTCAAAGTGATGATGACGCCCGATAAGTGGTTCGGCGTCACCTACCGGGAGGACAGGCAGGCCGTTGCAGCTGCACTGCAGCAGATGCGCGTGGATGGGTTGTATCCGGAAGATCTTCTCGGCTGAGACTGATATTCCGGGGGATCCGGAAATGTTTCCCGGCTGAGACTGATATTCCGGGGGATCCGGAAATGTTTCCCGGCTGAGACTGATATTTCGGGGGATCCGGAAGAGTTTTCCGGCTGAGAAAAATATACCGGGGAAAATACGGGATAATAAAAAATATGAGACTGAAGGCACAGGGTTATATCTATCTGGCAGGGATTTTCGCATGCCTGGCAGCAGCGTGGCTGCTGCTGGGGGCGGATTTCTCTGCCTTTTTCAAATGGTATCTGGCACTGTTTTTTGTTGGCCTCGGCTTTTATCCGCTCACCAGCTATCTCTTCAGCAATTTTTCCGATCAGGGATGGATCTTCTCAAAGACGATAGGAACAGCGCTCAGCGGGTACATTGTCTGGCTTCTCTCTTCCGTGGAAATTCTTCAGTTCACGAATCGCCGCTGTCTTGTCCTGATGCTGATCTGCGCAGGTGTCTGCTGGGTATCGTTTGTATGGCGAAAGAAACAGACAAAGCCGGATATCAACAGAATACTTGGCGAAGAACTGCTGTTTCTGGCTGTATTTTTCTTCTGGACATATCTGTGCTGTTTCCGTCCTGCGGCTTACGGCACGGAAAAATTTATGGATTACGGGTTCATGGCCGCCATGGACCGCAGCCTTTACATGCCGCCGAGAGATATCTGGTACGGGGAAGACACGATCAACTACTACTATGGCGGACAGTTCTTCGGTGTATACCTGGCAAAACTCAGCCGGGTATCCGTGCGCGATGCCTATAATCTGCTGCGGGCCACGGTGGGAGCCTTTGCTTTTGCATGTCCGTTCAGCATCGTCAACTACATGCTCCGCGATCAGCTGAGGGACCGCCCGCAGAAGGTGATGCACGGCGTCAGTGTGGCCGGCGGATTCCTCTCCGGCGCAGCTGTCTCGCTTGCCGGAAATATCCACTATGTGCTTTATGGACTCTTCGGAAGTCTGTTCCGCCTGTCGGGCTGGGATACATACTGGTTTCCGGATTCCACGCGCTTTATCGGATACAATCCTGATACGGCGGATAAATGTATTCATGAATTTCCCTCGTACTCACTCATCCTCGGTGATGATCATGCGCATATGATCAATATCATGTTTGTGCTGACCGTGGTGGCGATCCTCTATGCGTGGGCGCGGCAGACGAGAACAGAGGAGCGCGAGCTGGCCATACGGCGGAAATACTGGGAAGAAAAGCAGAAGAGCCATCCGGACAAGTATGTGAAGGCGACACCCATCGGCCGGGCGGTTATTTTTCTCCGCACGAATATACGTGAGCCGCATCTCGTCTTTGCGGCGATCCTGATCGGGATGTTCCAGTGGACGAATTTCTGGGATTTCGTGATCTATCTCACGGTGGCCTTTTTTGTGATTCTGGCGGACTGTCTGTCGCGTTATCAGAAGAGTGTCCTGCGAGGGACGGCATCGCTCATCATCCATGTGCTGGAAGTACTGATCATCTCCACGGTCGTCGGCCTGCCTTTCCGGCTCAGGTTCAATGCGTCCATGGCCGGACCGGTGACATTATGCGAGAATCATACCCCGGCCTGGCAGTTCCTGATCCTCTGGGGCTTTCCGCTGGCCTGCTTTATCGCGTTTGCTGTGTTCACCATCGTATTGTATGAGAAGAGCCGTCGGGAGAAAAAGCTGAAGTCCGGCCGTTTCGCGGGATTTTTCCATGAGGCATCCCTCGGGGATCGTTTTGCCTGGATCTTCGGTATCTGCGGTACGGGGCTGATTTTTATCCCTGAGATCGTCTTTGTCCGCGATATCTATTATTCCAACGGATATGCGCGAAGCAACACCATGTTCAAACTGACCTATCAGGGATATATTCTCTTTGGCATGATGATGGCTTACGTGATCATCCGCTTTCTCTGCTATACAGGCCGAAGCTATGCCGAGGGAAGGGTTATAGGAAAGGTACAGAAAAATAATGCGCATAATGCTTATAATCCTGACAGTGTGCCCGGGATTGACGTGCAGTATGCAGCCATTATGAGGGCACTGCAGGACACCTCGGCCAATGGCGTTGTCCGCACGAACAGCACAGGAAAAGTCTATACGGTGTCCGGCATCGATATGGATGAAATACTGGAGAAGATGTCCGCTGAAGATTCATCGGACAGTAAGCCGGCCTCCAGAAAACTGCTGAAGAAGAAAAACGTTACGAGAAATTCGGCTGCAAGAAGCACTGGCGGAAAAAAGGCAGAAGCCGGTGTCAGGGCCATGGAAAAGGAATTCCCGGATATCGGTGGGATACCGCTGCTGGGCATTGTTTTTCTCGCGATGCTCGCGCTGACCCTCGGTTATTTTCCTTATTCGGTGCATGAATGGTTTGGCAATATTGCCGACAGAAGCCGCTTTCAGGGTATTGATGCGACCAGCTATCTGGAGACGCAGTTCCCGGAGGATGCGGCGGCAATCCGGTGGATGAATGAGAATATCTCCGGACAGCCAATCATTCTGGAAACCTATGGGGACAGCTATTCCGATGACTGCAAGGTTTCGGCGATGACAGGACTGCCCACGGTCGAGGGATGGTATGTGCATGAATGGCTGTGGCGGATGAATCCGGAAGATCTGAATAAGAAACGGACGGATATTGATGCGATCTACGAGACCGGTTCGGAGGAAGAAGCCATGACGCTTCTGAAAACCTACCAGGTGGAATACATATATGTAGGAAGCAGTGAGCGGAACCGTTATCCGCAGCTGAATGATGACAGGATCAAAAGCTTCGGGACCGTTGTATACGACGACGGATCGGCGTACATCGTCCGCGTTGACGATGAAGAAGATGATGTACAGGATGGAGAATCAGCCGCGGAGCTGAATGAATGAATCAGGGAGGTATCAGTTACCTTGGATATCTTTGATTATATGAAAGACAAACAGATGGAAAAGGAATCTCCGCTGGCTCTCCGGATGCGGCCGAGAACGCTGGATGAGTTTGTGGGTCAGGAGCACATTGTCGGTAAGGACTGCCTGCTCTACCGCGCC
Organism: uncultured Eubacteriales bacterium; assembly: GCA_900318405.1. Lineage (GTDB taxonomy): Bacteria > Bacillota > Clostridia > Lachnospirales > Lachnospiraceae > Bilifractor. The sequence continues at coordinate 86,729 of ONKP01000003.1, read as the reverse complement.
ATACGCGCTGACAAACTGAGTTCGGTTATTTTTTACGGGCCGCCCGGAACCGGCAAGACAACACTGGCACGGGTGATCGCCAATACGACGAGTGCGGAATTCTGTCAGCTGAATGCCACGACCTCCGGGAAAAAAGATATGGAGGAGGTCGTAAAGCAGGCGCAGGATCGGCTGGGCATGTACGGCAGAAAGACGATTCTCTTCATTGATGAGATCCACCGCTTCAACAAGGGACAGCAGGACTATCTGCTTCCTTTCGTGGAGGACGGGACGATTGTGCTGATCGGTGCGACGACAGAGAATCCTTATTTCGAGGTCAACGGGGCGCTGCTGTCGAGATCCATTATTTTTGAATTAAAACCGCTGACGACGGAAAATATTGCCACGATCCTGGACCGCGCGGCGACGGACGAGGAGAGAGGACTTGGCAGCTACCGGCTGGCGCTGGAACCGGAAGCGAGGGATTTTCTCGCCGACGTTGCGGGCGGCGATGCGAGGATGGCGCTCAATGCGCTGGAGCTGGGCGCACTTACGACGGAGCGCTCGGAGGACGGCCTGATCCACATCACGCTGCCGGTGGCAGAGCAGTGTATTCAGAAGCGGGCGGTGCGCTACGATAAAAACGGGGACCAGCACTATGATACAATCTCGGCCTTTATCAAGAGCATGCGCGGATCGGATCCGGATGCAGCGGTCTACTATCTGGCAAAAATGCTGCGGGCCGGTGAGGATGTGAAGTTCATCGCACGGCGGATCACGATCTGTGCCTCGGAGGATGTCGGCAACGCGGATCCGATGGCCATGGTGGTTGCTTCCTCGGCAGCGGCCAGTGTGGAGAGGGTCGGCATGCCGGAATCCCAGCTGATCCTGGCACAGGCTGCGATCTACGTGGCTTCAGCGCCGAAGAGCAATGCCTGCACCGAGGCAATTTTTGCCGCGGAAAAATCCGTAGACGAAAAAAAGACCACGGTGCCTGCGCATCTGCAGGATGCACATTACCATGGTCATGAAAATCTCGGACATGGCGTGGGATACCTGTATGCCCACGATTTCCCGAATCACTATGTGAAGCAGCAGTATCTGCCGGATGAGATCAGAGATGAGACGTTTTACCATCCGACGGATATCGGGTATGAGAAGACGGTCAGGGAGTATTTCCGCCGGATCGGTCGGAAGCAGTAACTTCAACGGATGCAGGAACAGAATACAGATACCCCCAATCCGCAACCACCGGCGTCTGCGGATGTTTGCGGATTGGGGGTATCTGCATTTCTGTTCTTCTACATTAAGATTTTCATGACCGCTGCGTAGCAGTCCTGCGCTTTGGTCTTCCAGTTTTCTGCCAGCGTTTTGGCGGAGCGCTCTGACGGAGCGTTGAATTTCAGCTCGATAAGTGGGTGATTGCCTTCGCGCACGGTGCAGTTGACCGTGTAATCGCCGTCGGAGTTCCGGAAGTAGTCAGCCGTCGTAGACGATTCGCTGCGAAGCTGATAAGAGTGCAGCACCAGATAGTTGGATATTTCTCTGCGGATTTCCGGGGAGATTTCATTCTCGAAGTAGCGGATGGTTTCTTTCCCCTTGTCTGTCATGCTGTAGTAGACAGTTCCGCTCTTTTGTTCTGAAGAGATCAGTCCGGATCCGAGCATCTCGGAAATCGATTCCTGAATATGGAAATAATTGGCGTAGTTTTCGCTGAGGATCAGATCGGAGATCTGGGAATTCGTCAGAGGAAATGTTACCTTGTTCATCATATACAGAATGATCAGTTTATACAGTGAATGGGATGAATCGATCATGAATGTATCTCCTGTCTGTCATAGTCGGCTCCGCGCCGCATTGCCACCAGTATAGCACATTACGTCGCTGTTCAGAATCTGAAGTTGAAGCAGAATGCAGATACACCACCCGCAACAGAGCGATGAGCACTTGCTGAGAGCGACCGAAGGGAAGCTCGCGCAAGCTCACCCTTCGCTGCGCTCGGGTTCGCCAACCACCGGCGTCTGCGGATGGTTGCGGGGTAGGTGTATCTGCATTCTGAGCTCAAACTTTGATTTCCAGAGCAGAACCAGAGGGTACTTGTACTGAAAAACGAAGGGCAGTGGTTGTATTTCGACGGCAAACTTAGTACAATGTCGATGTTTCGAGAGTATGTAAGCACTGTTTATATGTTTATAGATAAAGGAGAGATAACATGGCAAAGAAACCTACAGTTCTTATGATTCTGGATGGTTACGGTGAAAATCCGGTGTGTGAGCATAACGCCATCTGCGAAGCGAAGACGCCGGTTATGGATCAGCTGAAAAAGGAATGCCCTTATGTACAGGGTCAGGCGAGCGGTCATTACGTGGGACTGCCGGACGGTCAGATGGGAAATTCTGAGGTAGGCCATATGAATATGGGCGCCGGCCGTATCGTTTATCAGGATCTGACGAGAATTACAAAAGCAATCAATGACGGTGATTTCTTCACAAATGAGGAGCTTCACGTCGCCATTGATAATGCAAAGAATAATCACAGCTCCCTTCACCTCTGGGGTCTGGTATCGGATGGCGGTGTGCACAGTCACATCACACATCTGTTTGCACTCCTGGAGCTTGCGAAGAAAGAGGATTTCCACGACGTCTATGTACACTGCTTCCTGGACGGCCGTGATACACCGCCGACTTCCGGTGCGGGCTATGTACAGCAGGTTGTGGACAAAATGAATGAGCTCGGCGTTGGCCAGATCGGCGTGATCTCCGGACGTTATTACGCAATGGACCGTGATACGAACTGGGATCGTGTAGAGAAGGCGTATGTAGCGCTGACGAAGGGCGAGGGCGTTGACGGCGGTACGGATCCTGTCGCAGCAATCAAAGCTTCCTATGACAATGGCGTGACCGATGAGTTCATGCTTCCGACCGTTATGAAGAAGGCGGACGGAACACCGGTGACGACGGTAAAGGAAGGGGATTCGGTTATTTTCTTCAATTTCCGTCCTGACCGTGCGAGAGAGATCACAAGAGCTTTCTGTGATCCTGAATTCAAGGGCTTTGAGAGAACACGCCTGCAGAATCTGACCTATGTATGCTTCAAGGATTATGATGAGACCATTCCGAACAAGCTGATCGCCTTCAAGAAGGAGCTGCTTACGAACACGTTCGGTGAGTATCTGGCAAACCACGGCATGACACAGGCAAGGATCGCCGAGACGGAAAAATACGCGCATGTTACATTTTTCTTCAACGGCGGTGTGGAGGAGCCGAATAAGGGTGAGGACCGCTACCTGATCCCTTCACCGAAGGTTGCCACCTATGATCTGCAGCCTGAGATGAGCGCACCGAAGGTCTGCGACAAGCTCTGCTGGGCAATCCGTTCCGGCAAATATGATGTCATCATCATCAACTTTGCCAACCCGGATATGGTTGGACATACCGGCGTTGAGGCAGCGGCCATCAAGGCAATCGAAGCTGTCGATGAATGCATGGGCAAGGCCATCGAGGCACTGAAGGAAGTGGACGGCCAGATGTTTATCACGGCTGATCACGGCAACGCCGAGGTTATGGTTGATCCGGAGACGGGCAAACCGTGGACGGCGCATACGACGAATCCGGTTCCGTTCCTTCTTGTCAATTACGATCCGGATTACACGCTCCGTGAGGGCGGCGCGCTCTGCGATATCGTTCCGACGATGATCGAGATGATGGGTATGGAGCAGCCGAAGGAAATGACAGGGCATTCGCTTCTTGTGAAGAAAAATGCATAAAATCAGTGAATAAAGCACGCAAAAATGAATAAATCGGCTGTCCTTGAAATGGCTGACAGATGAGCAATGAGGCTCCGGTGCAGATGATGACCGGGGCCTTTCTGCGTTTTTGTTCTGTCAGGAAATTCTCGAATACAGAGATTTCCACCCGCAGCAACGCTTTCGCTCATCCCCGAAGCAACGATTTGGAACTGTCTGTATCCCCGGAATGCCGGAACAGGATGATGAGACGAGTGTCGGAACATGACGGTGAGACGTATTGACGACATTTACAAATGATGGTATATTTAATCACGTTTTAGCGGAATATACATATATTCAGTGTTGGCTGTTACATCAGAATTACGGGGCGATGGCTGAACGTGATCGGATATGTACAGCAGAAAGAAGGAGAGAAATGAACAAGAAAATTACAGCGATCTTACTTGCAGCAGGTATGGCGGTTTCCATGGCCGGGTGCGGATCTTCTTCATCCACATCTGCAGCTTCCTCCGCTTCCTCTTCAGCGGCATCAGCTTCCGCAGCAGCTTCAGCATCCACATCCTCTTCCGCTTCTACGGAAACAGCAGCTTCAACATCCTCAGCTGCTTCTGAGACAGTAGCTTCCACTTCCGGAGAGGGATACGGCGATTTCACAACAGTGACAGCCGGTGAGCTTCACATGGCTACCAACGCTGCTTTTCCTCCTTATGAGAGCACAGACGGCAATGGCAATTACACCGGAATCGATGTAGATATCGCTACCGAAATCGCCAATAAACTTGGCCTCAAGCTTGTTGTTGATGATATGGAGTTCTCCTCCGTTATCACTTCCGTACAGGGCGGCAAGGAAGACATCGCTATGGCAGGTCTGACCGATACCCCGGAGCGTGAGCAGAACGTAAACTTCACCGACAGCTACGCAACCGGTGTTCAGTCCATCATCGTTAAGGAAGATTCTGATATCAAGTCTGCAGATGATCTGGGCAATGCTTCTGCGATCGGATGCCAGGAAGGTACGACCGGATATATTTACTGCTCAGAATCCGAAGAGGATGGCGGTTACGGCGACAAGGCCATCAGCTATCCGAACGGTGCTACCGCTGTCCAGGCACTGCAGCAGGGCAAGGTTGATGCGGTTGTCATCGATAACGCACCGGCACAGGAGTTTGTAAAAGCAAATGAGGGACTGAAGATTCTGGATACCCCTTACGTTGAAGAGCAGTATGCGATCGGTGTCAACAAGAAAAATGAAGGCCTGCTGAATGCTGTTAACAAGGCACTCAATGAGCTGATCGACGATGGCACTGTTCAGAGTATTCTTGATAAGTACATCAATACAGTAAATATGGCAGCCGTCTTTCTGTATGTGTGGATAAAGCGAATATCAGAAATTTATTCTATACAATTTGCAGAGCTGTCTGTAGAATGTAAGAGTATGATAACAGTGTCAAAAGTCATCACCCACATTGCACTTGTGCAAAAGTGGGTGAATGACTTATTGACACGTTCCGGTTATCATACTTATGACACCTGTATCAGAGTATGAAATCAATGCAATGTCAGTTGATGGATCGGGCATGTAGCAGTTCACGGCGAGTTTTATCACCGATAACCGCTGGCAGATCTATCTGAAAGGTCTGTTGAGTTCGATCACGATTACTGTTGTCGCTCTGGCGATCGGTGTCGTGCTTGGTATTCTTGTCGCTATTGTGAGAACGAATCACGATCAGCAGAAGGGTCACGTTTCCGGCGTGATTAAGGTGCTGAATGTCATCTGCAAGATTTATACGACCGTGATCCGCGGCACACCTATGATGGTTCAGCTGCTGATCATGGGCTTCGTTATTTTTGCAAACAGCAGAAATTACTATATGATTGCTGTGCTTTCGCTCGGCATCAACTCCGGCGCCTATGTATCGGAGATCTTCCGAAGCGGTATTCAGTCGATTGATCCGGGTCAGATGGAAGCCGGACGTTCTCTCGGCATGACATATGGCACAGTCATGAAAGATATTATCATTCCTCAGGCTGTCAAAAATATTCTTCCGGCACTCGGCAATGAGCTGATCACGCTGTTCAAGGACACCTCACTGGTATCTGTCATCGGTATGTCCGAGCTGACCAAGGTGGCGCGTGACATACAGGCGATCACCTATCTGCCCATGATGCCTTATCTCGGTATCGCGGCGCTGTATCTCGTCGTGGTCATGATCCTTACATGGCTGCAGGGTAAACTGGAGAGGAGGCTGCGCAGAAGTGAGCGGTGATAATATGAACGGTCAGGCAGCGGATCTCATCCGTATCGATAACCTGACGAAAAAATTCGGCGACAATACCGTACTGCATAACGTATCCACCCATATCAAAAAGGGTGAAAAAGTCGTGATCATCGGACCTTCCGGCTCGGGAAAATCGACGCTGCTCCGCTGCATGAATCTGCTGGAGACGCCGACAGAGGGCAAGGTGTATTTCGACGGAAAAGACATTACGGACCCGAACACGGATATCAATGCCGTGCGCTGCCAGATGGGCATGGTTTTCCAGCATTTCAATCTGTTCCCGAACATGACGGTACAGAGGAATATTACGCTGGCACCTGTCCGCACGGGACGTATGACAGAGGATGAGGCAGCGGCAGAGGCAAAAAAGCTGATGGAGCTCGTCGGCTTAAGCGACAAGGCGGATGCTTATCCGGCTTCCCTGTCCGGCGGACAGAAACAGAGAATCGCCATCGTGCGTGCGCTTGCCATGAAGCCGCAGCTTATGCTTTTTGATGAGCCGACGTCAGCCCTTGACCCGGAAATGGTAGGCGAGGTTCTCGAGGTTATGATGGAACTGGCCGAAGAAGGCATGACCATGGCCGTCGTTACACATGAGATGGGATTTGCAAGGAAAGTCGCTGACCGTGTGCTTTTCGTTGCTGACGGCATCATTATGGAAGAGGGAACGCCGGATGAGATCTTCAATCATCCGAAGGCACCCCGTCTCAAGGATTTCCTCTCGAAGGTACTGGCACAATGAGGTTTGTGATTCAGCGTGTGACCTCGGCACGCGTAGATATCGACGGGGAAACGGTCGGCAGCATCGGTAAGGGTTATATGGTGCTGATCGGCGTAGGCAAAGATGATACGGAAGAGACGGCAGATAAATATCTGTCGAAGATGCTGAAGCTCCGCATTTTTGAGGACGAGAACGGAAAAACAAATAAGTCACTTGCAGATGTCAATGGCGAGCTGCTTCTGGTTTCGCAGTTCACGCTCTATGCGGACTGCCGTCACGGCAACAGACCCGGTTTTACCAATGCAGGTGCGCCGGAGATGGCGGAAAAGCTGTATGACTACATTGTCAGTGAGGCGAAGAAAACGGTTCCGGTTGTCGAGACCGGACGCTTCGGCGCAGATATGCAGGTGTCGCTTGTCAACGACGGACCCTTCACCATCATCCTGGAAGATCTGTAAATCTAATGTTTGCTCTTAGCCAGCCGCTGTCACACATGGAGACTTCCAGCCTCGAAAATTTTATGACTTGCAATCATGTGAGCACTGTGCTATTATAGTCAACGCGAGTTTTATCGGCAGGAGGATATTCAGGTGGATTTACTTCGTACAATTCTTACGATTCTTTTTATAGCGGACAGTGTTCTGATGGTTGTGGTTATTCTGATGCAGCAGGGCAAGGATAGGGGTCTCGGTGCCATCGCCGGTATGAGTTCCGGTGATACCTACTGGGGACGTAATAAGGGACGTTCCAGAGAGGGAAGGCTGGAGAGACTGACAAGGGTTATGGCCATTGTTTTTGTGGGTCTTGCCGTTGTTCTGAATGTCAAGTTCTGAGAAGAATTTCACGGGCTGCCGCAGAATCCTGCGGCAGTCTTTTGTTTTATATAGGTTCATTGCAGCGCGAAGCACAGCGTAGAGTTATTCAGCACAGCAGGGACCGTCGCGGGAAAATCGTTGCAGGATTCTGCATGTGTTTTGACAAAAACAGTCATGCGCATTTATGCCATGGGTTGCAAAGAGAACAGGAAGGTATATGACAGAAAAGAAGAAAAATACAGGAAGACGCAGCAATGGGAGAAGAAGGCCAGTGAATGCCTCCAGAAACAGGCAGCTGGAAAAAATGATCCTGAACGTTGTGTCCTCGAAGAACTATAACCCCATGCGGTTACAGGAGATCGCCTGGCTTCTCAATGTTCCGCGAACGGCTGAGAAGGATATGTACAGGGCAGCAGAGCATCTGATCGATGAAGGAAAGATTCGCAGGGATTCCTCCGGCAGGCTTTATCGCTGGTTCGGAAGTGGTGCTGCGGATGCCAGATCGACTGACGATTCACTGAATCATGGAAGAGTGAAACGTGGAAGATCAAAGGGCGAGGAAAAGCCATTCAGAAAACGCACAGAGGGTTCGGAAAAACGCGATCCCGCCGACCTATCACTGGTTCTGGAGGAGTTTGACATCCCGACCGCTTTTCCCGATCGTGTGATGCAGGCGGCGGACAGGATGCCTTCCCATCTGACGGATGCGGACTATGCGGGCAGACTGGACCTGAGAGATCACCTGATCATCACGATCGACGGCGATGACTCAAAGGATTTTGACGACGCTGTGTCGCTGGAGAAACAGGGATCAGGATATATCCTGGGTGTGCATATCGCCGATGTGAGCCAGTATGTGGTTGACGGGAGCGCACTGGATAAGGAAGCGCTCAAACGGGGTACATCGGTTTATCTGCCGGACCGCGTCGTTCCCATGCTGCCGCAAAAGCTTTCCAACGGTATCTGTTCTCTGAATGAGGGCGAAGACCGGCTGACCCTGTCTGTGATCATCACGATGGACAGAGATCTCAATATTCTGAAGAGCCGGATCGTGGAATCGGTAATCTGCTCGGCACATCGCATGACCTATTCGAAGGTCGATCGCATTTTTGAAGGCGACAAAGATCTGCAGACGGAATATGCGGATATCGTCCCCATGCTTTTCGAGATGAAAAATGTTGCCGCGAAGATGGAGGATCTCCGCCGGCAGAGAGGCATGATCGACTTCGATTTTCCGGAGACGCGGTTTGAACTGGACGAAAACGGACATCCTGTCCGCATGTATCCGGCGTTTCCAACGACGGCGACGAAGCTCATCGAGCAGTTCATGCTGACAGCCAACGAGGTTGTTGCCAGGATATATGCAGATAAACAGCTGCCGTTTGTCTACAGAAACCATGAGCAGCCGGACAGCGACCGCATGGAGCAGACGCTGGCGGTCCTGCATGAGGCAGGTGTGACGATTCATAAAAAGGGATATCATATCACGCCGCTGGAGGCGCAGCAGATCATCAGCAGGGCGGAGGGTACGCCCGAAGGGGATTTTGTGAGCTCCCTGCTTCTGCGCTCCATGCAGCAGGCTCGATACGGAACCGAGTGCGAGGGACATTTCGGCCTTTCGGCGAAATATTACTGCCATTTTACCTCACCGATCCGCAGATACCCCGATCTCCAGATCCACAGGATCATCAAAGATGACCTGCACGGCAGACTGACAGGCCGCCGGATCTCGTATTACCGCCGGATCCTCGAAAATGTGGCCTGGAAATCATCAGCACTGGAAAGAAGATCCGTGGAGACGGAGCGCGAGGCTGACAAGGTCCTGATGACGGAGTACATCGCGGACCACCTCGGCGAGACGACCGAAGCCGTGATCACCGGCGTGACAAGCTGGGGCTTTTACGTACAGCGGCCGGATACTGCGGAGGGCCTGGTCCCCGCGTCAACGCTGCATGATGACTATTATGTATTTGATGAAAAAATGATGACCCTGAAGGGCAGGCGTCACGGCCGCATTTTCCGTCCCGGACAGCAGGTGACGGTGAAGACGGTACGGGCGGATCTGTACCGGAGAATCATTGATTTTGAACTTGCTGAAGACACGGAATAAATGACAGGATAGATACTATGGCTGATCACAGAGGAATTAAGGTAATTGCCAACAATAAAAAAGCCCACCATGATTATTTTATTGAAGAGACCTATGAGTGCGGCATTGAGCTGAAGGGCACCGAGGTGAAGTCTGTCCGCATGGGTAAATGTTCCATTCGGGAGGCCTTTGTCCGCATCGAAGACGGGCAGATGTACATCTACGGTATGCATATCAGCCCTTATGAGAAGGGCAATATTTTTAACCGTGATCCGCTCCGTGTGCGCAGGCTCCTGATGCACAGAAAGGAGATCCGCCGCATTGAGCAGAAGATCAGGGAGAAGGGCATGACACTCGTGCCGACAGAGGTGTATTTCAAGGATGCGCTGATCAAGGTACAGGTGGGTCTCGCCCGAGGCAAGAAGCTCTATGACAAGCGGGCGGATATCGCCAAAAAGGATCTGCGCAGGAGTACGGAGCGCTCTTTCAAGGTGCAGAATATCTGATGCTTCCTCACGGTTATCCTGCCTGTCGATATTTTAGCGTGATTGTATTTCAGCAAAGAATCTGCTAAACTAAAGGGCATATCTGGGGTCGTACTGGTTTCGATTGGTCGTCCGATCAGATAGAAGCATGTCGAGGATGGTGGACACCTCGTAAATCCGACACCAAACAATAAATGCTGACAACAACAGCGAATATGCACTTGCTGCCTGACCGGCAGTAATTGCGGCCCGCTTCGGCGGGTTTAAGGTCAGAGGATATCGCCGCTGTACTCCTCTGGCTTCAAAGGAAGCGGCTGCACACTGTTAAGTAAATTGTTGAGAGACAGTGCCAAGATAATCTCATCAATTCTCCGCGTACAGTTCGCCTGTCAGGATGACACGGAAGGTATGAAAGCAGGATAAGCATGTAGAAGGATCTGTGAAAACGTTCAAGACGCGGGTTCGAATCCCGCCGACTCCATTGCATAATCTTATGAGAAAAGTCCCGGAGGCCATGATTTTACTGGCTTCCGGGATTTTTGTCTGTCCGTATTTCCGTCTGCAGATGTCCGCTTCGGCCTGTCCCTGCTCGATCGTGACGGCATAGTGCTTCGCGTTCTGGGAAAGAACATGGAAGAAAACCGCAGGGTAGTACGATCCACGACCGGTTATTATCGGGAGAAAATACTCGGGTATCCGCATTTTGATCTGCGGAAGAATGCCTGAGTGCCTGTCCGATGAATGGACTTGAAATTGCTCCGCTCCAAAGGTACAATTCTGAGAAAAGAGTATAATTTTAATGAAATTCGGATTTCAGAAGTAATCGGGGAGAAACTATGGACAAGCTGAAGGTTATGGTCGTTGATGATGAGGCGCGCATGCGTAAGCTGGTCAAAGATTTCCTCACGCGCGATGACTTTAATGTCATTGAGGCTGAGGACGGAGAAGACGCGCTGAATAAGTTCTACGAGAATAAGGATATTGCACTGATCATTCTTGATGTCATGATGCCGAAAATGGACGGCTGGGAGGTCTGCCGTGAGATCCGCAAGGATTCCAAGGTGCCGATCATCATGCTGACAGCCAGAGGCGATGAGCGGGATGAACTGCTCGGCTTTGACCTGGGTGTGGATGAGTATATCTCCAAACCGTTCAGCCCGAAGATTCTTGTCGCCAGGGTAGAGGCAATCCTGCGCCGCACGAACAAGATCAATGACAATGATCGTCTGGAGGCAGGCGGCATCGTGATCGACCGCTCCGCGCATATGGCTTCCGTAGATGGTAAGCCGATGGACCTCTCTTTCAAGGAGTTTGAGCTGCTCACGTATTTTATGGAGAACCAGGGCATCGCTCTGTCCCGTGAAAAAATTCTGAACAATGTCTGGAATTATGATTATTTCGGCGATGCCAGGACGATTGATACCCACGTAAAGAAGCTCCGCAGTAAGATGGGAAGCAAGGGTGAGTATATCAAGACGATCTGGGGAATGGGGTACAAGTTCGATGTTGGAAATGAAGAAGCAAAGTGAAGAAATGCAGCAAACAGGGAATACAGAAGAGAATTCGCGAATAGCTGAAAACTGAGGGTGATGGATTTATGGTCACGGCAGCGGGCCTTTCGATGACATTTGAAGATCATTTGATGCGATAAATAATTGCAGCCATTTTCAACAACAATATAAGAGTTATAATAGAAAGCATCTGCTGTACGATACAGCGGATGCTTCTTTTATATGCGAACGCCGCGATAGCACGACGGAGTCGGGCATATGAACATTTTTCAATAACGAGAAGTTACAGATTCTTTCGAGGAGAAAAAATGAAGTACGACTTCACATCAATTATTGACAGACGGGGTAAGGATGCAACAGCTGTAGATGCTGCCGGAAAGCGCGTCTGGGGCTTTGAACCCGGTGCGCCGATGGATGGATTTGATTTTATTCCAATGTGGGTGGCGGATATGAACTTCAAGACCTGTCCGGCAATCACGGAAGCCATCATCAGAAGAGCACAGCATCCGCTGTTCGGGTATTTTCAGCCGAAGGATGTATACTACGATTCCATCATCCGGTGGCAGGAGGAGCGGAACCATGTGACAGGTCTCTCCAGAGAAAATATCGGATATGAAAACGGCGTGCACGGATTTATCTCGAGCGCGATCGATGTGCTGACGCAGCCCGGCGACAAAATTTTTTTGCACAGGCCCTATTATGTGGGCTTCATTGGTGACATCATCGGCAAGGGCCGGCGGCCGGTGTACAGTGATCTGAAGAAGGATGAGCACGGATTCTGGCGCATGGACTATGAAGATATGGAGCGGCAGATCCGTAAAAATCATGTCCGGCTGGCGATTTTCTGCTCACCGCATAATCCATGCGGCAGGGTGTGGACCAGAGAAGAAATTGAAAAAGCAATGGATGTGTTTCAGAAAAATGACTGCCTGGTGATCAGTGATGAGATCTGGTCGGATCTGACGTATACCGGACACTCCCACGTTCCGACCCAGATGGTCAGCGACTGGGCACGCGAGCATGTCCTTGCAGCGTATGCGCCGAGCAAGACCTTTAATCTGGCAGGACTGATTGGAAGCTACCATATTATCTACAATCAGGCACTGAATGAAAAGATCACCCGATTTTCCGAAAATACGCACTACAATGAAATGAATGTGTTCAGCGAGCATGCGCTGATCGCGGCCTACAGCAGCGAGGGGCAGGAATGGACCGATGAACTCAGAAGTGTCCTGGAGGATAACTGCCGAACGGCGGTTGATTTTATGAAGGAACATTTCGAGGGCGTTGATGTCTCGATGCCTGAGGGCACTTATATGCTGTTTCTGGATTGCACCGATTTCTGCAGGAGGACCGGAAGAACGATTGATCAGGTTCTGCGTGCGGGATGGAATGTGGGTGTCGGCTGGCAGACCGGCCGGGCATTCGGCGGAGAGTGCCACATCCGCGTAAATCTTGCATTGCCGAAGGCAAGGCTCATGGAAGCACTTGAGCGGATGCGGAAATATGTATTCACGAATGAAGAAACAGCGGCCTATACATATGAAGCGACAAAAGCGGAGCCGGATAAGGGAGCAGTTGAAGCGACAACTAATCATGCGTCCGTGAATACACGCGCGATAAAAAATACGATTTCAGAGACAAGTCAGGCGGATCGGATAATGAACGTCGATTCGGGAGCAGATGAGATGGGTCAGGCAAAAGCCGCCGACAAGACAACAGATGCGACAGGTGGGACGGATGAGTCCGTACAGAATCGTGAAGCAGCGGGCAGTGATGCCGATCCCGAGGATTTTACGGCTGACTGGATCTACAATGAAGAGGGGCTGCTGATGGTCTCTGATGACAGGAACCGGGATCTTACCGTCGAAGCTGTGAAGAAACTCCTCGGAGATCATCCGGTCGAAGAGTGTCATCTCGCAGCATTTGTTAACGGAGACATTGTGGGCAACCGAGACATGCAGGAAGCTCAGAATTACGGCAGGATCCTGCAGAACAGCGGCCTGACGATCACGGAGCTCTTCACGGAAGAGGAATGTGTCAAACTTCGTCAGATTGGTATCTTCTGAAATGTGGTATCGTGTTGCATCTCGAGAATAAAAATGTGGTTTTTTGAAAGATTCTGCGCTGTTTCTGTTGCCGGTTTGTCATATGAGGGTTATAATGTAACTACATATTGTGTGAACACAGCGGCTGACAAACAAATATTGCTCATATGGCAGCGTTTGCAGCCGGCGATAAAAATGGGCTGACAAAGCCTGCAGTGGAGAAACAGTAATGAAGAGATCTAAAAGATTTGAAGTTCTGGACCAGCGTCCGGTAAACAAGGACGGCTTCATCAATGAATGGCCGGAAATGGGATTCGTTGCCATGAAGAGCCCGTATGATCCGAAGCCTTCCGTGAGAGTGGAGAACGGACGGATCGTAGAGCTGGATGGCAAGCAGAGAGAGGATTTTGATTTCCTTGATACGTTCATTGCGGATTATGCCATCAATATCGAGCGCACGGAAGAATCCATGAAGATCCCGGCGGTGGATATCGCCCGGATGATCGTGGATATCCACGTGTCCAGAAAAGAAGTACTGGATGTGATCTCCGGCATTACGCCGGCGAGGATGACAGAGGTCATCAATGAGCTGAACGTCGTGGAACTGATGATGGGCATGCAGAAGATCCGTGCAAGAAGAGTGCCCGGCAATCAGGCGCACGTGACGAATCTGAAGGATGACCCGGTGCAGATCGCGGCGGATGCGGCGGAAGGCGCACTCCGTGGATTTGCGGAGGAAGAGACAACGATGGGCGTTGCCAGATATGCGCCGCTCGATGCCATGGGACTGCTGATCGGTTCACAGGTCGGCCGCCCGGGTGTGCTCACGCAGTGCTCTTCCGAGGAAGCCACAGAGCTGGAGCTCGGTATCCGCGGTCTCACGACCTATGCGGAGACGCTCTCCGTATATGGAACCGAAAAAGTCTTCATCGATGGTGATGATACGCCTTATTCGAAGGCATTTCTGAATTCGTGCTACGCTTCCAGAGGCCTGAAGGTGCGTTTTACCTCCGGATCCGGATCCGAGGTGCTCATGGGCAGCAGTGAGAAAAAATCCATGCTGTACCTCGAGTGCCGCTGTCTCTATGTGACAAAGGGCTGCGGAAGCCAGGGTATCCAGAATGGCTCCGTCAGCTGTATTGGTATCACGGGTTCCGTACCCGCCGGTATCCGCGAGGTTCTCGGCGAGAACCTTGTCGCGGCACTGCTGGGACTTGAGTGCGCATCCTCCAATGACCAGAGCTTCTCGAATTCCGATATGCGCCGGACGGCGAGAACCATGCTGGAGTTTCTGCCGGGTACCGACTTTATTTTTTCAGGGTATGCAGCAGAGCCCAACTACGACAACATGTTCGCCGGATCGAATTTCGATGCGGAGGATTTTGATGATTACAATGTATTCCAGCGTGACATGCAGGTGGATGGCGGCCTGAGGCCTGTCAAGGAAGCCGATGTCATCGCTGTCCGCAACAAGGCGGCGAAGGCTGTCCAGTCGGTCTTCCGTCAGCTGGGACTTGCGGAGGTATCAGACGAGCAGGTTGAGGCCATTACCTATGCTCATGGAAGCAAGGATACGCTTCCGAGAGACGTCGTCGCGGATCTGATGTCCGCCGAAGATGTCATGAAGCGGGGCATTACAGGTATCGACGTCGTAAAAGCCCTGGCAGAGAGCGGTTTCACGGATGTGGCGGAGAGCGTTCTGGCCATGCTGAAGCAGCGTGTGATCGGTGACTATATGCAGACGGCGGCCATTCTTGACAGAAACTTCCATGTGATGTCCGGCGTGAATACGCCAAACGACTACATGGGGCCGGGAACCGGATATCGCGTGGAGGGAGAGCGCTGGGAAGAGATCAAGCGCATTCCGCACCGCATCAACCCTATGGATATTTAGGAGGACACCATGCAGGCTTCGCAGGAATTAGTTCAGAAAATTACAGAAGAAGTTATCCGGCAGCTGCAGAACCGCAGGAGTACCGGTACGACATCTGTTACCGGAGGATATAACAGTCCGGCCGCCGGTCTGGGGGAAGATGATGTGCCCTCCATGGCGGGCAGAACAAGAATTAACGAGAAAAAGAGTGATTACTCTTCCTACAGAAGGGCAAAAAAAGGCACTGACCCGAAGGAAGTTGTCATCGGTGTAGGTGCGGCTTTTCAGAGAGAGATCAAAATGACGCTGAGTGGCATTCCTCTGGACGATGTCATCCGGAATGTAAAGGCCGGCATCGAGGAGGAGGGTATGGTTCCCCGCGTTGTGAAGATCCTCGACACATCGGATGTCGGATTCATGGCGCTGGAATCCGCGAAACTCGCGGGCTCAGGCATCGGCATCGGTATCCAGTCCAAGGGAACGACGGTCATCAGTCAGAAAGACCTGTATCCGCTCTCAAACCTGGAGCTTTTCCCTCAGGCACCGCTCATGACGCTCGAGACCTATCGTAAGATCGGCCAGAACGCCGCGAAGTATGTCAAGGGTGAAAATGTAACGCCGATCCCCTCCGTCAATGACCCGATGGTCAGACCGAAATATCAGGTAAAAGCGGCGATCATGCATATCGCTGAGACGGAACAGCTGGATCCGAAACTGGGTATCATCGAATGGGAGGATCAATAATGCAGTATCCTTTGGGTGAACACGAAAGAGACCGAATCACATCCAGAACAGGCAAGAAGCTGGATCAGCTCACACTGGATGAGGTCATGAAGGGCCATGTGGCTCCGGATGATATCAAGATTTCGGCGGAAATGCTGCGCGCGCAGGGCGAGGTTGCCGAGCAGGCAGGCAATGCCCCGATGAAGAAAAATTTTGAACGGGCAGCGGAACTGACGAACGTTCCCGATGAGGTCATCCTCGGCATGTACAACAAGCTGAGACCGCATCGCGCGACCAAGTCGGAGCTTGTGCTGATGGCGCAGGAACTGCTGGAGAAGTACAAGGCTCCGAACTGCGCTAAACTGGTGCTGGAGGCAGCGGAAGTGTACGAGAAGAGAGGAATTCTTCTTCCCGAAGGTCAGGCAGGCACAGGAAACAGATAAAGAGAAAGAGTACGGAGACAGAGTTTTGAGCATTGTAGCAGGCGTAGACATAGGAAATTCCACAACAGAGGTCTGCATCGGAGACTATGGACAGGACAGACACGTACGTTTTCTGTCCAGCGCCTCCGTAAAGACGACAGGTACGAAGGGTACCCTCTCAAATATCCATGGGATTCTTTCTGCGCTGAAGGAGGCCATGGGCAGGATCGGCAGGGATGTGTCTGAGATTGATCTGGTGAGGCTGAATGAAGCGGCACCTGTCATCGGTGATACGGCAATGGAAACGCTGACCGAGACCATTATCACGGACTCCTCCATGATTGGCCACAATCCTTCCACGCCGGCTGGCGCAGGTCAGGCCGCTGGTGAGCTCCTCTCGTTTGACAATCTTTCCAGAGGGCAGGCGGGTACACCGTATATCGTTTTTGTCGATGTACAGCATGGCTATGATGAAGTAGCCCGCAGAATTAACGAAGTGGCCAAATCGCTTCAGATCGTGGGCATTATCCTGCAGGCGGATGAGGCGGTTCTGGTCGAGAACAGGCTGGATCACAAGATCCCCATCGTCGACGAGGTAAAAAGAATCGACAAGATCCCGGATGGCCGGATGGCGGCGATCGAGGTCGCGCTTCCCGGACAGTTCATCCGCATGCTGTCAAATCCTTACGGTATCGCAACGCTGCTCCATCTGAATGCTGAGGAAACAAAGACCGTCACGCCGATTGCCAGAAGTCTGATCGGCAACCGCAGTGCCGTTGTCATCAAGACGCCGAACGGCGATGTTCGGGAAAATGTGCTTCCGGCGGGCGATATTTTTCTGCAGGCGACGCATCCGACGAGGATTCCTCTGGATGAGGGCGCGGACAAGATCATGCAGGCAGTCAGTGATGCCGGTGAGATCTACGATGTGACCGGGCAGGAAAATACCAATGTCGGAAATATGCTGAACCGCATCCGCAGGGGCATGAGCGAGGTCAGCGGAGAGGCGGACGGTGAGATCCATATCACGGATATTCTGGCGGTAGATACGCTGGCACCCGTGCTGATTTCCGGTGCGCTTGCAGGAGAGACCTGCCTGGAAAAAGCCGTCGGCATTGCTGCCATGGTCCGCACACAGCAGCTTCCCATGCGGCAGATTGCGGCAAAGCTTTCGGAGACGCTTTCCACACGGGCAACCGTGGCAGGCGTCGAAGCGGTCATGGCCAGTCTGGGTGCACTGACAACGCCGGGAACAAAGCTGCCGCTGGCGATTCTTGATATGGGCGGCGGATCCACCGATGCCGCGATCATCCATGAGAACGGAACTGTTGATCTGACGCATCAGGCGGGCGCAGGTGAACTGGTCTCCATGCTGATCCAGACGGAACTGGGTCTGGAGAACCGCTATATGGCGGAGCAGATCAAGCGGTATCCGCTCGCCAAGGTAGAGAGCCTTTTCCATATGCGCATGGAGAACGGCGAGATGCACTTCGTGCAGGAATCGCTGGATCCCAGATTTTACGGCAGGGTCGTGCTTCTGACGGAAGCAGGCCTCGTCAGAGTGGAAAAAGATATACCGATGGAACGCATCCGTGAGATCCGGCGGGAAGCCAAGCGGAAAGTGTTCCTGACGAATGCGAAGCGGGCACTCCGCACGGTCGCACCGGATCATAATCTGAAAAATATATCCAATGTTGTTCTGGTCGGCGGATCGGCGGCGGACTTTGAAATTCCGGAAATGCTGATGGAGGAATTTACGCAGTACGGTATCGTCTGTGGTCGGGGTAATATCCGGGGAACCGAGGGACCGAGGAATGCCGTTGCGACAGGCCTTGTGCTTTCCTATGGAGGAGAAATGCAATGATCAGCCGCAGGCCGTCTATTTTTATCTATACGCATGAGGCTGACGCGGATTTTCTCCGGGAGATCCGGGCGGGCATCGAGGAAGAAAATGTCGCATCGGAGGTTTTTGAAAAAGACGGGCAGGATGTTGACGAGCTTGCCTATGATGCGGCTGCCGACTCCATGATGGGATCCGGGATCGGGATATCCGGTGAGGATGTGGCCATGCAGATGCGCGGGCGCAGATCCGGCGAGAACGTGAGCCGCCTGCATATGCCGACATATGCGCAGTGCCGGATCATCGGTTCCAACAGCGCCAGAGTGATCAAAAAGCAGAGCCTCAGAGATCTGTAAATGAACAGGCAGGTGCCGCTGTCGGAAGAACGGGACAATGATCGGTGTCAATAACTGAAGAATAAATGAGAGGGCGTATCGGAATTCTCCGTGCGTCCTTTTTGTATGTTTTGGCAAAATTGTAGTGGTTATCCAGAGACACAGAAACTTCACTGTTTCTGTGTTACAATATGCGGAGACTGCGGACAGGCTGCAAACCTTTGCTGCCACAGATACGTCCGGGAGGACAGGACATTGAAGTATTCCATACAGAAAAAAGTTGCGTTTACATTTATTTTTACCATGTTCATGGTACTGTGCGCCATGGGCCTGTTTGAATTCTTCTTTATAGACGATGTGTATCAGTACCATCAGGAGAAACTTCTGAAGCAGAGCTGGAACATGATCAACTCTTCGACGGGGGATCTCAGGGAAAAAAGCGATGGAACCTTCAGCGTGAGCGATACATTTGAGCGTTTCTGCTCCGCAAACAGTCTGGTTTTCTCCGTGACGGACGAAAATCTCACCAGCATCGTGACGAATGCCGAGGATGGCCGTACTATGGCCGGAAGGCTTTTCGGCAACGTGCTGGGTATGGAGGACGACAATACCGAGGTGCTGGAGCAAAATGATGAATTCAACCTGATCCGCATCGAAGACCGTTTCACAGGACTGGATTACCTGGAACTCTGGGGCATCCTGAACAATGGCAATTACTATATCGTCTACCTTCCGGTGGAGGGCATCTCCGAAGCCGCGATGGTATCATTCCGTTTCTATATGTACATAGGCATTCTGGCTGTACTGATCGGCACGATGATCATATGGTTCCTTGCCGGCCGCATCGTTCGCCCGGTGAAGCAGCTGACCGAGCAGTCCAAGCGTATGGCGGAGCTCGATTTCAATGCGCATTATGACGGCAGTGAGCTGGATGAGATCGGCGAACTCGGCCGGAACTTCAATACTATGGAGAGCAAGCTGGAGAAGGCCGTGGGCGAGCTGAAGAGTGCGAATGCCAAGCTCGAGAAGGATATCGCCGAGAAGACGCAGACAGATGAGATGCGGAAGGAATTTCTCGCGAACGTGTCGCACGAGCTGAAGACGCCGATTGCGCTGATCCAGGGCTATGCCGAGGGACTGAAGGATAACGTCAATGATGACCCTGACAGCAGGAATTTTTACTGTGATGTCATCATCGATGAGTCGAAAAAAATGAACACGATGGTCCGTCAGCTTCTGACGCTGAATCAGCTGGAGAATGGCAACGAGACTATTCAGATGAACCGATTTGATCTGACTGAGCTGATCAGCGGAGTGATCGCGTCTCTGAAGGTAATGATCGAGGAATCAGGCGCGAAGGTAATCTTCCATCAGGAGGACAGGTATTTTGTCTGGGGTGATGAATTCATGATTGAAGAGGTTGTGACGAATTATCTCACCAATGCCCTGCATCACTGTGAGGGAGACCACGTCGTGGAGATTACCTGCCGGGATGAAAACGGTATCGTGACGACCACAGTGTTCAACTCCGGCAACCCTATTCCCGCAGATTCCATCGATCATATCTGGGACAAGTTCTACAAGGTCGACAGGGCCAGATCCCGGGCGTATGGCGGAAGTGGCATTGGACTCTCTATCGTCAGAGCCATCATGGACAGACATCAGCAGAAGTGCGGTGCCCGCAATTACGAAAACGGTGTTGCTTTCTGGTTCACGCTGGAGAGCAAAAGCGGGCTTTGAAGGATGCCAGCAGCTGATTTGTGACGACAGCGGCCAGACGGTCGCGTGTGACGGCGTTTTTCAGCGTGTCGAGGTGAATGCCGATCCCAGCGATCACCATATCGGTACAGCCGGATTCCAGATCTGTCGCGAAGATT
Source organism: uncultured Eubacteriales bacterium (assembly GCA_900318405.1). Taxonomy (GTDB): domain Bacteria; phylum Bacillota; class Clostridia; order Lachnospirales; family Lachnospiraceae; genus Bilifractor. The sequence goes on along the minus strand of ONKP01000003.1, from coordinate 65,984 downwards.
TCACACAGTACCCCGCTGATCTTCTGGTCTCCGTCATAAATATCACTGATCTTTTCTATATGGAAATCATGATCGGAAAATGTCCGGATCGATGAGAGAACCGCCTGTCCCGCCAGACGGCCGATATCAGCGACTTCAGAGAAGGGCACACGAAGCGGGAGAAGGAGCGTCATATACAGACCGGCAGCGGCAGGGGAGTCGAAGGCGCTCTGATGGTGGCCGCGGCCGCGCGTCTGTTCCTCCGATGCGATCAGGGCAGACCCGTGGAATCCGTCGGCGATCATGCGCTCGGCCTGGGCGTTTGTGGAATCCAGACGCCGGTACAGACAGAGCCGGAGTGCATTCGGGTCATCCAGGTATGCGCGGATCCCGTCTGCTGTCAGCACATCCGAGCCGGGGGCAATCCGATATCCTTTTTTACCGACGGATTCGACGGGATATCCTTCTTCCTGGAGGGAGCGGACAGCCTTCCAGACAGCTGTCCTGCTCACGTCGTGCGCATCTGCCAGTTCCTGTCCGGAGATTATTTTTCCCTGAATTTCCGTGAGTTCTCTGTATATATTTTCCTTCAGCATTTCTGTGTTCTTCGGATCTCCCTTCAAAAAGATTAAGGATGCTGCTATACAATTAACCCGGCTGCGCTGCATCAGAATTTTGCAATCGAATTGTCCTGACGGCATTGTATACCTGTGTTTTGATGGAATTGTTCCAACTGCTTCAATTGTATACTAAATACAGTTTATACTCAATTAAATTCGGAAATTATTAGAATCCACTTTTAATTTGTTGAAAAAATAGTTCTTACAAGAAAACGTTGATTTTGATATAATTATGTAGACAAAAAAGGACGGCGCTCATAGATGAAAAAGGTGAGGCAAAAATGTATCAGAAAGGTGATTATGTCGTATATGGATCAGATGGACCGTGTCTTGTAAGTGATGTTACCATGCTTGATATTCCCGGATGTGACAGCAAACGGGAATATTACATTCTTCATCCCATGATATCGAAGAGAAGCGTGATCTATTCTCCGGTTGACAATCAGAAGGTGAAGATGCGATTTGTCATGAATCGCGATGAAGCGGAAAAAATCCTCTCCGGGATAGGTGATATTCCGACGATGAAAGTGGAAAACGAAAAGTTCCGGGAGGAGCAGTACCGTGCGGTGATCCGTAATACGGATTTCCGGGACTGGATCTGCATGATGAAAATGCTGGTTTCGAGACGAAGGATCCGCGCAAGTCAGGGAAGAAAGTTCACTTCTCTGGACGAAAAATATCTCCGTGAGGTCGGAGACATCGCTTCCTGCGAGCTCTCCATTGCTTTTGGCGTGGACCGCGGTGTCGTGGAGGAAAAGCTCCGCGAGCTGATCGGATGAAGTAAAACGAAGTTCAGGTAAAAATGCCCAAAGAGAACGGAAGGCTGAAGTAAAACGAAAATTTTCCGTATTTTTTGAAAATGATTCATGTTTGATGTTGCATGCTGCCAGGCGTGACGCCGGCAGCATTTTCTGTATATAGGAATGCCGTGATCAGGGAATGAATGCCAGAGAACATGTTCTGTCCCACACGTTGCCGGAGAGTGCAGCATGCTAAGGTTATCTGCAGATGCACAAAGCAGGCGTCACACGATGGAGCAAGCGTCAAATTGACATGTGCCGGCACGTATACTAATATCAACCCTGTGAGGAGAAAGATCAAAATGAAAAATTCGTTCAGATTTTTTGAAAACCGGGACTGCAAATATTTTCCGTGTCATCAGGGACTGGAAGACTTCAACTGCCTGTTCTGCTACTGCCCGTTTTACCTGCAGGACAGCTGTCCTGGAACGCCGGCAGTGATCACGCATGAAGACGGCACGGAGATCCGCGACTGCTCGGACTGCGTATGGCCGCACAGACCGGAAAATTACAGCGAGATCATCAGGCTGCTTTCCAAAGCCTGCCGGAAGAGGAAAGATAACTGAGGAGACAGCATGCATAAAAAAATAGTATTTCTGGACATCGACGGTACACTGACAACCTTTCAGGGCATGCTTCCTGATTCGGCGCGCGAAGCGCTCGCCGCTGCAAAGCGGAATGGACATGAGATGGTTCTCTGTTCTGGGCGCACAGCCACCCAGATCTATCCTTTTCTGTGGGATTCCGGCGTGTTCAGCGGCATGGTCTGCGGTGCCGGTGCCGAGGTACGAAGAAACGGGGAGACGATCTATGAGAAGTACGTAGATCCGGAACATCTGGCAATCCTTGTGGATTATATGAAAACGGTTGGCGCGCGTTATTATCTGCAGTGTAGATCAGGGCTCTACGGAACGTCCGACATCACAGAGCAGGAAGGTGCTCTGTTTGCGGGAGATCCCGGCACGAAAGAAAAAAGAGAAGAAATTTTTGGAAAGATCACGACAGATAATCATCCCAAACTGCGCCGGGATGTGAACAAGTTCGCCTATTATGAGGCAAATGCGGATATCGACACGATCAGAAAAAATCTTGGCGATTATTTCTATGTGATGGAATCGAGCTTCCGACTGTCGGAAAAATCGGATGGAGAGGTTACGATCCGCGGCATCACGAAAGCCACCGGTATGCAGATCTACCTGAATGCAGCGGGCATCGGTCGGGAGGACGCCATCGCTTTTGGCGACGGACCGAATGATCACGAGATGATCGACTTTGCAGGAGTCGGCGTTGCCATGGGAAATGCTTCCGATGACCTGAAAAAACATGCGGATCTGGTTACGGATAGAGTAGACCGCGACGGTCTGCAGAAGGCCTTTCAGAAGCTCGGGCTGATCTGATGGGTAATGAAGAAATTTCAGCTTGCCCGAACTGCTCAGATACAACAGCCCGGCTGACAAAAGAGTAGGGGGATACAGCAATGTGGATTGCGTTTGCTTTTGGTTCTGCATTTTTTGCGGGAATCACGGCGATTCTGGCCAAATGTGGTATCAGAAAAACAGATTCTACCGTAGCAACGGCAGTTCGAACGATTATTGTTCTTGCTTTTTCCTGGCTGATGGTTCTGGTGACCGGTCAGATGAGTGCACCGTCATCGATCAGCGATAAGACCTGGGTCTTCCTGATCCTGTCGGGACTTGCCACAGGCTTTTCGTGGCTGTGCTATTTTCATGCGCTGCAGATCGGCGAAGTCAACAAGGTTGTGCCGATCGATAAATCCAGTACAATTCTGACAATTATTCTTGCCTTTATTTTTCTCGGGGAACCCGTCAGCTGGGCAAAAGGGGCGGGCGTCGTCCTGATCGGCGTTGGAACCTTCCTGATGATCGAGAAGAAGAAAACTGAGGATAAGGAGAAAACGCCGGGTAAATCTGGTCACGGGTGGATGTTCTACGCCTTCGGTTCGGCGATTTTTGCCAGCCTGACGTCTATCCTCGGAAAGATCGGCATTGAAGATGTCCCGTCCAATCTGGGGACGGCAATCCGGACCTGCGTTGTGCTCGTGATGGCCTGGATGATGGTCCTTGTCACGGGCAAGACGAAGAAAGTGCGCGGCATTCCCCATGGCGAGATGGCGTTTATCTGCCTTTCCGGTGTCGCTACGGGAGCGTCATGGCTTTGCTATTACCGGGCGCTTCAGACCGGACCGGCCAGCGTGGTCGTTCCGATCGACAAGCTGAGTATTGTCGTTTCCATTATTTTTTCCAGGATCGTCTTCGGAGAAAAATTAACGCGGAAGTCGTTTGCGGGACTGGTCCTGATCATTACGGGAACGATGATCATGGTTTTTGCAGCGTGAGTATGCTTTGTGTACACTCGAATCAGTTGTTCGCGGTGGAGACAATGAAGTAAACGCAAGTAGTAATACAGGTTGTATATACTCGGGTAAGCTGTTCACAGTGACAGGAATGATAAGAGATTGTTGTGGTTAACAGGTGTACAGAGAGTTAAAGTGTATACAGTGATAGAGAACGCAAAATAACAGGAGGATCCGAAATGAGTACAAAAGCGATTCACACAGAAAATGCACCGGCAGCGGTTGGCCCTTATTCACAGGGAATCAAGGCTTCAGGGAAGACGATCTATGTGTCAGGGCAGATCCCGATCGACCCGGCGACCGGTAAGTTTGCAGGTGAGGATATCGCCACGCAGACGAGACAGAGCCTTACGAATATCCGGAACATCCTGAAAGAGGCGGGGACGGATATGAGCCACGTGGTCAAGACGACGGTACTGCTCGCCGATATTGCTGATTTTACAGCAATGAACGAGGTTTATGCTGAATTTTTCCAGGAGCCGTATCCGGCCAGATCTGCTTTCCAGGCAGCGGCGATTCCGAAGGGCGCGCGCGTGGAGATTGAGGCTATCGCAGTCGTAGACGACTGAAAGTGCTGATGATGAGACAGAGACTGGCTGCATGGTGACCGTGAAACGCAGCGGAAAACTGAGCCATGCAGCCGGCAGCTGAGTGCTGTGCACATACGAGAAATACAGACGATGTTTGTGTGTCGTGGAACAGAGCAGGAGTTGACTGATGAACAAGAAGGAAGTTACAGAAATCCGTAAACAGCTGAAGCCCGAGGATACCTGTCTGCAGAGAATCTGCGGATGCTACGTGGATGGGCACAAGCAGAAAATCTCTGAGATGAAGGAGGCTTTTCTCTCCCTGCCGGAGGAAGAGGTCCACAAGTATTCGGATCTGCTTCGCAAGGCTACGTCAGGACAGGTGGGAAAAAATCTGCTGAATCTGGAATTTCCTCTCGCCGAAGAGGCTGAGGGAGGCAGACAGGCGAAGCTGCTGGCACTTCGTGATTCTGAGCTCAAGGATGATGAGCTGCTGGAAGATTTTTACGACAGCGTGATCAGTACCTATCTGGATGCGGAAAATTATCTGATCCTTCTTGCGTTCGGCTCTTACGATGTACCCGGAAAGGCTTCCGATGGCATGCAGATGGATGACGCATCGGAATACGTTTATAATTTCCTTCTCTGCGCCATCTGCCCCGTTGCACTTTCCAAGCCCGGTCTCGTGTATGACGCCACGCTGAATCACTTCCGCGACAGCATCCAGGACTGGATGGTACAGATGCCGGAAGTCGGCTTTGTTTTTCCGGCGTTTAATGACAGAAATACGGATATTCACAATGTGCTGTATTATGCGAAAAATCCCGAGATCCTGCACCCGGAGATTACGGAGGATCTTCTCGGCATTGATGTGCCGATGACAGCCGGGACGCAGAAGAAGACCTTTGATGCGATCATCGAGGAAACCTTCAGTGACAGCTGTGACTTCGAGGTCGCGAAGACGGTGCATCAAAATCTGAATGCGCTCCTGGAGGGCAAAAAAGAAGAGCCCGAACCGACACCGCTCGACAAGCAGGAGTGTCTGCGTTTTGTGCAGAGCTGCGGGGCTGATGCGGACCAGATCGCGCATTTTGAGCAGGCGTACGATGAGGAAGCGGGTGAGGATGGCGCGCTGCTCGCCTCAAACCTTGCGAGCACGCGGAAGTTCACCGTCGCATCGGATGATGTCAAGATCGCTGTCGATCCGACGCGGACGGATCTGATCGAGACAAGGGTCATCGACGGCGTGGAATATCTGCTGATTCCGGTGACGGATAATGTGACGGTCAACGGCATCAGGATACGGGCGTCGGCGGGAGAAAGACGCGCGGATGATGCTCCTGAACCCGGGGAAATTTGATAATCGTACACCAATGCAGGCAGACATTGAACATCTGTCTGCATTTTTTGCTGTATATGCCGACTGCGGGAATCGCTTAGCGATGGAGCAGTCGGGCTGAATACAGTGCTGCAGGTATCAGACGTCACCTGAGGCAGGGGATCAGACGGGATAAATTTTATTTCACAGCCGACATGGTGGCAACAATATGTTAGAATATTTCATATAAGCGCCGGCAAAGTCAGAAAATATCAGCGCTTATATGGAAGAACACGCGGAGAAGGCAAGGTATTTGGCTGTCATATGCTATAAGTAAAGGAGGTTTATTATGTTCTCTAATGTAACGATTATCGGAGGCGGCGTTCTTGGTACACAGATAGGTTTGATGTGCGCTTATACAGGCCATCATGTGACATTCTGGCTGCGCAGTGAGGGCTCGATCGGCAGAACACAGCCGAAAATTGATCATTACAGCGCAGCAATGACGCAGGCCCTGGATCAGGCGAAGGCACTGATCGGCAATCCCATGGGTGCCTATCTCTATCCCAGGGGACTTGTTACTGACTGGAAATCGGCTACGCCTGAAATCATCGATGAACTGAAGGCGGCCTGGACGAAAAATCAGAAGGATCTCCTGCACATCACGCTGGATCTTGCAGAAGCCCTGAAAGATGCGGATATCGTTATCGAAGCGATGACAGAAAACCCGAAGCAGAAGATCGATATTTTTACCCGGATGAAGGATCTCATGCCGGAGAAAACCATACTCTGCACAAATTCGTCGACGCTTCTTCCCAGCATGTTTGCTCAGTATACCGGACGGCCGGAGAAGTTCTGTTCCCTGCATTTTGCCAACGAGATATGGAAGTCCAATACAGCGGAGATCATGGGACATCCTGGCACATCGCAGGAAACCATTCATCAGGTCATTGCTTTTGCAAGGGATATCCATATGATTCCGCTCGTTCTTCACAAGGAGCAGCCCGGTTACATCCTGAATTCCATGCTGGTGCCTTTCCTGGAATCGGCGGAGATGCTCTGGGCGAAGGGTGTGGCTGATCCCGAGACCATCGATCTCACGTGGAAGCTTGCCACCAGTGCGCCGGCCGGACCGTTCCAGATCATGGATATTGTAGGATTGAAGACCTGCTATGATATTGTTTCCATGAAACCCGAGGCACAGGATGAAAACTCCGTTGCACACAAAATCAGCGTAATGCTGAAGGAGAAACTCGACAGGGGCGAAGGCGGTGTCAACAGCGGCAAGGGATTCTATGATTATACAAAGAAGTAACATCCCTGATCCGGATTATTGCCAGCGCTTTTTGTAAAAGGCAGCCAGTTGTTCCATAGATTGTTCAAATGCGGATCTTCAGGAACGATATGCAGGAAAAGGTGTAAGGAAATATAGATGGCTATGAATGCAGAAGAACGATATCAGCTCTGGCTGGACAGGCTTCCGCAGGACGATCCCATGCGGAAAGAACTGCTGTCGATCAGAGGTAATCAGCAGGAGATCAATGATCGCTTTTATCAGGAGATAGAATTCGGAACAGCGGGACTGAGAGGCATCTGCGGCGCGGGCACAAACCGCATGAATCCGCTCACCGTCGGAAGGGCGACGCAGGGAATCGCCAACTATCTGAAGAAATCCGGCGGAGATCTGCATCGCGGTGTGGCAATTGCCTATGACTGCAGATACCACTCCCGTGAGTATTCGGAGCTGGCAGCGGAAATCCTTGCCGGCAACGGAATCGCGGTCTGGCTCTTCCCGTCCATGCGGCCGACGCCGGAGCTTTCCTTTGCCGTGAGGGATCTTCACGCGATTTCCGGCATCAACATGACGGCCAGCCATAATCCGAAGGAATATAACGGATACAAGGTGTATCAGGAAGACGGCGCACAGATTTCGGGTGCAGTCTCCGATGGCATGATCAGGGAGATCCGTTCGCTGGATCTCTTCGACAGCTTTCCGCGGGTGCCGCTCGCAGAGGGAATACAGAAGGGACTGATCAGCTGCATCGGTGAAGAGATGGACCGGAAGTATCTGGACTACGTGGAAGGCATGCGGCAGCGGCCGGATGACCAGCTCGATAAATCGGTGACCGTAGTCTACACGCCTCTAAACGGTGCGGGAAGCATTCCGCTGGAGACGGTGGCGCGGGAGATGGGCTATACGGATTTCCATATCGTGCCGGAGCAGAAGGATCCGGACCCGGATTTTACGACCGTGGGCTATCCCAATCCGGAGGATCCGAAGGGCTTTGCACTGGCAGAGAAACTTGGACATGAGCTCCATGCGGATCTTCTCATTGCCACGGATCCGGACAGCGACCGCATGGCCGTCGAACTTCCGGATGGCCGGGACGGATTTTATCCTCTGAACGGCAATCAGACGGGTGCCATGCTGATCGCCTATATGGCTGAGAGCCAGAAAGAAGCTGGTACACTTCCGAATAATGGTGCCATGATCAAGTCGATCGTGACCGGCGATATGGGCAGGACCATCTGTGACGCCTACGGGATCCATGTATTTGAGGCATTGACAGGATTCAAAAATATCTGCGGCGTCATTCCGCGCATTGAAAAAGAAGGATACCGGTATTTCTTCGCCTATGAGGAGAGTATCGGCTGCGCACCCGGTGAGAAAGTAAGAGACAAGGACGGCATCTGTGCAGGACTTCTGATGATGGAGATGGCGGCTTTTTATAAGAAAAAAGGCCTGACGCTGACGGACGCGCTGGATGCGCTCTACAGCAAATACGGCTGTTTCGCGGAGCGTCAGTTTTCCCTCGTGCGGACGGGACAGGCAGGTGCGGAAGAAATTGCGTCTATCATGCAGAAGGCGAGAGATGAGAAGCCAGATCATTTTGGCACCTGGAAGGTTGCGGATGCAACTGATTATCTGCACGGATGGCAGGATATACCGGCGTCCAATGTGCTGAAATTCCGTATGGAGAACGGTGACTGGTTTGCCATGCGGCCGTCCGGAACAGAGCCAAAGCTGAAATTCTATTTTTATACTAAGGCCGGAAGCAGGGAGGCAGCCCTGCAGAGCGCGGAACTGCTGGAAAAGACCGTAATAGCGCAACTCTCGTGACTTATTGGTACAGTTCAGACACTGCAATAGCCATGGGTTCCGTGGAAGACAAAGAGCGAACAGTAACCACGCTTCCGAAAGACTTTTTGAAAAAAATAAAAAAAGGGCTTGCTTTTTTATTACGTGTTTGATACTATAGTCAGCGGTTGGTTGGTCAAGCGGCTAAGACGTCGCCCTCTCACGGCGAAAACATGGGTTCGATTCCCATACCAACTGCGTGAAGGCATTCCTCATCAGTGGGGAATGCCTTTTACTGTATCTGCCGACTGCAGGAATCGCGCAGCGATGGAGCAGTCGGGCTTAATACAGTATCCGGCGCTGCTTGAAATATGGAGGTTATTCTATCAAGGCACATCGAAGAAGGGAGAGCTGCATGAAATTCAAAGGCGCAGTTTTTGATATGGACGGTACGCTTCTGGATTCGATGCATGTGTGGGACCAGATCGATGTCGATTTTCTGGCGGCGAGGGGCATCCCGCTCCCGGACGACTACCGGGAGGCCGTGAACAAAATGCGCTCCTACGACATCGCGGTTTACACGATCAAAAGGTTTCACCTGAAGGAGAAGCCTGAGGATCTGGTGCAGGAGTGGATCGATATGGCCATCGATGCGTACAGCCACACACTTCCGCTGAAGGATGGCGTATATGAATATGTATCGGCACTGCACGATGCCGGTGTAAAAATGGCTGTCGCAACGGCATCTGACAGAGAACTCGTTTATCCGGCACTGAAGAGAACCGGCATTCTGCCGCTGATGGACAGAGTGGTGCTGGCCAATGAAGTGAAAAACGACAAAGGCTCACCGGATATCTACCTGAAAGCGGCTGCTGATCTGGGCGTCAGCCCGGCAGAGTGTGTCGTGTACGAAGATATCATCGAGGGAATCCGCGGAGCGAACGCCGGAGGCTTTACGACGGTTGGCATTTGTAATCCTGGTGCTGAACGCACGCAGGAAATTCAGACGGAAGCGGACCGTTGCATTCGATCCTTCCGCGAACTGATGGATGATCCGTTCTATGGACCCTGACCATTATTGTACGTGCATCTGCTTTTTGGCTTCTGCAGATGATCTGCTGACCTGTGGTCGGAAGGCTGCAAATAAGCGCATGCGAGTGAAGAGAAAACACAGTGAGCTAATTGCATTGAAATATGCTTTGCAAACGCAGATGTGCTCGTAATAGAATATCAGTTCATTAAAATAGCAGTTCATATAAAAGCAAAGGAATCAGCAATTTATGGCAGATCGCAACGAATACAGTGAAAAAAGCATACGTGTGCTCGAGGGCCTTGAGGCTGTCCGGATGCGTCCCGGCATGTATATTGGCAGTACCGGCCGCAGAGGACTGAACCACCTCATCTATGAGATTGTGGATAACTCCGTAGATGAGCACCTGGCCGGTTACTGCACGACCATCCGTGTGACGCTGGAGGCGGACGGATCCTGCACGGTAAAGGATAACGGACGTGGCATCCCCGTCGGTATGCATGAGACAGGCATGCCGGCGGAGCGTGTCGTTCTGACAACGCTTCATGCGGGCGGCAAATTTGACAACAACGCCTACAAGACGTCCGGCGGACTGCACGGCGTGGGTTCTTCCGTCGTCAATGCACTCTCAGAGCATATGGACGTGAAGATCTCCCGAGAGGGCAGTGTCTGGCACGACAGCTATGAGCGCGGCGTGCCGGTGCAGCAGCTGGACAAAAACGGACTGCTTCCCGTCATCGGAAAAACAAAGGAAACGGGAACAGAGATCAATTTTCTGCCCGACAGTGAGATTTTTGAAAAGACAAGATTTTCTGAAGAGGACCTGAAGAGCCGGCTTCATGAGACGGCGTATCTGAATCCCGAGCTCACGATCGAATATGAAGATCTCCGTGACGGAAATGACGAGAAGATCACCTTCCATGAACCGGAGGGTATCATCGGGTTTGTCCGCGAGGTCAATAAGAGTGAAGAAGTCCTTCACGATCCGGTCTACTTCAAGGGGGAGTCAGACGGCATCGTCGTGGAGATCTGTTTTCAGTATGTCCGTTCATTCCAGGAAAATGTGTTCGGCTTCTGCAACAACATTTACAACGCCGAGGGCGGCACGCATATCACCGGTTTCAAGACGCAGTTCACGCAGGTGATGAACAGCTATGCGCGTGAGATCGGTGTGCTGAAGGAAAAGGATCCGAATTTCACGGGTTCGGATATCAGAAACGGCATGACAGCCGTCATTTCCATCAAGCATCCGGATCCCCGCTTCGAGGGACAGACGAAGACCAAGCTCGATAACCCGGATGCGGCCAAGGCCGTCTCCAAGGTCACGGGTGATGAGGTCGTGCGTTATTTTGACCGAAACCTGCCCACCCTGAAGACAATCCTCGAGTGCGCGGAGAGGTCGGCGAAGATTCGGAGATCCGAGGAAAAAGCAAAGACGAATATGCTCATGAAGCAGAAATATTCGTTCGATGCCAATGGCAAGCTCTCCAACTGCGAATCGAGAGACCCGTCCAAATGTGAGATCTTCATCGTCGAGGGAGATTCCGCCGGCGGTTCCGCGAAGATGGGACGAAATCGGATGTACCAGGCTATTTTTCCGATCCGGGGTAAGATCCTGAACGTGGAGAAGGCGACCATCGACAAGGTTCTGGCCAATGCGGAGATCAAGAGCATGATCAATGCGTTTGGATGCGGATTTTCCGAAGGTTACGGCAACGACTTTGATATCTCGAAGCTTCGCTATGACAAGATCATCATTATGGCCGATGCCGATGTCGACGGTGCGCACATCGCGACGCTGTTGCTGACGCTTTTTTACCGCTTCATGCCTGAGCTGATCTATCAGGGGCATGTGTACATCGCCATGCCGCCGCTGTACAAGACGATCCCGGCCAGAGGCAAAAGCGAGTACCTCTATGACGACAAGGCTCTGGAAAAATACAGAAAAAAGCATGCCGGACAGAAATTTACACTGCAGCGCTATAAAGGTCTCGGTGAGATGGACCCGCAGCAGCTCTGGGATACGACGCTGAATCCGGAGACGAGGCGGATGCGCCGCGTGGGCATTGAGGATGCGAGAATGGCCTCGGAGGTGACTGAGGTGCTCATGGGCACCGATGTGCCACCGAGGAAGAAGTTCATCTACCAGCACGCGAAGGATGCGGAACTGGATGTATGACAGTATGTGACGACTGGACGTATAGCAGCGTGTGATGCAGAACCTTGCGGATGACTACATGTATTGAAAAGCCCTGCAACACATTTGTCTTTACAAAGAATGCAAAGACTGTAAAGACTGTGATGGTGCTGGCAGATAAAAACGATGGTGTAGTCATTTAAGTACAGTGAGAAAATATAACGAGAATAAAGATATGCCGGCGTAAGGTATATTTTCACGATTGTAAACAGGAAGACAACAGGAGACAGATGCATGGAAGAGATCATCAGCACCGAATACTCGGAGATTATGCAGAAATCGTATATTGACTATGCGATGAGCGTCATCATTTCGAGAGCGCTGCCGGATGTGCGGGACGGCCTGAAGCCGGTACAGAGGCGTACACTTTACGATATGTATGAACTCGGTACCTATTATGACCGGCCCTATCGTAAATCCGCCCGTATCGTGGGCGATACCATGGGTAAATATCATCCGCACGGAGACAGCTCGATCTATGAAGCGCTTGTTGTGATGGCGCAGGACTTCAAGAAGGAGCTGCCGCTGATAGATGGTCACGGCAACTTCGGCTCGATCGAGGGCGACGGAGCTGCCGCCATGCGATACACCGAGGCCAGACTGCAGAAGATCACACAGGAGGTGTTCCTGCAGGATCTGGACAAGGATGTCGTGAATTTTGTCCCGAACTTTGATGAGACGGAGAAAGAACCGGAGGTTCTGCCGGTCCGCATCCCTAATATTCTGGTGAACGGCTCGGACGGTATCGCGGTCGGTATGGCCACGAGTATTCCGCCGCACAACCTGGGCGAGGTGATCGATGCCGCCTGCGCCTATATCCGTGACAAGGATCTGACGACGGCCGATCTGATGAAATACATCAAGGGACCGGATTTTCCGACCGGTGGCATCGTCGTGAACAAAGACGACCTCCGCGAGATCTATGAGACGGGCACGGGGAAAATCCGTGTGCGCGGCAGAACGGAGATTGAAAAGGGAAAGAACGGAAAACAGCTTCTGGTCGTTACGGAGATCCCCTATACCATGATCGGAAGCGGCATCGGCAAATTTTTGCTGGATGTGGCAGATCTGGTAGAGAAACGGGAACTGCCGGAGGTGACGGATATCTCCAATATGTCCGGCAAGGACGGCATGCGGATCGTGCTCGAGCTGAAGAAGGGCGCGGATCCGGAGCGCGTGCGGAATATTCTCTTCAAGAAGACCAGACTGGAGGACACGTTCGGCGTTAACATGCTGGCAGTTGCTGACGGGCGTCCCGAGACGCTGAACCTGAAGCGGATCCTCGACAGCTATGTGGATTTCCAGTTTGATCTGGCGACCAGAAAGTATCAGAAACTGCTGGAAAAGGAGATCGAGAAAAAAGAGATCCAGGAAGGCCTGATCCGGGCGGTGGATGTCATCGACCTGATCATCGAGATCCTGCGCGGCAGTAAAAATCAGCAGATGGCTAAGGACTGCCTGACAATGGGCGTCACAGACGGCATCCGTTTCCGCAGCAAAAAGAGTGAGAAAGAGGCAAAGCAGCTCTGCTTCACACAGCGGCAGGCACAGGCAATTCTGGATATGCGCCTGGCCAAGCTGATCGGTCTCGAGATCGATGCGCTCTACAAGGAGAATCAGGAGACCACAGAGAAGATCGCCCGCTATGAAAAAATATTGAATGATTACGATACCATGGCGGATGTGATTCTGTCGGATCTTTACCTGATCAAAAAAGAATACGCGGTTCCGCGGAAGACGGAGATCACGAATGCCGAGGCGCCGGTCGTTGCTGAGCCTGAAGAAGAGGAGACCGAGCTGGTATTCCTGATGGACCGCTTCGGTTATGCGAGAACGATCGATCCGGCGGTTTACACGAAAAACAAAGAAGCGGCGGACAGCGAAAACAGGTATATTTTCCACTGCCTGAATACAGACAGGATCTGTATTTTTACAGATAAGGGTGTGATGCATACGGTCCGCGTAAAAGAACTTCCCTTCACGAAATTCCGTGACAAGGGAACGCCGCTGGACAATGTATGCAATTATTCGACGGAGAGCGAGCGGATTATTTTTGCAGCTTCGATGCAGGATGTAAAAATGCACCGGCTGCTGTTCGTGTCTGCCCGCGGCATGGTGAAGGCTGTGGACGGCGCGGAATTTGACGTAACGAGAAAGACCGTCGCTGCGACGTCGCTTGCGGATGAGCAGGACGGTGTGGTGTTTGTCGGATTCCTGGATAGCGGCGATACGCTTGTCCTGCAGTCGCATAATGATTATTTCCTGCGGTTTGCTGTATCGGAAATCCCGGAGAAGAAAAAGAATGCGATCGGCGTGCGCGGCATGAAGCTTGCGGACGGAGATGCGGTCGAAGAGGCTTATCTGCTGGAGAACCGGACGGACTTTACGATCCAGTATCACGACAGGGAGCTTCATCTCAATAAGCTGCACCTGGCGAAGCGGGATGGCAAAGGTACCAGACCACGTTCATAATATGATGAGTGTCCAGAATACAGATGCATGGTGAAGAAAATGCTGAAACAAGCAGGGAAGAGTAAAATGACTGGAACAGCAGACGGCAGGCTTAGGATTGCGCTGGCGCAGATGGCGATGACGACCCAAAAGCGGGAAAATCTGGTCAGCAGCCTGACCAGTCTGGAAAAAGCGTCGAAGGATTCCGCGGATCTCATTTTTTATCCTGAGGTACAGCTGTCGCCGTTTTTTGCACAGTTTCCCGGTAATCCCGGCGGCTGCTGCGGCGGCATGACGGGACCGGAGGCAATCACCGCTGATGATGAGGCTTTTGTCACTTTCCGCGAGTACTGCCGGAAGTATCAGATCGCGGCGTCGCCGAATTTTTACTTCCGTGAGAACGGTAAGAATTACGATGCGAGTTTCCTGATCGACCGGGCGGGTGAAGTGATCGGCTGCCAGAAGATGGTGCACATCGCACAGGCAGAGTACTTTTACGAACAGGATTATTACACGCCGTCAGATGACGGTTTTCACGTGTTCGATCTCGGTGGCATTAAAGTGGGCATCGTTGTCTGCTTTGACCGGCATTATCCGGAGAGTATCAGGACGGAAGCTCTGCGCGGGGCGGAGCTGATCCTGATCCCGACAGCGAATACAAGGCAGGAGCCAATGGAGCTCTTTGAACAGGAGATCCGGGTGCAGGCTTTTCAGAATGAGTGCTATATCGCCATGTGCAACAGGGTCGGAAGAGAAGCAGAGATGGATTTTGCCGGAGAATCCCTTGTCGTTGATCCCGATGGGTGTACAATCGCGAAAGCCGGGAGTGGAGAAGAACTTCTGACGGCGGAGATCGATGCGGAGATCGTGAGACGGTACAGGAAGGAAAGACCTTATCTCAATCTGCGCCGGCCGGAGTTGTATGACTGAAGAAAAATATGCTTGAATTTTGTATTCAATTATGTATAATAAAGCTTGTGCCTCGGCACGTGCCGGAATAGCTCAGTTGGTAGAGCACCTCACTCGTAATGAGGGGGTCGTCAGTTCAAGTCTGATTTCCGGCTCTGCGGCTAATCAGAGATGGCCTGTGTGCCTGCCTGGTTAGCCGCATTTTGTTTTTATATGAAATGTATGCTGTATCAGGTGCCCGGCAGTCAGCTTGATGCATGATGTGAGGCAGCCATAATAAACAGGGAAAGTTTTTATACGGGTAACACGTTTGTATTCCGATGACAAACGCAAAATGCTATAAAGATATCTTCACACAAAGTGACACAGTTTCACACAGACAGAAAGGATGGAGCCATGGGACTGAGCAGAAAAGAACTGGATGACGCAATCGAAGAACTTGTTGCCAGAAGCAGCCAGACCGGTGCCATAGATCCTTCTCTCTATGTGGAATATGAGGTAAAGCGCGGACTGCGTGACAATACAGGGCGCGGCGTACTCACCGGCCTCACGGAAATTTCCGATGTTACCGGAATTACAGCCAATTCGATCGGAGAGAAGATCCCCGCAGAGGGCCGGCTGTATTATCGCGGTTACAATATCAATGACCTGGTCAGAGGCATCCGCAATCGCCGCTTCGGCTTCGAGGAGATCACCTACCTGCTGCTTTTCGGCGATCTGCCGACAAAAACACAGCTGGACCTGTTTGTGGATATTCTGAGCAACTTCCGTGAGCTGCCGGAAGAATTTACAAGGGACGTCATCATGAAGGCGCCGAGCCGCAATATGATGAATTCTCTGCAGACCTCGATTCTTACCCTCTATTCCTATGATGACAGAGCAGAGGATACGAGCATCGACAATATTCTGCGTCAGTCTCTGTCCATGATCGCAAAAATGCCGCTCCTGGCAGTTTACAGCTATCATACCCACCGTCATTATCATGAGGGACAGAACCTGATCATCCGGAATCCCAAACCCGAGCTGTCTCTGGCAGAAAATCTGCTCCAGATGCTGCATCCGGACGGACAGTACACGCAGCTGGAAGCCAAGGTTCTGGATATCGCGCTGATCCTCCACGCGGAGCATGGCGGCGGCAACAACTCAACCTTCACGACACACGTCGTTTCGTCGACGGGAACTGACAGCTATTCTGCGATTGCCGCTTCTCTGGGCTCTCTGAAGGGACCCAAGCACGGTGGTGCAAACCTGAAGGTTCTGCAGATGTTTGATGACATCAAGAAAAATGTCCACAACTGGGACAATGAGACAGAGATCCGCAACTATCTGAACAAGATCCTCGATCACGAGGCGTTCGACCATGCGGGACTGATCTACGGTATGGGGCATGCCGTCTATACGCTCTCTGATCCCAGATGCGTGATCCTGAAGGAATACGCCAAGAAGCTTTCCATTGAAAAGGATCTGGAAGACGAATATTCGCTGTATGAGAAGGTGGAGAACATCGGTAAGGAGTGCATGCAGCAGAAGCGCCGGCTCGTCAAGCCTGTATGCGCAAACGTTGATTTTTACAGCGGGTTCGTTTATTCCATGCTGGATTTCCCGAAAGAGCTCTTTACACCGCTCTTTGCCATTGCGCGTATTTCCGGCTGGTCGGCACACAGGATCGAGGAGATCGTGAGCGGCGGCAAGATTATCCGTCCTGCCTATAAATATGTGGGCCATCATCGCCAGTATGAGGATCTGGAAAACCGTGAGGAAAATTAACGCGTCAAGCAAAAATGCTTGACACATCGCCTGAACAGGCTTATATTATACAGGTGCGCGCAAAACGTACCTGTATTTTTATATGAGTAGTGAGCTTCAGTGGTGGGAGACGGCAGTTTGTGGAAGCCTTTGTTGAAAAATCTTATCTCTATGATTTTTACGGCGAACTGCTGACAGAACACCAGCGTCGCATCTATCAGGCGGTCAACTTCGACGACTACTCCGAGGCGGAGGTCGCGAGGGAAGAGGGCATCAGCCGGCAGGGTGTGCATGATCTGATGCGCCGGACCGTGAAGCAGCTGGAAGATTATGAAAATCGGCTGCATCTTGTGGAACGCTTCATGAAGATCCGTTCCGATGTCCGCCGAATCCAGAAGCTGACGGAGACGGAAGATACTGATACAGAAAATCGTCTCAGAGCAATTCGCGAGATTTCCTCTGAGATACTGGATGAATTATAAGCGTTATGCTCTGTGGAGATTACGTATGGCTTTTGAAAGTTTAACCGATAAACTGCAGAATGCTTTCAAGAACCTTCGGAGCAAGGGCACGCTCACGGAAGCGGATGTAAAAGCCGCACTGCGTGAGGTGAAGATGGCCCTGCTGGAAGCCGATGTCAATTTCAAAGTCGTCAGGCAGTTCACGAAAAGCGTCGAGGAAAAAGCCATCGGACAGGACGTGATGCACGGCCTGAATCCGGGACAGATGGTTGTCAAGATCGTGCGCGATGAACTGGTCAGCCTGATGGGACCGGAGCCTGTAGAGCTTTCTCTGAAAAATAAAAACGAACTCACCATCATCATGATGGCGGGCCTTCAGGGTTCCGGTAAAACGACGACAGCCGCCAAGCTGGCAGGTCAGCTGAAAGGCAAAGGACGCAGCCCGCTCCTCGTAGCCTGCGATGTCTACAGGCCCGGCGCTGTGGAACAGCTGCAGACGAACGGCGGAAAGGTCGGCGTCGAAGTTTTTTCCATGGGAAACAAAAAAGATCCTGTGGATATTGCAAAAGCCGGTGTTGAGCACGCTGAGAAAAACGGTAAAAATGTGGTGATCATCGATACGGCAGGACGTCTGCAGATCGATGAGGATATGATGGGTGAGCTCGTCCGCATCCGCGATACCGTCGGTGTAGATCAGACGCTGCTGGTTGTAGACGCCATGACAGGACAGGAAGCCGTGAATGTGGCGAAGTCCTTCAATGATCAGGTGGGCGTTGACGGCGTCATTCTCACCAAGCTCGACGGCGATACAAGAGGCGGTGCTGCACTGTCCATCAAAGCCGTGGTCGGCAAGCCGATCATGTATGTCGGCATGGGCGAGAAGATGGAAGATCTCGTCCAGTTCTATCCCGACCGCATGGCGGGCCGAATCCTCGGCATGGGCGATGTCATGAGCCTGATTGAAAAAGCTGAGGCAAATGTCGATCAGGATAAGGCAAAAGAGCTCGAGAAGCATGTCCGGAAATCGAAATTTGATTTTAACGACTATCTGACGAGCATGGAGCAGATGCGGAATATGGGCGGTATTTCGGGTATCCTTTCGATGATGCCCGGCATGAGCGGCAAGATGAAAGATATCGAAAATGCCGTTGACGAAAAACAGCTGGCTCATACGGAAGCGATCGTTCACTCCATGACACCGCAGGAGAGAGCCAATCCGGATCTGATCAATGTATCAAGAAAGCAGCGCATCGCCAAAGGCGCAGGCCTGGATATCGCCGAGGTCAACCGCTTCCTGAAGCAGTTTGAACAGAGCCGCAAGATGATGAAACAGCTGGGCGGCATGGGCGGAAAGAAAGGTAAACGCAGAAGAGGCATGGGCAACATGTTCGGCGGATTCGGCGGCGGCTTCCCGTTCTCATAAACAGCAGTGCATGAGCTGATATGAGCTCTACTGTGCAGCATGAACAGGCAGTTTCACTGCACAGCGTACACAGGCATAATTCCTCTGGCTGGCAATATCCTGACAGAGATTATGATAGATAACATTTTATTTTTACATTTATTTTTTGGAGGAATCAGAAATGGCAGTAAAGATTCGTTTAAGAAGAGTTGGTAAGAAAAAAGCACCGGCATACAGAATCATTGTAGCAGACGCTAATTCACCGCGCGATGGCCGTTTTATCGAGGAGATCGGAACCTATGATCCGAACACCGAGCCCAGCACATTCAAGGTAAATGAGGAGTCTGCAAAGAAGTGGCTTAACAACGGAGCACAGCCGACCGCAGTGGTTGGAAAGATCTTCAAGGCAGCTGGTATCGAAAAATAATCGACGAAACCGGAGGTGCTGTTATGATCAGGGAGCTGGTAGAAGTGATCGCCAGAGCCCTTGTGGATGAACCGGACCAGGTGGTTGTTAACCAGGTCGAGAACGGCGATGAGATCACCATAGAGCTGAAGGTGGCGCCGGGAGACATGGGAAGAGTGATCGGTCGTCAGGGAAGAATCGCAAAAGCAATCCGCTCTGTAGTGAAGGCTGCATCCACAAGGATTGACAAAAGGGTCACGGTAGAAATCGTAGAGTAACAGGCTGTGCGGTGCGACACTGTATGGCAACAATGGGATTTGTGTAAACGCTGCGGATGTGGAGTCTGCGCACAGGAAGCTGATGATGGATCGGCAGTGCGGGAACTGCTTCGCAGCGTTTTCATGTGTTATCTTATATGGAGAGAAATACCCATGGAAAAATTTCTGAAAGTCGGTGCAGTTACCGCTCCGCATGGGGTGCACGGCGAGCTTCGCGTTTTTCCGACAACGGATGATCCCGAGCGTTTTGACGATCTCGACGAGGTGATTCTTGAACGGAAAAGCGGCAGAGAGGCGCATACTGTGGAATCTGTCAAGTACATCAAAAACATGGTCATTCTGAAGCTTTCCGGCATCGAGACCATGGATGACGCACAGCTTTGCCGCGGCTGTAGTCTGTATGTACCGCGGGAAAAGGGTGTTCCGCTCGAAGAAAACGAATACTATATCGCGGATCTGATCGGCATGCAGGTGTTTACGGATGACGGAAAAGCATTCGGAAAGCTCACGGATGTGATCAGTACGGGCGCGAATGATGTATACGCGGTTCAGACGGATGCATACGGGGAAGTGTTGATTCCGGCAATTAAAGCGTGTATCATGAGCGTTAACGTCGAGGCAGGGCAGATGAAGGTACATCTGCTTCCCGGTCTGATCAACGAGAAGAAAACAGACCGGTCGGACGGATGATAACGGAGGCAGAACAGATGAAGAAATGTATATACTGCGGTGCAGAACTTCCTGATGATGCGAAGGCCTGCAGCAACTGCGGACGCCCTGTTCCAGGTATGGATGCTCAGGATCAGGGAAAAACCGGAGAAAACGGAACGCAGACGGCATCGGCATCCGATGTCTCCGGAAATAACGGAAGAGATACAGATGCTTCCGGGCAGGCACAGGGGTACTGGCAGTTCGGTCAGTGGCATCCGCTGGAGGATCTTGACAGACAGCAGAACAATACGTCTGCCGGTGGAAATTTTCAGTCCGGAAGCTATGCACAGGGAAATAACGCGACTGGACAGAATACCGGGTCTGAGAACGGAAGCTACGGCAGCAACGGACAGGATAATGGCTGGAACGGGTCTTCCGGTAATAACGGGCAGGACAATGGCTGGAACGGAGCTTTCGGTAATAACGGTCAGAACAATGGCTGGAACGGGTCTTCAGGCAATAACGGCTGGGATAACCGGAATTCGGGTTACGGTAATGGCTATGGACAGAACGGGTCAGGTTATGACGCGGGCTGGAACCAGGGACAGGATGCTGCCGGTGGTAATGGCGGTTCTGCCAGTGGCGGAAATTACGGCGGCAATTATAACGGTAATCCGAATAGCGGAAGCAATGGCGGAAATTATGGCGGGTATCCGGATGGCGGCTATGGTTACGGCAATTACCCGAACCGCGGCGATGCGCAGTCCTGCGGCCTTGCTGTAGCGGCCTTTATCTTCGGACTGCTGTCCATTCCGTTCGGTGAATTTTTCTTTATTCCCTGTGTGCTTGCCATTGTCATGGGCATCGCGGCCCTGATGCAGATCAGAAAAAATCCCATGGCCTATGCATCGCGGTTTAAGGCGTTTGCCATCATCGGTCTCGTGCTCGGTATCATACTGCTTGTGTTCTGGATCATTGCCTATATAGCCGCAGCCCGGCTGATGTCTGATCCGGCCTTTATGAAGGAACTGGAGCAATATATGAACACCTATTTGAACAGCGGTTCCGGATCATCCAGCTTCCGATGAAAGCGGGGACCTGTCATGGACTGGTATGTGCTTACGCTTTTTCCGGAACTGATTGATACGATCGTTAATACAAGCATTACGGGACGTGCAGTTAAAAAGGGCATTCTCCGGCTGCATTCTGTCAATATCCGTGATTACGCCGAGAGAGCCGACGGAAGAGTGGACGACTATCCCTATGGCGGCGGCGCAGGCATGGTCATGCAGGCGGAACCTGTTGTGCGTGCTGTCGAGGCGGCAAAAGAGGCTTCCGGCGGACAGACGAAGGTGATCTACCTCACCCCGCAGGCCAAAGTGCTCACGCAGCCGAAGGCGGAAGAGCTCGCCAGAGAGAAAAGTCTGATCCTTCTCTGCGGTCATTATGAAGGGATCGACGAGCGCGCGCTTGATGCGTGTGTTGATGAGTATCTGTCCATCGGCGATTACGTGATGACCGGCGGAGAACTGGGGGCTGCTGTTGTGATCGATGTGGTTTCCCGGTTTGTGCCCGGGGTACTTCCTAACGATGATTCGGCACGGTTTGAATCGCTGCAGGACAATCTGCTGGAATATCCGCAGTACACAAGACCGGTCGAGTGGCGCGGAGAAAAAGTTCCCGCGGTGCTTCTCTCCGGTGATCACACAGCTGTGGAGAAATGGAGATATGAAGAATCTCTGAAGCGAACAAAGGAGAGGCGCCCTGACCTGATGAAAAAGAATCTGCACGTGACCTGTATCACAGGCGGCGGCGACACAGCCGCCGAATTCGGTAAAAAATATACGGATGCCGTGACCCGTTACGGCGATTTCATGGATTTTGACCGGCGGAAGCTTCAGAAGTCGGGAAGGAAATTTGGTCCTGACGACCTCGTTATTTTTGCCCTGACGCCGGATGCCATGGATGAAGCACGTTTCCGCTCCGTCAGTGGTGATCAGAGCAGAGCCGTGATCCTGCTGGTGAGCGGCACGACGAATCCGGGGCAGGAGGAGAAGGAACGTGAGGCCGATACCTGCCGCCCTTCGAGCGAGGCTGAGGAAGTCGACCTGTTCATGAATGAGGGCGAAGACTGGGATATGGCTCCCGTGCGCATGGAAATGATGCTGAACCGGAAGGGATTTCGTGTCGTCACGCTCGCATCTGCTGACGCCGGCACCTCGGACGAGGAGATCGCAGGGATGGCGGTGGCGCTCCGGGAGAAGCTGGATGCAGAAAGTGGCTGAACTGAGCAAATGCAGAAAGTGCTTGTATCTGGCACGGTGATGTGGTATATTTATCAAGTCTGCGGGCAGGTAGACAGTCTGCAGTGATGGTCCGCTGTCACGTTTATCGGTGATAAGAACATCCGTTATGTTTTTATATAAAGGAGAGATAGAAATGAACGACATTATCAAAAAAATCGAGCAGGAGCAGATGAAGGCAGAGGCTCCGGAGTTCCGTGTTGGCGACACCGTACGTGTGTACAACAAGATCAAAGAGGGTACCCGTGAGAGAACACAGGTTTTCGAGGGCATCGTTCTTAAGAAGCAGGGCGGAAGCAACCGCGCAACCTTCACCGTTCGTAAGATTTCCAACGGCGTAGGCGTTGAGAAGACCTGGCCGATCCATTCTCCGAACGTAGAGAAGGTAGAGATCATCCGTCAGGGTAAAGCAAGACGTGCAAAACTGAATTACCTGAGAGATCGTGTCGGCAAGGCAGCAAAGGTAAAAGCAGTTGTAAAATAAGACGTGTTTCAGCGGAATCTGCGAAGCATGACGATGTTTTGGACAAGCAGGGGGCTCAGGTATCTGAACCTCCTTTTTATTTATGTATGGTGCCTGATCGTTTGACACAGGCGGTTTCTGATCAAGCAATCCAGGCACAGGATACAGCATCCATGATTTTTATTCTGCATTACATGCGTGATGATGGCAAAGCTGTTAATTCCATGTGCGGTGATGGCGTAGTTGTTTACAAATGAGCGGAGGTGATCAAATGCCGCAAAATTCGCTTTCCGGAAATCAGAAAAACAAAAGGTCATATCCGAAAACTGTAGAACAGATCGAGCTTGAGCAGATAAAGGCGTGGGAAGATTCTGAGAATGAGCGCCTGGCAGAAGAAAAACGCAGGAAAGAGGAATACGCCGCCAGACACAAAGGACGCACACGGGCATCCGTTTCCCGCCTGGTGAAAGCGTTTCTCTGGCTGATGGCCATTTTGCTGACAGTTCTGGTCGCTTATTTTGTCGCCAGGGCGTTCGGCAAAGAAGTGAAGATCAGCGACAGTTCCATGGAGCCTGCAATCTCGAGCGGTGACACCTACCTGATCAACTCGCTCATCTACCATATCTCTGCACCCAAAAGAGGGGACATCATTGTGTTCCGGACGGAGAGTGACAACGGCTCCTGTCTTCATGTGAAGAGAGTGATCGGACTACCGGGCGAGACGATCCAGATCGAGGACGGACAGGTAAAAATAAACGGCCAGACCTATGTGGGTGATGACTGTCCGACGATACTGAATGCCGGGCTGGCGGCAGATCCGGTTACGCTGACGGATAACGAGTATTTTGTCCTGGGAGATAACCGGAACGGAAGTGAGGACAGCCGTTCGGCATCTATAGGCAACGTGACAGAAGACGAGATCACCGGAAAAATATGGCTTCGTGTTCCGTCAGCGCTGATCTTCCATTAAACCTGCTGAAAACAATGTGGTAGTTCTCGTTCACTCATTCGTCGGCCTGGAAGTTTCCATGAGTTCCGTGGCTTTGACAGTGCCTGAACTGTAATGGACAGTAAGACCAGTAAATATCGAAGTGGAGAAGAATATGGATATACAGTGGTATCCGGGACATATGACCCGGGCGAAACGCCAGATGCAGGAAGATCTGAAACTGGTGGATATGATCATTGAGCTGGTAGATGCCCGTGTGCCGCTGTCAGGACGGAATCCGGATATTCAGCAGATGGGAAACGGCAAGGGACGCCTGCTGATCCTGACAAAGTCGGATCTCGCGGATGAAGCAGGAACGAAGGCCTGGATAGCTTATTACCGCAGCCTGGGCATGCAGGTGCTCGCTGCCGATACCAGACAGAAGGCCTCATTGAAACGGATACGGCCTCTGGCGGAAGCGGCATGTCGCGAAAAACGCGAACGGGATGCAAAAAGGGGCATCCGGAACCGTACGATCCGCGCCATGGTCTGTGGCATCCCGAATGTTGGAAAATCAACCTTCATCAATTCCCTGGCGGGGAAATCCATGGCGAAGACGGGAGATAAGCCCGGCGTGACGCGTGGAAAACAGTGGATCCACCTGAGCGGGGGTCTTGATCTCATGGATACGCCGGGAATTCTGTGGCCGAAGTTTGATGACCCGGAGGCCGGAGAAAAGCTGGCCATGATTGGTTCGATCAGTAATAACGTCTACGAGGATGAGGAACTCGCCTGGCAGATCATCCATTTTCTGCGCACCAGATATCCCGGAGCGCTGGCAGACCGTTATCATATCGAGGAAACTTCTGATCTGAAGGATGCAGAGCTCCTCGCAGAGATCGCAAGAAAGCGTGGTTTCATCGTCAAAGGCGGTGAGGTTTCCACGGAGCGGGCCGCCGGCGTGCTGTCGGACGAATTCCGCAGCGGAAAACTTGGGCGGTTCACATTGGATCAGCTGCCGGAAGGAACAAAGAAATCCGAATAAGCTGACAAAAAGAATTGATGAATCCGAATAAATCGGCGAAAGGAATAAAAGTTCGATCAAATTGTTGTCAGGAACCAGATAATCAGAAACAGAATACGAGAAAATAAAGAATCAGAGACGTTGATCTGTGCCTGTTTTGGCAGATTGACGTCTTTTTTTGTCTTTCATGATTTCTTTTGTGATTTCATCAGACTGTATGGATGCACACCCGCTGAATACAGGCAACGTAATGCATCCGATGTCTCACCAGACAGAAAAGAAACGGTTTCCACATATCAGGAGATTCTGTCAGATACAAAGAGCGTAAAAGTGCTGAGAAATATCTGGAACAGTATCAATGCGAGGAAGTGAAGATAAGAAGCTGAAGATAAAAAAACAGAAGATAAAAAGCAGAAGATAAAAAGCAGAAGATAAAAAGCTGAAGATAAGAAAAATATATGGCCTGATCATGATATTGTGGTATAAAAGTATTATATAGCATCAATATGGGGTGGCAATTGTATTGCTGCAGTACTGCAGGATGGGGAATATTTACCATGGATGACATGACAAAAAAATTTGCAGACAATATTTCTGTTTCGGATCTTGAGCGGATGCCCGGAGGCGTACTGATATACTGCGCTGATGCATCAAAAAAAATTCTGTATGCCAACAGGTATCTGATCCAGGCATTTGGCTGTGAGAACATGGATGAGTTCCTGCAGCTGACCGACGGATCTTTCCAGACGCTGCCGCATCCGGATGACCGGGAACGGGTGGAAAGAGAGATTCAGGAGCAGATGGACGATGGCAGGGAGCATCTGGATTTCGTCAATTACCGGATCATACGGAAGGACGGCTCCGTGATCTATGTAGATGAATTTGGCCATCGGGTGGAAATTCCTGGCGTTGGAGAGGTGTTCTATGTATTTTTCGTGCAGGAACTTCTGCGCTCCCGTCTGCATGAATCACTGAGTACCATACTGAATACGCAGACGAATCCGGAACTGGATCCGCTGACGGGTCTTCTTGCTATGCGATCTTTTCTGGGCGTGATGCAGGAGCAGAAGGACGCCCATGCAGCCGAAGGCGGGAATCAGCTGGCCGTACTGTATGTGGATGTGGCGGGCTTCCGGCAGATTAATATCCGCTACGGGCTGACAGCGGGTGATGATTTTCTGCAGACATTCGGCCGGAGTCTGGATAAGCTCTTCGCGAAGGCTGTGGTGTCGCGCTTTGACGTGGATCACTTTGTGATCCTGACAGACGCATACGACCTCTCGCATAAAGCGGAGGTGATTCGGAGTCTGGTGAAGCAGCTGGTACCGAAGGATGTGGACTGCAGTGTGGGCGCATGCGTCTGGGAAGATTATGCGGTTGAGCCGATGACAGTCTGCAATCGCGCAAAGGCCGCCAGTGATGACAACCGGGATCACATGAATACATTTTTCTCCATCTATACGCAGAAGCTCGGGGAACATCTGAGTATTTCCCGTTATGTGGTTCTGAATATAGACGAGGCGATCAGCCGGGGCTGGATCAAAGTGTATTATCAGCCCCTGATCCGCAGCTTCTCCAATGAACTCTGCGGCATGGAGGCGCTGGCACGGTGGGATGATCCGCAGAGAGGCATGCTGATGCCGATGGATTTTATCGAACCGCTGGAGGATGCGGGGCTGATCTGGAAGCTGGATCTCTGTGTCATTCGCAGTGCCGTGAAAAATATAGCGGCATGCGGTGAGGCAGGACTGAACCAGATCTCTGTGTCAGTCAATCTGTCCCGGATCGATTTCCTTGACTGCGATATTTTCGGAGAGATCGAGGCGATTATGCAGGAGTATAAGGTTTCGAGGAATCTTCTGCATATCGAGGTGACGGAAAGTATTGTCATGTCGAAGGAGACAAAAATCTATCAGACGCTGGATCGTTTCAGAAATGCCGGGTATGAGATCTGGATGGATGATTTCGGCAGCGGATATTCGACGCTGAATCTGCTGAAGGATTATCATTTCGATGTGCTGAAGCTGGATATGGTGTTTCTCCGGAATGATACACCGCGTTCGCGGGAGATCATCGCATCAGTGGTCGCAATGGATAAGAAAATCGGCATCCGCACGCTCGCGGAGGGTGTGGAGACGAAGGAGCAGGCGGAATTTCTGATGCGGCTGGGCTGTGAGAAACTGCAGGGGTATTACTACAGTAAGCCACTGCCATATGAGGAAATCATGCGTCTGTGCCGCAGCAAGGATATGCAGGTCGAACCGCTGAACGAGAAACCTTACTTCGATGCAGTCAGTGAGATCGATCTGATGTCAGACAGCAGATTGATGATCATCGAGCTTCGGGATGATGCATTCCGGGTTCTGTTCTGCAACGGGGATCTTCTGAACAGTTTACAGGAGCTTGGCGTCGAATCCGTGGATGACCTGGAGGCGGAATTTAACAGCGGCAGACCGGGATTTGTCCGCTTCAGCGATTTTCTCTCGGAAATTAAGGATATGGATCAGTTTCATCTGTTTGACTATTCGGCGTGGAATTATTATGTCCGGTATCGGGTGAGAAAGATAGCAGTCATGCAGAATCGCCAGGCATATCAGGTGGAGATGAATATCCTCTCCAGGAATGAAAGCGAGATTGTGTGGGATGACAGTCTGCCGGAATGCACATATTATGAATTTACGGATGATATGCTGACCGGCAATGAAAAAATAGACGGGGAGCATCGGGGAATCTTTGTGCTGGCCAACAGAGCGGTCGGTCTGGTGAATGACACGGAATATGTGCCGGAGAAGGCGTGTGACCTGATTCATGAGATCATGGAATATATGAAGAGGCATTTTCAGGATGAGGAGGTCTATATGGAGCAGACTCACGATCCGATTCTGCCAAGGCAGAAGATCCAGCACGCGCAGTTCCTTCAGACAACGGAGGGAATCGGTGAGACAGCTCTGGAGAAGGAAGAGTACATCCAGATGGTGAACCTTATCGTACAGTGGCTGTACCGGCATATTATCGGGACGGATGGGATGATCGGGAAGTCGGAAAGTATATAAAAAGCAGACAATGAAATACCGTTGAAATGTTATTGTATGCATGATAGTATATATTATATTTGAAGTATGGATAACCACCTGACAGGGGAGTCCAGCCCACTTCTTTGAAGAGGAGAAGATGCGATGACGCAGAAAGAGATGGCTGAGGCGAAGAGACAGCTTCGGCTGGAGAAGGAGAGAGCCAGAGTCGAAGCGCTCTGTGAATTTGAGAAGAAATATCCTGAGGCCGAGTACATCTGCGGCATTGATGAAGTAGGAAGAGGGCCTCTTGCCGGGCCTGTCGTCGCAGGCGCTGTGATCCTTCCCAAAGACGCACGTATTCTGCACATTAACGATTCCAAAAAACTGTCGCCGAAACGCAGGGAAGAGCTTTATGAGATCATCCGTGAGGCAGCCATCTGCTGGAATGTAGGTTATGCTTCGCCGGAGCGGATTGACGAGATCAATATCCTTCAGGCTGATTATGAAGCCATGCGGCAGGCTGTACTGGGACTTGCTGTAAAGCCGGATCTTCTGCTCGTAGACGCTGTGCACATTCCGGGACTGGATGATATCCATCAGGTATCGATTATCAAGGGCGACGCAAAAAGTCAGAGTATCGCCGCGGCGAGCATTATGGCGAAAGTCACGAGAGACCGTGAAATGGTGGAATACGATAAAGTGTATCCGGGTTATGATTTCGCATCCAATAAGGGATACGGAACGGCGGCTCATATCGCGGCGCTGAAAGAGATCGGACCGTGTGCGATTCACAGGAGGTCATTTATAGGACATTTTATTGCATAAGCTCTTCGAATCGCAGACAGACTCGTCACACGCGGAGCGTGTGTAAGAGACTGGATGCGTTTTCGAGGCAGCTAATACAGTATGTGGCACGATTTATCGTATGGGGATTGTTGGATAAATATGAGAGGACGGTGAAGCAGTGCCTGCAACGGGAAGCGGTGAAAACAAAACAAACAGGCGAAAAACCGGTACTGCTTATGAGGAGATCGCAGCCCGATATCTGATGAGCAAAGGCTACAGGATATTGTCACACAGCTTTCGCTGCCGGATGGGAGAAATTGACCTGATTGCTGTCGATCCCGGTCGTTCAGACAATAAGCTTTCTCAGGCGGATGGAAGATGTGCAGCGGAAAATCTGATGATGGAAGAAGCTGCCGGCGATGTTTTCCCTCACGAAGGGTGTCTCGTTTTTGTAGAAGTGAAGTATCGAAAGACTTCCGGCAGCGGACACCCGGAAGAAGCCGTGTCCTTTCGTAAGCAGATGGCGATATCCCGCGTATCAGATTATTACCGATTGCAGAAAGGCATCAGCACCGACCTGCCGTGCCGATTTGACGTGATCGCCATAGAGGGCAGCAAACTGCGGCACTGGAAGAATGCATTTCCCTATGTAAACTGCTGATGAATGGTATATTCAACGGATCTATATGCACTGAAAAAGCCCGGACCAATGTCCGGGCCTTGCTGTCATAAGATCCTTATTCGGTGCCGTCAACCGGTGAATGCCTCTTGACGAGCTTGTTGATCTTCGCTGTGGTATCACGTACCTTTTCGATGGAAATATCATGGTTCAGCGTATCGATGATGCTGGCCACGTACTTGCCCATCTTTGCCGTTCCGTACCATTCGCGGGAGAGAAGCTCCGGCGTCTGATAGATCAGGTTGGTTGTGATGACTTTGCGAATAATGCCGTTCTTGTAGTATTCGTCAAACTTCTCAAGCCCGTCCGTGAAGAGGCCAAAGGTGCAGCATACGTATACATTCTTGGCTCCACGGCTCTTCAGCTGCTGTGCGACATCAAGCATGCTGCCGCCCGAAGAGATCATATCGTCGATGACGATGCAGTCCTTGCCCTTCACGGAATCGCCGAGGAATTCATGAGCGACGATCGGGTTCTTGCCGTTGACAACGCGGGAGTAGTCGCGGCGTTTGTAGAACATACCCATATCCACACCGAGTACGTTGGAAAAATATACGGCTCTCGACATGGCACCTTCATCAGGGCTGATGATCATCACATGATCATTGTCAAGACGGATATTCGGCTCTGATTTCAGCAGAGCCTTCAGGAACTGATAGGTCGGGAAGAAGTTATCGAATCCCATGAGCGGAACTGCGTTGGCCACGCGGGGATCGTGCGCATCGAAGGTGACGATGTTGGTCACGCCCATGCGGCTGAGCTCCTCCAGACCGATGGCACAGTCCAGTGACTCGCGGTTGGTACGCTTGTGCTGACGGCTTTCGTAAAGGAAAGGCATGATGACGGTGATGCGGTGTGCTTTTCCGTTGACAGCCGAGATGACACGCTTCAGGTTCTGGAAATGGTCATCCGGGCTCATATGGTTGATCTCACCGAATTCCTTGTAGGTCATGCTGTAGTTGCACACATCAACGAGAATGTAGAGATCGACACCACGAACAGATTCATTGATGACACATTTGCCTTCGCCGCTGCCGAAACGGGGAAGATCACAGTTCACGAGATAGGAATCTTCCTTATAACCATATAGCGTTTTCTTTGCGGGATTGGCGTCGGAAACTTCCTGACGGAACTGAACCAGATAGTTGTTTACGGTCTCCGCCAGCGGTTCACAGCCCGGGAGGGCGATCAGTTTCAAAGGTGCTACTGCGGCTGCATTAAGCAGATACTTGGTGATAGACATGTTTCCTCCATAGAAAATGTAATAACACGCACGTTGCGCGTGCACCACGAAATGTATGAGTCCGTCGGCGGCATAGTTCAGTATGCCGTGTACGCACTTTTTCCTGCACTGGCTGTGTAACATATGTCATTTCCGCACAGCCGAGACAAGTGTAGCATGTACATTTTTTAGTGTCAATGAAACTTCAGACGGTAAAAATCGCAAAACTTGCCATTTTTTGGTCACGCTGATATGATGAGGAGGATTATGGCGTGCAGCGCATAGTGATCCGGTTATCATACTTATGACACCCACATCAAACTGTCAGATAAAGACATGTAATCCGGACAAAGACACGCAGAAAATGTCAGATAACGATATGTAATTTGGACGCATACATGCGGATATATCAGCTGATGACAGGCAATTCGGTGACAGGCAGGAGTGGGAAAATGTCAGAAAAGGGACATGTGATCCGGAGCGTACAGCCGGGCAGTATTGCAGAAGAGATGCAGATCGAGTCGGGCGATGTGCTGCTGACGATCAACGACCGGGAGGTCGAAGATATTTTTGACTACCGCTTTCTGACGGATGACGAAGATATCGTCGTTGTGATTCGAAAAAAGAATGGCGAAGAATGGGAGCTCGAGATCGAGAAAGATCCTGATGAAGATCTCGGCATCGACTTCGACAGCAGTCTGATGGATGATTACAAATCCTGCCGGAATCACTGCATTTTCTGCTTCATCGACCAGATGCCGAAAGGTATGCGTGATACCCTGTATTTCAAGGATGATGATTCAAGGCTTTCTTTTCTGCAGGGCAACTACGTGACGCTCACAAATATGAGCGATGACGACATCGACAGGCTGATCCGTTACCGGATGGAGCCAATCAATATCTCGTTTCAGACGACAAATCCTGAGCTTCGTGTAAAAATGCTGCACAATCGGCATGCCGGTGAGGTGTTTCCGAAGGTGCGGAAACTCGCTGACGCGGGGATTGAGATGAACGGCCAGATCGTCCTGTGCAAGGGCGTCAATGACGGGGAAGAACTGGACCGCAGCATCCGGGATCTGACGTCATATCTGCCGTCGCTCCGGAGTGTGTCTGTGGTTCCCGTCGGGCTTTCCAAATTCAGGAAGGATCTGTATCCGCTGGAGCCGTTTACAGCGGAGGATGCCGGTCATGTGATCGACCTCATTGAGGACTGGCAGAAACAGATCTATCCGGAATACGGCATCCATTTCATCCACGCCTCGGATGAATGGTATCTGCTCGCAAAAAGACCTCTGCCGGAGGCGGAGCGCTATGATGGTTATCTGCAGCTGGAAAACGGCGTGGGCATGCTTCGTCTGCTTCGGGAAGAGGTATCGGAATTCCTGCGGGACGAAGCGCCTGAAAGTTCCGCAGTAAAGCCACGGCGTGTGCTGATCGCAACCGGGGAACTTGCCGCAGATACGATTCGGGATCTGGCATCACAGATCATGGAACGTTATCCGCAGGTGGAAGTCCGGGTTCTCGCGGTGGTGAACGATTTCTTTGGGACGATGATCACGGTGTCCGGCCTGATTACCGGGCAGGACCTGATCCGGCAGGTTGGAGCGTATCTTTGTCCTGGATATGTAAAAGAGTCTTTCGGTGTCAGAACTTATATAGACAGGGGACATAATGACAGCAATATAAATTCAGACAGAGAGCAATCTGACGGTAATGCCAATACAGGTACATTACAACTTGACGGTAATGCCAATACAGGTACATTACAATCTGACGGTAATGCCAATACAGATACATTACAATCTGAAAAACGCCCGGAAATAAATAACAGGCACATCAGTGAAGATGCAGTTGACAATATAGAAAACAGCAGGCCTGATGAGATTTTAATTCCCTGCAACATGCTGAGATCAGGCGAAAATGTATTTCTGGATGATATAACGACGGACCAGGCGGAGCAGAAACTCGGTATACCGCTCCGCGTTGTGGACGAGGGGGGCAGGGAATTCTGCCGCAGCGTCCTCGGTCTGGAAAAAAGCAAAGAACATAAAAGGAGACAGATGTATGAGCAAACCGGTCGCAGCGATCGTGGGACGACCTAATACGGGTAAATCGACATTTTTTAATGCCCTTGCCGGGGAGAAAATCTCTATTGTTGAGGATACGCCCGGCGTGACAAGGGACAGAATCTACGCGGATGTGTCCTGGCTGGACAGGGAATTTACCATCATTGATACCGGTGGTATCGAGCCGGAGAGCAAAGACGTGATCCTGACGCAGATGAGAGAACAGGCGCAGATCGCGATGGAGACGGCGGACGTCATTATTTTTATCACGGATGTCCGGCAGGGCGTGACGGATGCAGACCATGAGGTCGCTGACATGCTTCGCCGCAGCAGAAAGCCTGTCATCCTGGCTGTCAACAAGGTGGATAATTTCCGCAAGCAGCAGATGGATGTATTCGAGTTTTATAATCTCGGACTCGGTGAACCGTATCCGATCTCTGCGGAGGGAAAATCCGGATTCGGCGATCTGCTGGATGCCGTGATCGCGCATTTTCCGGATGAGAATGCACAGGAAGAAGAGGATGACCGCCCGAAGATCGCGGTGATCGGCAAGCCGAATGCAGGCAAGTCTTCCATCATCAACAGACTGACCGGAGAGAATCGCGTCATTGTTTCCGATGTGGCAGGAACAACCCGGGATGCGATTGACACAGTGGTGACTCACAAGGGCCGCGATTATGTGCTGATCGACACGGCGGGGCTGCGCCGCAAGAGCAAAATCAGTGAGGACATTGAGCGCTACAGCGTGATCCGCGCGGTCTCCGCCGTTGACCGATGCGATGTGGCCATCGTTGTGATCGATGCGGTCGAGGGAATCACGGAGCAGGATGCCAAGATCGCCGGTATCGCGCACAACGCGGGCAAAGGCCTGATCATTGCCGTTAACAAGTGGGATGCGGTGAAAAAAGACGACCACACCATGAAGGAGTTCACGGACAAGGTGCGCAGCACACTTTCCTTCGCCTATTATGCGGAGATTATTTTTATCTCTGCCCTCACGGGACAGAGGCTGCCGAAGCTCTTCGACACGATCGACAATGTGCTCGAGGCGTCGACGCTCCGCATTCAGACCGGTGTCCTCAACGACATTCTGACACAGGCGACAGCCATGCAGCAGCCGCCGTCAGACAAGGGCAGAAGACTGAAGATTTACTACATGACGCAGGTGGCCGTGAAACCGCCGACGTTCGTTATTTTTGTCAACGATAAGAAGCTCATGCATTTTTCCTACACGCGATATCTGGAGAATCAGATCCGTGATGCCTTCGGATACAGGGGTACGGCGCTCCGGTTTATCGTGCGGGAGAGAGAAGAGAAGGAGAGCAAATGATGGTTCGGCTGGTTTGTCTGCTGATCGGCTACTGCTTCGGGCTGATGCAGACCGCATACCTGTATGGGAAGATCATTCATGTGGATATCCGCAAGGTCGGGAGCGGCAATGCGGGCACGACCAATATGCTCCGCAGTATGGGAGCGAAGGCGGGCCTCATCACGATGGCGGGCGATGTGTCCAAGTGCATCATCGCCATACTGGTTACGTGGCTGATTTTCCGGCATTCTTATCCGGAGCTGTTTCCGCTGCTGAAGATCTGGACGGCGGCGGGTGTTGTGATCGGACATGATTTTCCTTTTTATATGAATTTCAAGGGAGGCAAGGGCATCGCATGTACGGCCGGCATGATCATTGCCTTCGGTGACTGGCGCTGGATCGTGATCGGCATCATTCTGTTCTTCGGCCTGTTTTTCCTGACGCACTATGTATCCATCTGCTCGATCAGTCTCTCGCTGGAGTTCGGCCTGGGCATCGTGATCGGCAGTGCGGTCGGCCTCTATGACATGACGCCGGCGAGGCTGACGGAGATGTGCGTCCTCACGTGGTGTATCGTCGCGCTCAATATTTTTCAGCACAGGACAAATATCGGCCGGCTCGTGCATCAATGCGAGAGGAAGACGTACCTCTCTCATAAGAAAAATGAAGCTGTCGAAGCGGAGCGCAAGAAGGAAGGCGGGAATTGATGAGCAATATTGGCGTGATCGGGTCAGGCAGCTGGGGAACAGCACTGACATGGCTTCTGAGTAAAAACGGACACAGCGTTACGCTGTGGTCATATGAACAGTCCGAGACGGCGATGTTTGAACAGTTTCACGAGAACAGAGACAAGCTGCCCGGCGTCATTCTGCCGGAGAGTGTTCACTATACATGCGGACTGGAAGAGGCCTGCCGAGACAGGGATATGCTTGTTGTTGCCGTGCCTTCCATGGTTCTCCGTGGGACGGCGAAGAAGATGAAGAACTTTGTCGAACCGGGACAGCTGATCGTCAGCGTGACCAAGGGGATCGAGGAATCTACGCTGAACACTATGAGCCAGATTCTGGAATCAGAAATTCCGGATGCCAATGTGGCGGTGCTCTCCGGCCCGAGCCACGCAGAGGAAGTGGGAAAGGGTATGCCGACGGCTATCGTCGCCGGCGCACATAACAAGGCAACCGCGCTCTGCGTGCAGAAGACATTCATGGCACCATTTTTCCGCGTGTACACCAGTCCGGATATGCAGGGCATCCAGCTTGGCGCTGCTCTGAAAAACGTCATCGCCCTGGCGGCGGGCATGGCGGACGGCATGGGGTACGGCGACAATGCCAAGGCTGCTCTGATTACGCGGGGCAGCGAGGAGATCGCGAGACTGGGTGAGAAGATGGGGCTCAGACGGCGGACGCTCTTCGGCCTCTCCGGCATCGGTGATCTCATCGTCACCTGTTCATCCGTACACAGCCGCAACCGGAAGGCCGGATACCTGATGGGACAGGGTGTTCCCATGGAAGAGGCGATGAAAGAAGTGCATCAGGTCGTGGAAGGCGTGTATTCCGCCAGAGCAGGTTTGAAGCTGGCGCAGAAATATGGCGTAGAGATGCCGATCATCGAAGTGGTCAACGCCGTACTTTTTGAAGGAAGATCCGCGCAGGATGGCGTGGAGGATCTGATGCTGCGCAAAGGCAGGGATGAAGTCGAAGGCTGGGATGCGGACGGCGACAGCTGCGAGGCATAATTACAGGAGGATGAAGATGGCAGACAGACTGCTGGGTAAGGAAGTGAATCAGGCGCTGCTTGAAGATCTTAAGGCTCGCTCGGAAGAACTGCAGAGGGCGGACATTGAACCCTGCCTCGCTGTCGTTCGTGTCGGGGAAAGAGAAGAAGACCTTTCCTATGAACGCGGTGCGTTGAAGAAGTGCGAGAAAGCCGGTGTCATCTGCACGAAGCGGGTGTTCCCGGCTGATGTGACAGAAGATGAGCTGCTGAAAACAATTCGCAGCCTGAATGAAGATCAGAGTGTACATGGTATTCTTCTGTTCCGCCCGCTGCCGAAACACCTGAATGAGAGGAAAATCATCAACGAGATTGCACCGGCAAAAGACGTGGACGGTGTGACGGACATCTCTATGGCCGGTGTTTACAGCGGCAGTGACAGGGGCTTTCCACCCTGCACGGCGCAGGCTGTGATGGAGATCCTTCATCACTACGGCATCCCGGTGGAAGGAAAAAAAGCAGTGATTATCGGCCGGAGCCTGGTCATTGGACGACCTGTTGCCATGATGCTGATGAAGAAAAATGCGACGGTCACGATCTGTCATACCAGGACAAAAGATCCTGCGGCTGAGGCCAGACAGGCGGATATCCTCGTGGCAGCGGCAGGCCTGGCCGGTCTTGTCGGCAGTTCATATACGAACCCGGATCAGACGGTCATCGACGTGGGTATTCACGTCAATGATGAGGGAAAAATGTGCGGCGACGTTGCTTTTGACGAGGTTGAACCCGCCGTCAGAGCGATTACACCTGTACCCGGTGGCGTGGGCAGTGTCACGACCACGGTGCTGGCGGAGCATGTGATCCGCGCGGCGGAACGCACACTCTCGAAGTAAACAGTGTATAATTCCGGGCGGCATTTTAGCTGGCTGTTTGGTGTAACGCTGTCAGCTGATATGATCTATATGTGATTTCGGGGCAGAATACAGCCAGTGAATATGATCAATGCGCGATCTGCGAAGTAAATCACAGCATATTGATGTGGCCGGCTGGAAAACGGCGAAAAATAAGGCTTTGCAAGTGCGGAAATAGGATATATAATAACAAAAAAGAAATTTACCTGGGGTGTGCGATAACCCTGTATTATGTTGAACCTACAAATTGCTTAAAAAGGGATGCCGATATTCCTGCACGGCTGTCAGGCCGTCTCCGAACGGAAGACAAAAGTTCAGATGAGGCAACCCACCTGGATTCGTCTGGGAGTCAAGTTTGCAGGCGCGGCATCCCGGGCTTTTAAGAGGCAGACCGCGAGGTTCTGCTTCTTGTTTTTTTAGGTGAAATTAAACTACATCATTACAATTCAGACACTGCCGGAGCCACGGAACACATGGAGACTCCCGAGCCGAGACCTCTGCAGGCGTCGAGGCTGGAAGTCTCCATGTGTGACAGTGGCATGCAACGAGTGAATTGTAATTGCTGCATCTTGTATTCACACTTGACAAAGAGCAACACTGTCTACTAGAATACGAATGTCTGAAAAATCATAGCAAAGGCTTTGATGGCGTCAGTAAGGATATGATTTCCGCCAGAGAGAGAAGACCGTCGGCTGAAAATCTTCTCAGGTTCCTTCATTTCCCGAGGTTCGCGCCGGAGCTTCCAATCCGAACAGGACAGACCAGGTCAGTAAGAAAAATGCTGAAGACCGGGCATGTCGAAAAGTAAGACCGGACGTGTACGCACGTTACAGCGTCAATGAGTGTCCGGAATACAGATTCCGGGAATAAGGGTGGTAACGCGGATCAGTCCGTCCCTGCAGAGGGAAGGACTGTTTTTTTATGTATGAAACGTCGACACGCAGGCAGTTTTTGAGCATGCAAAGCGTGCTCAGAAAACTGTATGCGTGATCGACGCAAATATGCGCGAGCAGTGAGCCGCATCCGTACACGCGAAGCGTGATACGGTGAGGCGAACGCCGCGTC